>CAYNGP010000014.1:0-32484 GCA_964396885.1 uncultured Bacteroides sp. | reverse complement strand
ACTCATTCTCTCTCTTTTTAATATTTATTTGTCTAAACTTTGGGGTTCACTTCATATTGCTCTCGGGTTTGTTTTGTTTTTGAATGATTTGTAAATAAAATGTTAATTTTTAATGTTTTTTTGTTACCTTCGACAGTTTTCGACACTACTAATATATAAGACTTAAATTTAGAAAGATAAATGTGATGGAAATGAATTTGTTTAAAAAATCAAAAAAAGAAAATCTTGTAAATAAAAAAATATTTCCTCTTTCTCCTGACGATCACTTAGAGGATAATTCTAATTATTCTGTTTATAAGACGTTTCTCACTGATGCTTTAGAAGAAAAAAGAATTCATAATATAGCTGTTACCGGTGATTTTGGAATAGGAAAGAGCAGCTTGCTTCGCACTTTTTGTAATAAAGAAGATAAAAGGTTTTTGTATTTATCACTTTCTGAATTTAATGTGAATAGTGAGTCTGATGAAATTAAACTATGGAACGATAATGAGAAAAGTGATTTTGATAAACAAAAATTAGAATGTTCACTATTAAGGCAATTAATATCTGTTTGTCATAAAAAAGATTTTCCTCAAAGTCATTTTAGAATGGTTAACGAAACCAAAAAGCAAAAATTAAATAAATTCGTTGCTATTGTTTTTGGATTATATATTTGTGTTGTTTTATCTTTGATTTTTCATACACAGGTTTCTGAATTTGTTCATTCGTTTTTTTACAAAGGTTCATTACATTCTATACATTTACTTATGTATGTATTTGCTGGATTATGTACTGCTGGTTTCCTTGGATTTGGGTTATATAAACTATTAATGCGAGTTAAAGTAAAAGAAATTTCGGCATCACTTAGTCATTCAAATGCTGAAATTGGAGCAACGGCAGAAATTGAGGAATCGGTTTTAGAAAAATATAGTTTTGAACTTATCTATATGATTGAATCATTATCCAGAAAATCTAAAAAATACGATGCAATTGTTTTTGAAGATATGGATAGATTGGATTCGGATATATGTATTGATATTTTTACGAATTTACACAGAATAAATTATTCGGTTAATGAACGTTTAAAAAAGAAAAAAATTAGTTTTATTTATGTGATTAATGACAGCTTGCTGGCATTAATTAATCAAACAAAATTTTTTGATTATATATTGCCGATATATTCTCAGCTTGGACAAGGAAATATAAATCATTATATTAATATGTCATTTGATAAACTTGGAGTGGATGCTGGAGATAAATTGTTTTTTTCAGAACTTGCAAGAAATGTGACTGAGTTAACAGATTACAGAACTATTAACCAAATAAAAAATGAGTATTTTGTACTCGATGCAATTGAAACTAATAAGTATGGCCATGAGGAAATTATAAATTATAAAGAAAAGTCGCAAATTTTGGCATTCTCATTATACAAAGTTTTGTTTCCTGATGATTACAATTTAGTGCGTGCCGGAAAGAGTGTAGTTTTACCTGAATTCAATGAGTCGGAAATACGGAAAAAAGCTATTGATAAGCCTTGTTACCGTGTTTTGATTGATTTACATAATGCTGGTTTTTTAACGGCGGATTGTGTGTTCTATTTCGGTTTTTCAAAAGAAGAAAAAAATAGATTCTGTGAATGTATAATGAAGTCAAATGTCATTGATGCTAAAAGAAATTTATTAAAAAAAGAAGTTTTAATTTGCATGGATTTATACATTAAAAATCCGGATGAACGCAGTATATATGTTAATAATGTTGAAGATTCCTTTATGTTGTTTTTTATTTCTGATTCAGAATATAATACAAATTTAATAGAGAGTTTTATTACGGATTATGTTAAACCAAAGGAAAATAAAAATTATACAGATGATGAAATAAGAATAATTCACAAATTTAAAAGTGTTAATATTGAGTTGAAAATCTATATTTTAAAATACTTTATAAAATGCAAATATGAAAATTTTCAATGGTTAGAAGAGTTAATTAAAGATAACAAATATAAAGAAGCATGTTTTAAATGTTTGGAAAAATTTTTGGATGATGATGATTTTAATTATATTATAACCTTTGTTATAAAATCGCTTAGAACATATTTTGCAACAACTTATAATTGTCCTAAACTGGAAGAATATTTATTAAATTATATATAGTATTTCAAAGGAGGTGTAAAAACGTTGGGTGAAAATCAATACAAATTTGAATGGTTTTTTAGAATAGATGATAATAAATGGAAGTATTATTCTAAATTTGTTAATGACAGTCTGTCAACATGGAATGAAATATTTGATGATGCTGTTAGAAAAACTATCTTCGAAAATTTTGCAATTGGGATTGTATGTTTGAATGAAAACAGAAAAGCTTATGCAAGTTCTATTAAAGCTATATTAGAAAATATTATATCGCAAAATGCAAGAAAAAATAATATAAAAATACAGATTACTAATATCGAAAATGATGAAATATATGACGTGAATGAAGAGGTAAATTCAGAGGGTTATTTTCTAGTGTTAAGTGTATATAAAGAAATTTTAGGTGATGGAATCCAATGTAATATACTAAATACTATACAAAAGGCAATTGATGATAGTGTGTTTAGGGACAAAACATATGACTATATTCGTGAGGAGTCGAAAATTCAATATCTCAATGCTAAAATAGAAGAATTGGTTGATGAATTGAAAATGAAAGTTTGCAGTACAACAAAATCTTGTGGATTAAAGATATTTATTTGGATAATTGTTATATGTACTGAAGAGGATATTAAAACTATAATGGGAAATGATTTTGTTTTGCCGGAACAAGTAAAAGTAAAGGGTACACCTAGTAACATTCCAGAGTATAGAAGTAGTGATTTTGGAAAAGTTACTGGAAATAGTAAAGAAAATAGTTGTGATGATACAGTGATAGCTGAAAATCAACAAGCATTAGTTATTGACAACACTAATCATAGTCGTGACAATGATAAAGATAAATATACGGTAAAGGAGGCTGGGGAAAAAATATGGTGATTGATGAAAAAATCTCTGACAGACAATCAAGAAGTGTTCAATATCAGTATGAGAAATATACTAACACTTCAAATAAAAACAGAATAGAAGATAAATCTAACTTTAGAAGAAATTTTTCTACATATTCCATAGAAAAAGATTGTATTATACAGTATAAAGGGGATATATGGGACAAGGAGAATTTAGGTGGTATTCCGGTTGATTATGATTCATCAACAAAAACTGTATATGTTGATAGTTCAGATGCTCATACTCTTTTGATTGGTGCAACCGGTTCTAAAAAAAGCCGATTGGTCGTTATGCCGACTGTGAAAATATTAGCTGCTGCAGGTGAAAGTATGATTATATCTGATCCAAAGTCGGAAATATATCGCCGAACTGCGTCAACATTACTAAGAAAGGGCTATATTATAAATGTAATAAATCTTAGGAATCCTAAGGTTGGTGATAGCTGGAATTTTTTGTCTATACCCTACAAAAAATATTTGTCTGGCGATATAGATAAAGCGTGTGAAATGATTAATGATGCTGCAGTAACGCTAATGCCTGTTACATCTAAAGATCCGTATTGGGATTATTCAGCAAGGGATTTATTTGTTGGCATGGTTTTATTATTATTTAAAATTTGCAAAGATGAAAATTTACCACAGTTTATGGTAAATATGCGAAACCTTCTGAATATCCGTATTAATATGTTTTTGACATCAGATACCGATATAATAAAAGAAACCATATATTGGAAGAAAGCTAGAGAGGATGAATTAATAAAAACGAAATTAATTGGAACGGTTGTTTGTCCTGAAAGAACGCTTTCATGTATTCTTAGTACTTTTGATCAGCATGTTTCCTGTTTTTCACTTCAGCCGCAAATGGTTGAGCTGTTATCTGATTCAACGATTCAACTTGATAGCTTAGGAACAAAAAAAAGCGCAATATTTATTATTATGCCTGATGAGAAAACTACATATCATAAACTGGTTACTATTTTCATTAAACAAATCTATGAACATTTGATAGATATGACATATGATGAGCATAGTGATAATCGATTTCCTATAAGGATAAATTTTGTGTTAGATGAATTTTCTTCATTGCCATGTATAAATGATTTCCCTCAAATGATTGCGGCTGCGAGAAGCAGAAATATTCGCTTTCATTTAGTAATGCAGAGTAAAAAGCAGTTAGAACAAAGATATAAAGAGGAAGCAGGGACAATACAGTCAAATTGTACCAATTGGTTGTTTTTGTATACAAGAGAGGTTCAATTACTTAGAGAAATAAGTGAATTGGGAGGCAAAAAGGGAAGAGAAGAGCTTATACCGGTTTCAAGACTACAGCATTTAGATAAAAGTCGAGGAGAGTGTTTGGTTTTATCCGGCAGAATATATCCTTATTATGCATATTTGGCTGATATAGATGAATATGATTTTGGAAAATATGATATTGTTCCAATGATGTTACGTGAATCTAATCACGATAATTTAATATTGGATGATGTATTGAAAAAAAGAACTTTTGAAGAAAATGAAGCAAATATAATTGATTTATTTAACTCGTCAAACAATAATGATAATGATTAATATAATAAGTTTTTAAAGGAGTATTTATTATGGAAAATTTTAGACTTAACAGTGTAGGTAAAGCGGAGGAATTTATTACTCAGGCTAAACGTGATGGTTTATCAAATGCTGAAATTTCAGATTATTTATATCACTTGGTTGATTCATTATTGGATGACAAAGAGAACAAGCGAATAAATGGTAATGCTGATGATTTTCATAATTTTGGTGTTACAATTTTAAAGAATGCAAGTGACTATGAAACAGCATTGGAAATTATACAGCGTGGTTTAGAAATTCATAAAACTAATACTGATTTATTGGCAGATGCAATAAGATATGGATATAATTGTGGTAAATATGAAAAATGTGAAAATTGGTTTAGTTCTTTGCAGAAAATACCTAAAACATTATGGACTTGGAGAGCCTTTTCTTTCAGCATTGATTATATGATTGATAATTTAGGTGCTCTTTCTGATGAATCAGAGTATTCTGTTGATCTTAGAATTAATGAAATTGTTTCCTTAGCAAAATCATATCAAAAGTTTTTTCCAGATAATGAAGACAGTTATGTTTGTGAATATGAAATCTATCGTCTTACTAATCAAACAGAAAAAGGTCTTGAGGTGTTAAGACACGCCGATCAAGTTATGACATCGTGCCCCAAATGCTGGCTTAGATATGCAGATATAATGATGGAACGTAATAATTTTGAAGAGGCGGAAGTTACTATCAAAAAGCTGAGAACGGGTGTGTTTTTAGATTCAAATGTTAATATGTCATATGTATTTTATCTTGATGGTATGTGCAGAATGGCTAAATTATTACCACAAAGGGAATTTCCTGAAATCGAAGTGAACAATATTTATAAATCTTTTAAAATGGCTAATGACAATGGAAGTCTAAGCCAAAGCAGCAGAGAAAAAATGTTGAATCAAATTAAGCGATTGGAATTGGAATCTGGATTTGATTGCCCATTTGAGATAGATGAATAACTTAAATATTCATTATTGTTGTGTGAAAATTTAAGACAGAGAATTATTGAACAAGTCCAATAAAAGTGGACAATAGAAAATGGCCCCTCTTGGTGTAGAGTATACATCAAGAGGGATTTTTAATGACAAGAAGTTAGTTATTTAGGAGAATATGAAAAATATTAGAACTAAAAGCAAAAGGTTTGACAAAACAAGAAAATGGCGAAAGATTATGATTTAGTTCAAACAAATGGATATTTCATCACATGATACAACACAAAACAGCGAAAGTTAGAAGCAGGAATAGCATGAAAACAAAAGATAGTATTGTCAAAAGATTATGAAATAACAGAATATATGGTTTGGAAGATAAGAAATATATTGGAATTCGAAGATTGTACGTCAGTTTATTGCTCCAAATTAATATTCTACATCGATCTGCTTTTTTGTACTGTCTGCACAACTTGGGGTAGTGTATTATATCTTACTCTTTTTTATATTGTTTACAAAGATTTTGCAGTGTGGTATATTAAAGAAAACAGAGTGATTATAATTTCGTTTTACTGAGTGGTTATTATGATTTTTAGGAAATTTGACAGCGTAACTGAAATTGAAAAGGGTTGGAGCGGCGACAAAAAGTACTGTGCCGTTAAAGACGGAACTAAATATCTTTTGCGTATTTCACCAAGAAAGAAATATAAAAACAGAAAGAAAATTCATAGCATTATGAAACAGCTTGCAGCTAAAGATATTTCAATGTGCCAGCCGTTAAAAGTCGGTTTATGCAAAGAGGGTACATATATACTGCAATCTTGGGTTGATGGTGTTGATGCCGAGGAAAATATTCATAATTATGATGAAAATATGCAATATGATTTTGGTATTCAATCCGGCAGAATTTTGCAGGATATTCACACAATTCCAGCACCGAAAACTCAGCAGGATTGGGAAACAAGATTTAATGCTAAAATGGATAGGAAAATCCAAATGTGCCTTGACTGTCCTATAAAATTTGATGGCGCTCAGTATATAATTGATTATTTGAATTCCAATCGTGATTTAATTAAAAACAGACCTCAATGCTTTCAGCATGGCGATTATCATATCGGCAATATGATGATTGAAAATGATAAAATCGTTATTATTGATTTTGACAGGTATGATTTTGGTGACCCTTGGGAGGAATTCAATCGTATTGTCTGGGCGGCACAAACCTCACCTGCATTTGCCACAGGAATGATAGATGGCTATTTTGATTATGATGTTCCTGAACTCTTTTGGAAACTGCTTAAATTATATATCGGCAGTAATACATTGTCTTCCGTTCCTTGGGCAATTGATTACAGTCAGGAACAAATTGATATAATGCTTAATCAGGCAAAAGAGGTTTTGGAATGGTATGATAATTATAAATTAACAGTGCCGAGCTGGTATGGAGAATTTGTTAAATAGGAGATTAGTATGGAAAGACGATTAGTAGAAACAATAAAAGCAAGCACAGAAATAATGTTTCATAATTTTTATGTAACACTTGTTACTTGTGATATGAATTATATTTTGTGCGGTATGCCGATTTGGAAGCATTGTTATCATACACTGCATTCCTGTGACCAATGGTTTATAAATCCTATGAAATATGAAGAACCGCCTTTCCATGAGGATGGTCTTAACAACCTTGATTTTATGGGAGAAAAAATATTATCCAAAGAAGAACTAGTTAATTATTTTGAATCTGTAAAAGAAAAGATAATCAAATATCTTGATGAGATTAATGATGAAGATTTATATCAAAATCCTGTAGGTTACAAGCACAACAGGTTAGAATGTATTATTGGTCAAATGCGTCATTTTTATTGTCATTTGGGTAATATAAATGCAACTACTATTATTGAAACAAGCAAGTGGCCAAGAGTTGTCGGTATGAGTGGACTAGAACAAGGTCTTGATAAAAATAATCTGTATGAGGAATAATTCCGAGGTGAAATATGTTAATACATCCTGTTGAACCGTTATTTGATGAGAATTCAAAAACACTTATTTTAGGCACTTTTCCGTCAATTAAATCAAGAGAAATGATGTTCTTTTATAGTCATCCTCAAAATCGTTTTTGGCGTGTTATGGCAAGAATTTGCAACAGGGAAATTCCTATGTCTGTTGAGAATAAAAAGGAACTGATTTTATCAAACCATTTTGCACTTTGGGATGTTATTCACTCCTGTGAAATTGAGGGCTCAGCCGATAGTACTATAAAAAATGTTGTGCCGAATGATATAAGTGTTATTTTAAATTATTCAAAGGTTGACAGAATTTTTGTCAATGGCAAAAAGGCTGAGAGCCTGTACAAAAAATATCTCGAAAAAGAAGTTGGAATAAAGGCTATATATCTGCCGTCATCAAGCCCTGCAAACGCATCCTGGAGCGAGGATAGGCTGACAGAATACTGGAGTAAACAGATTATTGATGAAACGTTAAAGCCAGATATACAGATTTAATTGATAAAGGAATTTATATATGAAAGAATTATTCGTTTATCACGTGGTAACAGAGAAGCCTATGTATATAGGTCAGCATATTTTGTTTGATAAAAATCATCATAATGGAGTTTGGCAAAGAGTAAATGAAAAGCTTGATATTGTAAATAATATTTATAGCAATCCGAAAAAGTTTAAAGACATTGAACTGGAACACCATATATCTGTGGCACTCAGAGAACTTGCACTTGAGAAAGTCAGAGTTGATAAATATTTTTTCTATCCGTCACGAATGTCCTGCTTGTATGTATCAAAAACATTGCAAGAAGCTGAAATTTGGTTTGATTATTTTGTTGGTTTAGGCAGACCGACTTTTCAAATTGTAAAATTAAAGGTTAATGGCAATGTGTTTTACGGTGATGCAACAAAATGTTTTGATGGAAAATTAACAGAAAAAGAAAATCTAATTCTTGCTGAAAAGTATTGGGATAATAAGGATTTTGATGAAACATCAATTTTGGAAATGCTTGTTGATGGTGATATTGAGGTTGTGGAGATAGTAAAGGAAATAAACTATGAATAAAGAAATAGGCTATTGCGGTAATCATTGTGAATACTGCTTTTTTACAGAGTGTGACGGATGCAAGAGTGCTGCTCCCAGATGCTCTTATGCGAATTTATTTGAAGATAAAAAGTGTCCTAATACTGTTTGCTGTGAAAGTAAAAGTTTTGAAGGTTGTTGGCAATGTGAGAAAGTAGATGCTTGTAATAAAGGCTTTTTCAGTTCAGGTGAAAATGATGCAAAAGCATATGCTTTATACATAAAGAAATATGGTGCAAATTTATACACACAAACTATTTTAAAGTTAATTGATAAAGGTTATAATTATCCAAGAGATTTTAAGAATATCAATGATATTGACAAGATTTATGAAATCTTTGAACAAGGGTGAATTTATGAAAAACTTGATGATTGAACAGATAAAACGTGCAGATTTTAAGCTATATGAGGGTAATCCGATAATAAAGCCTTTTGACAAAAGCTTTGTTGTTGCCGATCCGTCACTGCTGACGCCGGACAATTCTCACGATAAAAAATGGCATATGTTTTTTCATACGAATTTGGGTGTTTATCATTTTGTTAGTGATGACGGTATTTCTTTTAAAAAGGTTAAAAGAATTCTGTCAAGAGCAATGCGACCGAATATTAATTATATTAACGGTACATATTACCTGTTTTATGAACGCACAGCACCGCTGCTTGTTAATGCATTGACCCTTGTTAATCTTGTAAAATGGCATTCTGAAATTTATGTTACCAAAAGCAAAAATTTAATCAGCTGGAGTGAGCCCAAAAAGGTTATTGGTAACACCCGTGACTTTGAAAAAAGTGACAGAGGTCTTGCAATTTCTAATCCGTACTTGTTGCAGAATGGTGATGATTTTACCCTTTATTATTCCTGTGGACTGACCTATATTAAGGACTGCGGATTTTGTGAGCCTACATATATTTCTTATGCTAAAAGCAAGAATGTGGATTGTGATTATTACAGTGCCGATAAGCCGATTATCTCACCTGACAAAAATGACCCTTATCTTAATTTGTGCAGTGGATGCTTGAAGGTTTATAAGGTAAAGGATGGATATGTCGGCTTGCAGAATGGGATTTATGACGATTGCGGCAAAAGCAAATCTGCAATTATTATGCTTTCTTCAAAAGATAGCAAAAATTTTGAATTTGAAAAAATCTTTTTGCAACCGCAAATGGATAATGGCAAGGATTGGATGAATCAGTTTGTATATGCCAGCCATTTGGTGAAATATGAAAACAAGCTAAGACTGTATTTCAATGCAAGGGATGTGGCAAATCCTATAAAAGGCAGAGAGTGTATCGGCTTTTGCGAGGCTGAAATACCTGAATAAATAGTTTAGGACGGTGAAAATATGTTAAATGATACTTGGGAAATTGTTTATAAAGCAGCGAAAGCAGTTGTTAACCCTAAGAAGATAAGCGAACAGATGTGTTCAGGCGGAGTGGGTGCAGCCGTTGTTACCAAAAAAGGTAACATCTATACAGGGGTTTGTATTGATACGGATTGCTCGCTTGGTATGTGTGCAGAAAGAAATGCTCTTTCAACAATGATTACAAACGGAGAATATGAAATAAAAATGGTAGCGGCAGTTAATAAAAAAGGTCAAGTGTTGCCGCCTTGCGGTGCTTGTCGTGAATTTATGATGCAGTTGAAAAACGCATTAGATATTGAAATTCTTGTTGACAATAAGGGTACTGTGGTTAAACTGAAAGACTTAATGCCATATTCATATTCATAAAGAATATAAAGGAAAAATAATGAATACAGATCAACTTTTTGATTTAATATCATCAGATTTGAAATTAGGAAAAGTTATTGAAAAGCCTGTTCAAGTGACAGGTGGATTTATGCATAAAATGTTTAAGGTTGTCACTAATAAAGACAGGTATATAATCAAACTGTTAAATCCTAATATTATGAAACGCCCAACTGCTATGGGTAATTACAAAATTGCTGATGATATAGAAGAGACACTTAAGCAGAACAATATTCCTGCTGTTTATGCCATAGAGTTTAATGGCAGTAAAATGCAGGAAATGAATGGTCAATATTATTATGTTTTTAAGTGGTACGATGGAGAGTCATTAAAAGACGATGAAATCGGGATTTTTCATTGTAAAAAGATAGGTGAAGTATTAGCAAAAATTCATAATATCAATTTGAAGAATGAAGCTTTTGCGCGAAATGAAATACATATTGACTGGCAAAAATATATTGAGCTTGCTGATGAAATGAATTCTCCTGTTTATGATATTATCAAGGACCATATTGAATTATTTAATAAAAGCATGAAAAAAGGTAATGCAGCAATAAAAAAATTGCCTGCTGTAAAAGCAATTTGTCATAATGATATGGATAGTAAAAATGTACTATGGCTTGATGATGAATTTAAACTGATTGATTTGGAATGCTTAGGCTATTCTAATCCGTATTTGGAATTGTTTGAACTTGCTTTGTGCTGGTCAGGTTATGAAAGCTGCAATATAGATTTTGAATTGTTTGGCACATTTTTTAAGGCTTATTTTGATAATACAAATCTTAATACAGATATTGACTGGGAGGTTATGTATTACAGTAACTTTGGCAGACTTGAATGGCTGGAGTATAACATTAAAAGAGCTTTAATGATTGAATGTGATACTAAAGAGGAACAGCAGCTCGGTATCAGCGAGGTAAAAGAAACCGTTGAGCATATCATCTATTATGATAAAGTGAAGAATGATATTTTAAATAATATTTCTGCATAAACAACAAACCCTCCGATTGCTCGGAGGGTTTGTTTGATAATTAATCCGTATCTTTGGGGTATCTTTCAGGGATGAGATGTGCTTTCATCAGTGCAAATACAATGGTCGGCAATAATACAATCTGAATAACAATTCCCGGAAGGGAGGTTACAAAGTGCGTGGTTGCCCAGGTTGCGATTGTTATTTCACCCCTTGCAAAAATCAATGCTTTTGCAATTCCGGCAGCTGCTCTGCCCACGAGCATTGCAGTTATAAGGCTGATGTATAAATCGCCATAGGTCTTTTTTGTGAAAACAAATTTCATCATAACGCTTGTGATAAGACCGTATACAGCACATTCTACCATCATAGACGGCAGCATGGCAGCAGGCGGCATACCAGTGAACAGGCTTGAAAGCAGCGGACCTGCAATTCCACAAACAAGTCCGTATTGCCAACCGCAGACTAATCCGCAGAGCAGAACAGGAATATGCATAGGGCAGTAAATTGAACCGGCATTAGGTATTGCGTGGAATGCTTGAGGCAATACAACACAAAGTGCAATGCACACGGCAGTGATAATTGATTTTTTTACAGCAGACATTTGATTCATCTGAATTCTCCTTTCATTTTCGCTGTATTTCATTTTTCATCAAGAGTATATCACAATAAAAATGCTGTCACAAGCCCCCAGGGGGGTCATTTTTTTAGGAATATCCCCCAGGGGGGGTTGTCTTAAAATCCGAATTCCTGTAATATATGTGACAGAATTTATATTTAGGCAATGAATAGAAATTCGAATTTGCCTAAAGAAGGGAACTGCTGTGGAGTTTGTTGAAGCAAAAAACTTAATACACTCATATTCCTTTGCAGGCAGCAAGCATCGTTCCCTTGATGATGTTTCTTTAACAATTAAAAAGGGTGAGCTTGTTACTATACTTGGATGTAACGGATGTGGCAAAACTACACTCGTAAGACATTTGAACGCACTTTTGCCTGTGCAGAGCGGAGAACTGACTGTTGCAGGAATTAACGCTGCAGACAGCAAAAATATATGGGCGTTAAGAAGTAAGTGCGGTATGGTTTTTCAAAATCCTGACAATCAGTTTGTTTCAACATTGGTTGAGGAGGATTTAGCCTTTGGACCAAGGAATTTCGAAGTACCTGAGGATGAAATATCCCAAAGAATAAAAAACGCTCTTGAGGCAGTTGGTATGAGTGGATATGAAAAGCATTCACCCCATATGCTTTCAGGCGGTCAGAAGCAGAGAATTGCGATTGCAGGTGTTCTTGCCACAAAGCCTGATGTTATGATTTTTGATGAGGTTACCTCTATGCTTGATTCACAGGGCAGGGCGGAAGTGCTTTCAACAATCCGACGTCTGCATAATGATGGTCATACGATTGTTATGATTTCACATTATGTTGAGGAAGCTGTGTTTTCTGATTCGGTTGTACTTATGAATAAAGGCAGGATTGTTGCCAATGGTAAGCCTGAAAATATTTTAACTGATATCGATTTACTAAGCCGTGCAGGCTTAACTGCTCCGCTCCCTGTGAGAATGTATTATGACCTTGAAAAAAGAGGAATTAAGCTTGAAAAATGTCCCTTAACGAATGAAGAACTGGTGGGTGAATTATGTCGATTGAATTAAAATCTGTTTCATATACCTACGCACCAAATACGCATTATGAAACAAGGGCACTTGATCATATTAATCTTAAAATTCATGACGGCGAATTTCTGGGTATAATGGGTAAGACGGGTTGCGGCAAATCAACACTTATTCAGATGATGGACGGACTGCTAAAACCCGATACAGGTGTGGTTTTGCTTGACGGTGAAGATATTAATAAAAAAAGATATGACCTTGGTATTCTTCGCAAAAAAGTCGGAATCGTCTTTCAGTTTTCAGAATATCAGCTTTTTGAAACAACGGTTGAACGTGATGTTGCTTTTGTTTTAAAAAATCTTGGACTTGGTAAAGGTGAAATACGGGATAGAGTTGCAAAAGCACTTGAGGCTGTCGGATTTGATTATGATAAAGTTAAGAATAAATCACCTTTAGGCTTTTCAGGTGGCGAAAAAAGAAGGCTTGCTATTGCCGGAGTTTTGGCGGCAAAGCCTGAATACTTAATCCTTGATGAGCCGATTGCAGGGCTTGACCCGCTTGGCAGGGTGTCATTTTTAAAGCTTGTTGAAAGGCTTAATAAAGATGGTGCATCCATTATTATGATTTCTCACGACAGTGATGTTCTGGCTGAATATGCATCACGTATAATCCTTATGGATAACGGGCGTATACTGCGTGATGATAAGCCTGAAAATGTTCTTTCTGACTGTGAAGCACTTGAAAAAATCGGTGTCGGTACAGGACAGCTTGCTTCAATAGGAAATATGCTGCGTCATAAGGGTGTTGACATATCACAAAAAGCAGTTAAATATAATCAGCTGTTGGCTGAAATCAGCAGGCTGTATGGGGGTGACAGGCTATGAAGCATTTGCCCTCAGGGATGTATCAGCAGGGGAATTCAATGATTCATCGTCTTGATGCCACAGTAAAAATAGTACTCCTCATTATTCTTCTTGCAGCGGTTGTTACAACGAATACATTAATCGGTTATGGTATTCTGATTGTGTTCACTGCTGCTGCAGTGCTGATTTCACGTATCGGTATAAAATCCGCGGTAGGGAATCTCAGCAGGATGATATGGTTTTTTATCGTTATTTTTCTGATGAATCTTTGCTTTTTTAAAGGCGAGGATGCCTGGATAAAATTCTGGATTTTTTCACCTTCATATGAAGGACTGATGCAGGGGGTAAGGGTTGTTGTAAGAGTTGCCGTGCTGTTGGTTTTGTGCAATATTCTGAATGTTACTACACCGCCTGTTGAGGTTACGAAAGCCATTGAAAATATCATGTCACCTTTAAAAATGATTAAGGTGCCAACGCAGCAGCTTGCTTTGATACTGTCTGTTGCAATTCAGTTTATTCCCACTCTTTTTGAGGAGGCGGATATGATAAAAAAAGCTCAGCTTGCAAGAGGTGCTAAGTTTTACAGCCGAAGTCTTAAGGACAAGGCGGGTGCTGTTTTGCCTATGATAGTGCCTATTTTTGTGTCAGCCTTCAGACGTGCCGACGAGCTTTCATTGGCTATGGAGGCAAGGGGCTATCGTGTTGATATTAAGCCGGTTAAAAATAAGTCGGTGCATATCGGTGCGGCTGAAATAATATCATTTATTCTCTGTGCAGTCATATGTGTGCTGCAGATTACTATGTTTTAAAGGATGAAAATGTGATGGATAAGCAGGATATTATAAAGTTTTTTGACGAATGCTCTCAAGACTGGGATCGTAATATGATTCGCAATGATAACATTATCAACACAATTCTTGATAATGCCGATGTCAGCGAGGGTAAGGACATTCTTGATGTTGCCTGTGGTACAGGTGTATTGTTCCCTGATTACTTAAAAAGAAATGTAAAATCAGTTACAGGTGTTGACATTTCACCCAAAATGACTGAAATTGCAAACAAAAAGTTCGAACAGGAAAGTATTAAGGTAATATGCGGTGATGTTGAGGAAATGGATTTTCATAATGTATTTGACTGCATTGTTGTTTATAATGCTTTTCCGCATTTTCCCAATCCTGATGCACTCATTAAAAAGCTCTCGGCTATAGTTAAGACAGGCGGCACTGTAACCGTTGCGCACGGAATGAGCCGAAAGATGATTGACAGTCATCATTCAGGTGCTGCACATAAGGTGTCAATGGGTCTTATGAGTGAGGATGATTTGGCTGAGATATTCAGCAGATATTTAAAGGTTACTGTCAAAATTTCTGACGATGCTATGTATCAGGTAACAGGAATAAAAGAATAATTCAAAGCCGTTGATTTCATCAACGGCTATTTTTAGTGAATATTATTATATTGTGTTTAAATATTTTCATATTGTCTTTATTTTTTTGTATGTTATAATGACCATAGAGATAACCTAAGCAATTTTTTCATCATGGCAGGAGGAGTGTTATGAAAAATAATGATTTGCCTAATATCAAACTGATGATTCATAATGATGTTGTCAGTTTCAGCGTTTCTGATGGTTGGAGTGCTGCGTTTTTAGGTGCAGATTTTCCACAGCTTGTGGATGATAATTTGAATGTTCATACACCTATTTGTGATGCTGTTGCAACACTTTCCTTTAAGTGCAGAAAGGGAGATGCTGTCACCGAAAAGGATTGTAAAATAAATATTGTAGGTAGTCATGGTGTACAGGGTAAAAAGCCGAATGTTATTCCTGAGCCTGCACAGTGGTACGCTACAGGCGGTGTTTTTAAGAAAATAAATACCTATTCCTGTGATGCTGAACTCAATGATGAAGTAACTGCCTTTGCAAATGAATTGCTTAAAACGACCGGCAAAAACACAGAACGTGCCGCTAATGGTGATGTGCATTTTTATATCGACAGCAGTCTTGCTTACCTTGGTGAAGAGGGTTATGAAATCATTTGTGGCAGCAAAGGTATCAAAGTTGGCTGTTCAGCTGCCCTGGGTGCTGTATGGGCAGGAAAAACCATATGCCAATTGATGGTTCAGGGTGGTTTCCCCTGCGGTATTATGCGTGATTACCCAAGATACAAGGTCAGAGGCTTTATGCTTGATGTGGGCAGAAGACCTGTTTCACTTTCTATGCTTGAAAAAATAGTTGACTATATGGCTTGGTATAAGATGAATGATTTTCAGATTCATCTTAGTGATAATTATATATGGCTGGAGGACTATGCAGAAAACGGTGAGGAAAACACCTTTGATGCATATAGTGCTTTCCGCCTTGAGAGTTCACTGAAAAATGATAAGGGTGAAACACCGACAGCCAAGGATTATAGCTATTCAAAGGCAGAATTTAATAGCTTTATGAAAGCGTCACTAAAAAAGGGTGTTCGTATTACGCCTGAAATTGATATGCCTGCACATGCTTTGGCGTTCACAAAGGTTTTCCCTGAATATGCGGTAACGGGCAAGGTTTCACCGCTAATGAAAAAACGCCCGTTAACTGACCATATCAATGTGGCAAAGCCTGAGGCAGTGGAGCTGATTAAAAGAATATTTGATGAATACACGCAGGGCGATGATCCTGTATTTCCTAAGGGTACCACAGTACATATCGGCGCCGACGAATTTTTGACTGATTATGGTGCTTACCGCAGATTTTTAAATGAAATTGTTCCATATATTAAAAAGACGAATACTGTGCGTTTATGGGGTGGTCTTACATGGATAAAGGATGAGCCTGAAACTGTAATTGCTGAAGATGCAATAAATGGTGTTCAGATGAATCTTTGGTCAAAAGACTGGGCAGATGGCAGAGAAATGTATGATATGGGATATGAATTGATAAATACCATTGACCATCAGCTTTATATGGTGCCGAATGGTACAAAAATCCGTGCACCTTATATGGACTTTATTAATAAACGCAGAGCGTTCAGACAGTTCGAGCCTAATAAAGTCAGGTTAAAGAATAATGGTAAATATGTTCATCTGCCTGCAGGCAACAAGCAGCTTATAGGTGCTTGCTATGCAATTTGGCAGGATAATATTGATAAGCGCACCAAAGGTATGAACGAACAGGATTTGTTTGACAGATTTGAGGATAGTGCTGCATTTATGGCAGAGAAAACATGGGGCTCCTGTACTGACAAGCATACATCAGCTCAGGTTGATAAAGCCGCTGCTGCAGTTGGATATTCGGTTAATGAGAAAAATCATTCTGTAAAGCCTATTAAAAATATAACCTTAAAGGGCGGTAACAGCTTTGTTAATACCGGTTTTAAGAATTTAAAAACAGGAACAAAGCTTTCAATGACAGTTAAATTTGATGAGGTTGTACCGGGTCAGATTATCATGGAAGCGGATGCGCTTTATGGTACTTATGACATAAGAATTACCGAAAACGGTAAGCTTGGATTTACTGCACAGGGCTATGATTACGAGTTCGATTATACTCCTGTTTCAAATAAAAAGCTTAAAATTATGATTGAAACAAAACCGCTCAGAACCATTCTTAAAACAGGAATTGTTACGAGAAAAAAGGCAAAGGGCAGCTTTTCTCATAATGGTACGGTAAGATGCAATCATATTAAAAATTCATCCTTCAGCATACCTTATCAGAGAATAGGCTCAAAGACAAACTCAATCAAAGGTCAAATATATGATATTCATATAGAATAGCATAAATAAAACCAGTCAAAGAGCAATCACTTTTTGACTGGCTTTGCTTTTTTATTAAATAATATAATTCATTATAATTTCCGATTTGTGTATTCTTTATTCTGTATTTTGAATTTAATTAATAAGTATTTTAATATATAATTAAATAAAAATAACTTAAACGAATAAAAGAATTGACAACAGACTAACAGTGTTATATGCTTGAAAAAAACTTGTTTTGAGGTGTGATATGTTAGAAATTAAAAATAAAGAATTTTATATGGATGGAAAGCCATTTAAGATATATTCAGGTGCAATGCATTATTTTCGCATTTTGCCTGAATACTGGGAGGACAGACTGACTAAGCTCAAAGCAGCAGGCTTTAATACTGTTGAAACCTATGTTTGCTGGAATTTGCACGAACCGAAGCCGGGTGAATTTTGCTTTGACGGAATGCTTGATCTTGTCAGGTTTGTTAAAACTGCTGAAAAGGTTGGACTTTACTGTATTGTTCGTCCGGGTCCTTACATATGTGCCGAGTGGGATTTCGGTGGTTTGCCTGCATGGCTTTTAAAGGATAAAAATATGCAGATTCGCTGCTGCTATCCTGATTATATGGCGTGTGTTGAAAGATTTTATAGGGCTCTGCTTCCAAGGCTTGTGCCGCATCTTGCAACAAACGGCGGCAATATTATTGCAATGCAGGTTGAAAATGAGTACGGCTCATACGGAAATGACAAGGATTATCTTCGCTTTATTGAAAAGCTGATGCAGGATTGCGGCATTGATGTTTTGTATTTTACTTCAGACGGCAACTGGAAAAATATGATTTCCGGCGGATCAATGCCCCATATTTATAAGGTGCTCAATTTCGGCTCAAAGGCTAAGACAGCTTTTGATTGTATAAAGGATTTTGAAAACGATGGTCCTAATATGTGCGGTGAGTTCTGGTGTGGTTGGTTTGACCACTGGCGTGATATTCACCATACAAGAGATGCCGAGTCTGTAGGCAAGGAAATCAAGGATTTTCTTGATATAGGTGCAAGCTTTAATTTTTATATGTTCCATGGCGGTACAAATTTTGGCTTTACCGCAGGTGCAAACCATAACCCCGGCAAGGGCTATGAGCCTACAGTAACAAGCTATGATTACTGTGCACTGCTTAATGAGTGGGGTGATTATACCCCTGCTTATCACGAGGTAAGAAAAATCCTTTGTGAGCATCAGGGTATTCAAATGAAAAAGCTTCCGCCATCCCCAAAGCTTCAGTCAATTGGTGATGTTAAGCTGACAGATTTTGCACCGCTTTTTGATAATCTTGAGCATATTGCCATTAAGCACAGAGCGGCTGTTCCTGAAAGTATGGAGTTCTTCGGTCAGAATTTCGGCTTGATTTATTACGAAACTGTTCTCAGCGGTAAGTATGATATTTCACCCATTGAATTTAAAAATGTCCACGATTTCGGCTATGTTTATTTTGATTCTAAGCTGAAAAAGAGAATTGACAGAACGGAATATACAGTAAAGCAAAAGGATTTGGAAACTCTTTCGGAGCACGTTAAGGCAGATGAATTTCTTATGCCTGCCCTGAATGGTGAAAGAAAAATCGGTGTGCTTGTTGACGCTATGGGCAGAGTTAACTACGGTGAGAATATGATTGACCGCAAGGGTATGACCGATATTTATATCGGCAATCAAAGACAGATGGGCTATGATGTTTATACTATGCCGCTTGATAATCTTGACAAGCTTGA
The DNA here is from genome assembly GCA_964396885.1 of uncultured Bacteroides sp. Classification (GTDB taxonomy): domain Bacteria; phylum Bacillota; class Clostridia; order Oscillospirales; family Acutalibacteraceae; genus Eubacterium_R. The sequence continues at coordinate 13,205 of CAYNGP010000014.1, read as the reverse complement.
TTACGGCACAAAGTACGATAGTCTGCCGTTATTTATGAAGGGTGAGTTTAAAGCAAATTCAAATGCTGACTGCTTTGTTCACCTTGATGGTTTTCAAAAAGGTTATGTATGGGTGAATGGCTTTAATCTCGGCAGATACTGGAATGTAGGTCCGCAAAGTTCTTTATATCTACCCGGTGCACTTCTTAAGGATAATAACGAAATTATTGTGCTTGAGATGGAGGGATACAGCAGTCCGAAAATCTCAATAACAGATAAACATAATTTGGGTTAGCCTAATGTATCGGTGAAAATAATAAAAGGGGAATAATTATGGTTGAAAAAATTAGAGGACTTGTTACAGATGTAACATCGCATTGGAAAACGCCTGCCGAGGGAAAGTACATACCATATAAAGAATTTGCGGCATACAGTGTTGGCGGAATAGGTGTTAATACAATCAATTCACTTTTCAGCTATGTTGCACTTAATGCAAACTGCTTGCTTGTGGGTTCAGCTTATGGTATTAAGCCGACACATCTTGGATGGCTCAGTATCATTATGGGTATTATTAATCTGATTAAAGCACCATTTATCAGTATGATGATTGATAATACAAATTCAAAGTTCGGCAAATTCCGTCCGTATCTTTTGTATACAGGTGTGCCTACTGCTGTTTTGCTTTGTCTTATGGCATTTATTCCGAATGATATAAATTATTGGACAAAGGTTACGCTGATTGGTATTACCTATGCCTGTTTAATGATATTTCAGGCTTTGTTTTCACAGGCATTCACAAGCCTTGCACAGGTGCTTACCCCAAATGGCGAGGAGCGAACAGGACTGCTTTCAGTCAGTATGTTTATCTATAGCTTAGGTCCGTCAATTGTAAATATGCTTTTGCCGATACTGGCAGGCTTAACAGGCGGTATGACCGATTTCAGAACCTATAGAATTTTCTTCCCTGCATTTTCTATAATAGGTATTGCACTGAGTATAATCACCTTTAAAGGTACAGAGGAAAAAATTGTTGTTGCCAAGGATTATGTGGCAAAGGTTAAATTCAGCGAGGGCATTAAGCATGTAGCTAAAAATAAGTATTTCTGGCTTATCAATATTCACACAATTTTAAGTGCACTTAAATATGGCATAGGCTCAATACTTGGGTGGTACTGTATTTATCAGATTAAAAATGATGCTATGCTCGGTATTATGAACACTGTAATCGGCACAGCTTCAGTTCCGCTTATGCTTCTTGCACCGATTCTTGCAAAAAAAATAGGCAAGCGCAATGTTTTAATCTGGACGAATTTGCTGCGTGCAGTGTTCTCAACACTAATGCTTTTCACAATGGACAAAACGGTTATATTCTTTGTATGCCTGTATTTAGCAACCCTTATGATGGGTGGTGACAGTGTAGTTACTACCTCAATGACTGCAGAGATTTTTGACTATCAGCAGTGGAAAACAGGCGTGCGTTTAGAGGGCTTTATTACTCAGCTTGGCGGTATGATTACAGCTCTTGCAGGTATGTTCACAGGTCTTATTATTCCTTATTTCTATGAGCACTACGGCTTGGGTGAGGATTACACTGTGCTTTATGATGCATCTGTCAGAACTCCTATTTTTAACATTTTGATTATAACAACAATTATCAGTTGTGTAATTTGTGTTATTCCAATGTTCTTCTATAATTTAAAAGAAAAGGATCATGAAAAAATTATTGAGGAGTTAAAGATACGTGCAGATAAGGAATGATTTAAAACAGAAAATATATAGTATTCACGATGCTGTGCTGAGACCAAAACCCTTTGCAGATTGGGCAAAGCCGAAAGCATCCGAACTAAATGCTAAAAGAACAAGATATTTAGGTGATAATCAAGAGGTTATCTGGGATATAAAAAAGGACGGCTGCAATTTAAGTGACCATATCGAAATGGCCGGCTTTTACTCGTCGTCCATAATCAGCTATGGTAATGATGAAGCAGGCAGACTCAGATTAATGAGGCACCTTACTGTGCCGACTCTGCGTTATCAGCCTAACCTGACAGGCTCGTCCTTCAGTCATAATTTTGTTGGTGACAGCTTTTCGTTAAAAGCAAATGGCAGTAAGCTTGTTGAATATCCGAAACGGATTACGATTAAAGGAAACCTTAAAATAACCTCTCAGGCAGATGAAGAAACGAAGGTTATTCGTGAGCTTGTGCCTGCGGTTAATTACGGTGCACTGATTGAAATTGTAACCATAATAAATACATCAAAAGCTGCAAAAAAATATGAGGTCTGTGCAGATAAATACAGTAAAGTGACGAACGGCTTTTGGTGTATAGGCGGTGAAATAACTGCCGGGTGCTCTGTTTTCTTTGGTGATACATTTCAGTGTTCGGAAAATATTCATCGTGAATTTAATCTTGATTCTGAAGAAAAATGCAGCTTTTATTGTGTTTATTATGCTTACCAAGGTGAACAGCTTCCTGCTTTTTCTGTACAGAATGAGATTGATGCACGCAGAACATTTGTTGATGAAATGTTCACATCACTAAAGCTTAAGACCCCTTTTCCGGAGCTGGATGCCCAGTTTTCACACTGCGTTTTAAGGGGCAGTGAAAGTATATTCAAAACGAAAAACGGACTTATGCATTCTCCCGGCGGCGGTAATTATTATGCTGCACTCTGGACCAATGACCAGTGCGAATATGCAAATCCGTTCTTTCCGTTTTCAGGCTATGCAGCAGGTATAGAGCAATGTGTCAATTGCTATTCACTCTATGAGGCTTATATGGATAAATCAGATAAACCGATGAGTGAAAAGCGTGCGCTTGTAACAAGTATTATTGCCGAGGGTGATGGTTATTGGAATGGTGCAAAGGACAGAGGCGACGGCGAAATGTATGCCTACGGTATTTCAAGATTTCTGCTCGAAATGAGTGATGTCAATCTTATTAAACGTTTTTGGGACAGCCTTGTATGGTGCCTTGATTTTGCACTTTCACGCAAGAATGAAAGTGGTGTAATTGCCAGTGATGCTGACGAGCTTGAAAACAGATTTGAATCAGGAAATGCAAATCTTTTTACCTCCTGCATAACCTATGATGCACTTGGTAATGCTTCAATACTTGCAGAAATTGTTCATGACAGCGCGCATAAGGAATTGTGGCTGAATGAGAGAAATGAGCTAAAAACTGCGATAGAAAAATATTTCGGTTCAAATGTTGAGGGCTTTGATACCTATAGATATTATGAGGGCAATCAGGATTTGCGTTCGTGGATATGTATGCCGCTTACTGTCGGAATTTTTGACAGGGCAGACGAAACCATAAGAGCTATGTTTTCACCAAAGCTTTATAATAATGGTATGATGAAATCAACATCAGCGAATGACACAACCTGGGACAGGTCACTGCTTTTTGCACTCAGAGGAACGTTCCTTGCAGGTGATTCGGTTACAGGTATTCAGGAAACTGTTAATTACTGCAAAAACAGGCTTCTTGGTTCTCATTGTCCGTATCCCTTTGAGGCATTTCCTGAGGGCAACAGGGCACACCTTGCAGCTGAAAGCTTGCTGTTTGCAAGGATAATTACAGAGGGCTTGTTTGGACTGAAGGCGGTGGGACTTAATAAACTCAGAATTAAACCTCAGCTAAGTGACCAATGCCCTGAAATATTATTGCAGAATATAAGATTGTTTTCAAAACGCTTTGATATATCGGCTGATGAAAACGGTATAACTATAATGTACAACAATAATACTTATCAAACTGAAAAAAACAGTGCAGTGTTTGATTTTGATATCTGCAGTTTTATCAATGAATAGGGGGATAGCTATGTTAAAGCCATCATTAATCGTTAAAACAAATGCCAAGGCAGACAGCAGTCAGATTTATATTGACGGTGATGTAAGAATTACATATCTTACATCAAAGCTGTTAAGGGTTGAAATCGGCAGCTTTGTTGACCTTGCCAGCTATGCCGTGTGGAACAGAAAATTTCCTGCCGGCAATATGAAAATTAAGAAAGACGGCAGATTGTTCACCGTTGAAACTGAGAATATTATTTTAACCTTAAAGGGCCAAAAGCCATATAGCGTTTATTTTAAAGATACTGATAAAACAGAACTGTTTTCTGACCAGAAAAACTTAAAAGGTACTTATCGTACACTTGATAATACCTTCGGCAAAATCCCGCTTGAGGACGGCTTTATAACTGAAAACGGATTGTATCTTTTTGATGACAGCAAAAGTGTTCTGCTTGATGAAAACGGTGCATTTGTTCCAAGAAAGGGAACGGCAAAGGACTATTATATTTTTGCCTATGGTAAGGATTACAGAGAAACCATAAAGGCTTTCTATTCCATTAGTACACCTACTCCGTTAATTCCACGTTTTGCACTCGGTGTATGGTGGAGCAGATACCACGCATACACCCAGCAGGAGTATCTTGATTTAATGGATAGATTTGAAGCTGAGAAGATACCGCTCACTGTTGCAACTGTTGATATGGACTGGCACTGGGTTGATATAAAAAAGCAGTTTGGTGATAAACTGAGCGGCTGGACGGGTTATTCCTGGGACACAAATCTGTTCCCGAACTATAAAGAATTTTTAAATCGTTTAAAAGAGAAAAACCTGCATATCACACTTAATCTTCACCCTGCTGATGGCGTCAGATATTTTGAAGATATGTATGAGCAAATGGCAATCGCCAACGGAATTGACCCAGCCACAAAAAAGGCTGTAGATTTTAAATGCGGCAGTGATAAGTTCTGGAATTCGTATTTTGATATTCTGCATAAGCCTTATGAAAAGGATGGCGTTGATTTCTGGTGGATTGACTGGCAGCAGGGCAGACATTCGGATGTTAAGGGTCTTGACCCACTGACTGCACTGAATCATTATCACTATCTTGATAATGCAGAAAATGGCGATATTCCGATGATTCTTTCTCGCTACGGCGGTGTTGGGTCACACAGGTATCCTCTTGGCTTTTCAGGTGATACTGCGATTAGCTGGAAGGTGCTTGATTTTCAGCCATACTTTACAGTTAATGCGGCAAATGCGGCATATGGCTGGTGGAGTCACGATATAGGCGGACATCACCAAGGCTATCGTGATGACGATTTGTATTTAAGGTGGATTCAGTTTGGCGCATTTTCACCTATATTAAGATTACATTCAACTGCAATTGAATTGTTGGGCAAAGAGCCTTGGAAATACAGACAGGATGTTTATAAAAGTGCTAAGGCATGGCTTAATTTCAGACATAAGCTGATACCTTATATTTTCTCAATGAATCACAGGTGTCACAATGATGGAATAGCCCTTTGTGAGCCTATGTACTATTCATATCCAAATGATAAAAATGCATATAAATACCCGAATGAATATATGTTCGGCAGTGAGCTGATTGTGTGCCCTATTACCACACCACAGAAAAAAGAGATTGGTTTGGGCAGTGTTGAAGTTTGGATACCTGACGGCGAGTATACAGATATCTTCACGCTTCAGAAATATTCCGGCTCACAGGTGCTCACACTCAACAGAGAGCTTTATTCAATCCCTGTTCTTGCAAAGGCAGGTGCGGTTATCCCGCTGTCTGCCGACAATGGTAATGATTGCAGCAATCCGACTGTGCTTGAGGTATGGGTGTTTAAGGGGAATAATGAATTTGTTATGTATGAGGATAACGGCAAAACGGATTTTGCCGAGCATACTGCAAAAACTATATTTAAAAATACATATGACAGTGTTACGAATTCCGTTAAATTAACTATTGAGGTTGAGGGCGATTTATCTGTTATCCCTGAAAACAGAAAGTATAAGCTTTGCTTTAAGGATATTGCTTGTGATGACGTTGAACTTGAATTTTCTAAAGAGCCTGTCGCTGTTGAAATAGCGGATGTAAAAGCGGTTTCAGTTGAAAGTCCGAGAGACAGGGTGATTCATATTATGTCTCGCTGGCAGGATGGTACAATGAAAAAGAATATGGCATATAAAGCCTTCAGCGGATTAACGGATAAAAATTCACTGTTCAGAGCACTTTATAAGTCAAAACTGCCTAAGCCTGTATTTGATTGCATTTATGAGGCTTTGTCGGAGAATGAATAATAGCAAAGGCACAGCGTATGCTGTGCCTTAAATGTTTTATTATGAATTTATAATAGCCTGCATTGCACATAAGTATCCACAATTTCAAACGCCTTTTCCACACCGATTTTTGATGTGTTGACTATCAGCTCATAGTAGCGTGAGTCACCCCATTTTTCTTTTGAATAGAAGTTGTGATATTGTTTTCTTTTTTTGTTGTTTTTAACAATCATTGCTTCGGCTTCCTGAACTGTTACACCGAACAGTGCAGAAATTCTGTTTGCTTTTGCCTCCATATCACCTGTGACAAATATACTGATTAAGTTGGGATTATCCTTCAATACGGAATTACCGCATCTGCCAATAACCACAAAGCTTTCACCGGACTCAGCCTTTTCTCTTAAAAAGTCAAACTGCATATTTGCGATAATGTCCTCAGGTGAGCTGCTGTGACCGTCAATCGTTCTTGTGAAAAGTCTGTTCTTGATTTTTTCATCATATTTTTTGAGTTCATCAAGATCAAGATTTTTTTCCTTTGCAATATATTCAATCATATTGCTGTTATAAACAGGGAGGTTGTATTTTTCAGCTAACTTGTCGGCAATATAATGACCGTTGGCACCGTATTCTCTGTCTATCGAAATAATCATTTGTTTATCCATAATGCCCTCCTTAGAAATATCTGAATTTAATGACTGCCATTGCGATTAATAAAACGATTGCAGTTGCAGGGATAGCTGTTTTGCAGTATTTGCCCCAGCTGACAGGGTGACCTGCCTTTGTTACAACCGATGTGCCCACAACGTTTGCAGATGCACCGATAGGTGTTGCACTTCCTCCTATATCAGTTCCTATTGCAAGACCCCAGGCAAGCACACCTAAATCTGCACCTGATGTTGCTGCCAGTGTTTTGATAACAGGCACCATTGTTGCAGCAAAAGGAATGTTGTCAACAATTGCACTGGCAATTGCAGAAATCCAAAGTATGACAAATATCATAATAAGAATATTGCCGCTGCAGACCTTACCGATGAAATCAGCAATCATTTCGAGTACACCTGTTTGTTCAAGTCCGCCTACAACAATAAACAGACCGATGAAAAACAGCAGTGTTTTATAATCAACTCTTTTTAATATATAGCCTATATTTTTGTAGGATGTCAGCAGGGTGATAACAGCAATAGCCACACCGATAAAGGCTACTGTTAAGCCTGTCTGAGCGTGGGTGACAAGCAAAATTACTGCCAAAATAAAAATAACGGTGCTGATCATAAAGTCCTTTTTACTTTCAATTGCGTCACGCGGCTCAGGGTATGTTGACGGATCAATTTTAGCATTGCTGTTTGCAGTAAGCTCTTTTTTGAATGCAAAGTAAAAGAATACTACAATAACGACAAGTGCAATACCGGCAATTAATCCTGTGTTGGTTAAAAAGTCTGCAAAACTGTAGCCAAGTGCAGTGCCTATAATTATGTTAGGTGAGTCATCGCACATTGTTGCCGAGCCGACAAGATTTGCAAAGAATATTTCTGCCAGCACCATCGGCACAGGATTGAATTTTAACAGCTGTGAAAGCTCTACCGTAACAGCAGCAAGGAAAAGAATAACCGTGATACTGTCAATAAACATCGCTAAAAATGCACTCATTATCATAAATGTAACAAGTATGGGCATAACTTTGTATTTAACAGCTTTGGCAATTGTAAGGCACAGCCAACGGAAAAATCCTGCCTTTGCCATACCCTCAACCATTACCATCATACCGGCAATAAAAATGATGGTTGCCCAGTTGATACCTGCCGAGCTTTCTTCTCCTTCTCCACGAACGAGCCAGAAGTCAGGTGTGAAAATGCTTTTGATGTTGAGTGTTTCCATAATTGCATCAGGGCTTTTCATACAAATGCCGAAAACAATTACAATTGTTGCCAGTCCGCATCCCAGCGTTACCCACTGACGCGGGATTTTGTCCATAATAATCAGTGCAAACATAATCACAAAAATGACTACGGCGATTATTTGTGCTGCCATATTTTTTACCTCGTTTCTTTAATTAACTACATTATATAATAATTATTCAAAATAATGAAGAAGTTTGATTGATTTTTTTATTATTTATTTTTTATTATGGAAATTTGTACTGTATTATGGTATAGTACAAATGTATGTGGATACATATAACACAATTTTTGAAGGGGTAAAATTATGAAATACAGCGTACACAGAAACCTGCACACTGATTTTAGTATTTTTGAAGAAAACAAGCTTGAAGAGAGAAGCTATTTCATTCCGTTTTCATCCGTAAAAAAGCTTGCAAAAACCGACTATAAAAACGAGAGATATAAGTCAGACAGAGTAACAATGCTCAGCGGTGAGTGGGACTTTGCATATTATGAAAAATTAAGCTATGTTCCTGATGTGTTTGATACAAACATAGCAGGCTTTGACAAGGTAACCATTCCTTGTACATGGCAGAGAACGGGCTATGATCAGATTGCATATATCAATACACGTTATCCATTCCCTAAAAATCCACCGCATATTCCTGCGGATGTGGCTGTTGGTATCTACAGAAAAATTGTTGATATTAAAAATTCATCAAATCGCCGCACACTCTCATTTTTAGGCGTGGCGGGTGCACTTGCTGTATATATCAATGGTGAATATGTGGGCTACAGCGAGGGCTCACACAATACTGCAGAATTTGATATTTCTGCCTTTTTAAATGATGGTTCAAACGAAATTGTTGCAGTCAATTACAAGTGGAGCAATGGTTCATATCTTGAATGCCAGGATATGTTCAGAGAAAACGGCATCTTCCGTGATGTCTTTATCACTGAATTTGCAAGCAGCTATATAAATGATTTTACGCTTCGTTCATCAAAGAACAGTGACGGCACATATAATCTTGATATTTCTGTTGAAGGTTGGTTTGAAAAAAATACACGCATTGAAATTCAGTCAGCAGAAAAAGAGCCTGTAATCTGTGCAGAGCTTTTACCTGAAAAGAGTGTAAGCCTTTCCAATCTTGCGGTGCATGAATGGACTGCCGAAACACCAAATCTTTATGAGTTAACAATTGTTCTGTATAAGGATGATAAAGAGATTGAGGCTGTAAGAACATACTATGGCTTTAAGAATGTTGAAATTAAAGGCGAGGTATTCCTTTTCAACGGAAAAGCTATCAAGTTCAAGGGTGTTAACCATCACGATACGCATATGACCAAGGGCTATGCTATGAGCCTTGAGGATATGGAACTTGATATTCAGCTTATGAAGGCATATAACTGTAACTCTGTCAGAACATCCCACTATCCTCCGGACCCTGCATTCTTAACCATGTGTGATATGTATGGTCTTTATGTGGTTGACGAGGCGGACATTGAAACCCACGGCTTTTATGCTGTGCCTCATACAACCTACAATCCAAACAAATTAAGTAATGACATCAGCTGGGCATCCCATTATCTTGACAGAGTTAAGAGAATGTATGGCAGAGATAAAAACCACCCAAGTATTACAATGTGGAGCCTTGGCAATGAGTCAGGCGGTTACAAGTGTCAGGACGTATGCTATGAGTATTTAAAGAATGTAAATCCTGAAATTCCTGTTCACTATGAGGGTGCAATCCGCAGTAAACGCTGGGCATATGATGTTGTATCAAGAATGTACGGCACACAGGATTTAATGAGAAAAATCCTAAAGGGGACAGCAGGAAATAAATATAAAGGCAAGCCGTTCTTCCAGTGTGAATATGCACACGCTATGGGTAACGGCCCGGGCGGACTTGAGGAATATATGCAGCTGTTCTATTCCTCTGACCAGTTTATGGGCGGATGTATCTGGGAATGGGCAGACCATAGTGTTTATGACGAAAATGCGAAATATAAGTGGACCTACGGCGGTGACCATAATGAACCTATCCATGACGGCAATTTCTGTGTTGACGGACTATTCTATCCTGACCGTAAACCCTCAAGCGGTGCATTGGAAATGAAGGCTTGCTACAGACCGATTAGAGCAAAGCAGATCAATGGTAATATATTTGAGCTTTGGAACACAAGAAACTTTACAGACAGCTCTGACATTAAAATCGACTTTGCAGTTATGGTTGACGGTGAGAGCAAAGAGGTCGGCACAATTACAAGTGTTATTCCTGCACAGGGCAAGAAAAAGGTGCAGATTAACTCAACGCATTTCAATCAGATAGATAAGGATGTTTTTGTAAACTTTATCTATACTGACAAAAACAGCGGCGATGAGATTGCTGTGGAGCAGGTTATTGTTTCACAGGCAGAGCTTAAAAAAGCTGATAATCAGTCAAAGTCTGCCGATATATCTGTTAAGGGTAATATTATAAATATTAGCTTTGATAATGGCAGTGCACTGTTTGATAAAAACAAGGGATTGATTAGCTACACAAAAAATGGAGTTGAGTATCTTAATCAGAATCCTTATGACAAGGAAAATGGCTTTGTTCCTCATATTTACAGAGGCAGACTGGATAATGACCAGTATATGGTGATTTTCTGGAAGATAATCGGTCTTGACTGCTCAAAGACAAGACTTGTTTCCTGCACGGTTAAGAGTAAGGATAATATCAAATATATCAGCACAGTATATGACTTTGTCACAAGAGGTGTGGTTGTTCTTGCAAGGGCACAGGTTGATTATTGCTTTGACAAAAATGGCAAAATCACAATCAGCACATCACTTAAAAAGGTATTCCCTTTAACGGACCAGCTCCCTCGTTTCGGTGTTCATACTGAGCTTAAGAATGAGTTAGAGAATGTAAAATACTACGGCAGAGGACCGATTGAAAATTATTCTGATTTCAAGGAGCATGCACCAATCGGTGTTTATGAAACTACTGTTTCCAAAATGCCTCATAAGTATATCAAGCCTCAGGATTCAGGCAACAGAGGTGATGTACGTTACAGTATGCTTACAAACAACAACGGAACAGGTCTAAAGTTCACAGCACTTGAAAGATATATCAATTTCAACGCAAATCACTTTACACTTGAACAGCTTAAGAAAGCAAAGCATATTGAGGATTTACCTGATGTTGACACAACCTTTGTTGCAATTGATGGCTTTGTAAGGGGCACAGGCTCAGGCAGCTGCGGTCCTATTCCGTCAAAGGAGCATTGGATTGATTTCGGTTATTTCAAACCGCTCAATTTCTCTTTTGAGGTTGAAGCTGTTACGAAGAGTGAATAAATATAATTTAGGTTTGTTTTTGGGTCAATGTGGGCATTGACCCCTACGATATACAATAACATATAGTTCAACAACCACGAGCATAGTTATGTGTCTTAACGAAGATTTTAAACCAAAGGACGATATTGTCCTTTGGTTTATTTTATGATATGTTTGTATTAACAGATAAGCCGGAATGGATCGAAGAAAGGATAGAAAAATCAATGACTAATGGTTTTCAGAAAGTACTGGATGATATAAAAAAGTCAACAAAGATGGTAAATGTTCTGCCAAGCGATGATGCTATAAGAAATATGTTGAAGAAAACGTATGAAATCAATTCTGAAAGTTTGTTAGGATTACTCCTTGAAAATAGTGGGGGAATTATTATAGATAATTGGATTCGATTTTATGGGACGGGAGAAATGAATTTTATTTCAAAAAACAATTTGTTTCCAATTAAATATTTAGTGATAGCTGAGGATATATTAGGTGGTTTATTTGTATGTTTAGAAAATGACAATATTGGTTACTTTGCACCGGATTGTTTGAATATAGAGGATTTGGAAATAGGATTTAGTCAATTTTTGTATTGGTGTCTGCATGGTGATACGGATATGTTTTATAAGGCCTATCGTTGGACGAATTGGCAGAAAGATATTTTAAACTTAAAAAATAGCGAAGGCATTGCCTTTTATCCTTTCCTATGGGCTGAAGCAGAGAATTTAGAAAGCAGAAGTCGCAAAATACTACCAATAAATGAAATTATTCAACTGGAATTTGATTTTTTGAAACAAATGCGTGAAATATAAAATGCTCAAGCTATTCGAGTTTGTTGAGTAAATTGCTAATACAATACTATAGAGAGCATCAAATTTAGATATGCTTAATTTATACAATAATAACCGCGAACATTTTGTTTGCGGTTTACTTTATAAATGTACCTATGTATTTTAATAGTGCTTTTGGTTTTTATTGCCACAAGGAACGAAGGTCAAAAAAAGTCAAGAATATTATTGACTTTTACTGACCTTTGTGCTATTATAACAACATAAGGTCAAAGAAAGTCAAAGTCAATTTGACGTTTGACCTTGTGTTAACTTAAAGGAAGTGATTAGAAAATGAAGCTAAGTGATATTATTGCTGATATGATACTTGAAATGTTTGATGATGACACACCTACCGTTCAGATTCAGCGTAATGATTTGGCGGCACAGCTTGGCTGTGTGCCCAGTCAGATTAACTATGTCATTACATCTCGTTTTACACCGGAGCAGGGCTATAGGATTGAGTCAAGGCGAGGCGGCGGTGGTTGTATTATGATTACCCGTGCGACCAAGGACAATGCAATTCTTTCGCTGATTAACGCAATCGGCGGTGAAATTGACGAAAAAAATGCAAGGGCTCATATTTATAATCTGAATTATCAGAATTTGCTGAGTGACAAAGCAGGTCAGATGATGCTTGCAGTTATCAGTGATAATAATTTTAAAGGCTTGCCTGAAGAAATAAAAAATAAAATCAGGGCAAACCAGCTAAAGCAAATGTTAGTAACATATTTTGATTAATAAGAAGGAGTGAATTTTATGTTATGTCAGCATTGCAATAAAAATGAAGCAACAACACATATTAAAAGAAATATTAACGGTCAAAGAGAGGAGATGCACCTTTGCAGTGAATGTGCAGCAGAGCTTGGTGTGATGGATGAATTTAAAATGCCGTCAATGAATGAGTTTTTCGGTGACAGCTTTTTAGGCAATTTCCTTGGTGCAGGTGTTGCGGCAATGAATTCGCTTGCAGGTGTCGACAGATGTAAAACTTGCGGTTCATCCTTTAATGATATTGTTAAAAGCGGACGTATCGGCTGCAGTGACTGTTATGAAAAATTCAGCGATAAGCTTGAGCCGTCCATCAGAAAAATTCACGGCAAAACAAAGCATATAG
>CAYNGP010000013.1:0-32659 GCA_964396885.1 uncultured Bacteroides sp. | reverse complement strand
ATCCCTCATCAGGACTGTTGTTAATATCTGTTATTTCTTTCAGGATGTGTCATTATGAAAAAGACGATTACACCGTATCTATTTATTTTAGCAGTTATTCTTGTTTTTTATTCTGTGACAATAAGTGTTTCTTTTAGTAAAGTCAAAGAATCTGTTGAATCAGAATATAGAACGGCTGAAACCGAACTCGCTTTTCAAATTTATCAGGCAGGCGCTCTAACCTATGACACTGAGTCGGAAGATTATGTGGAATGGAGCTGTGTAGAGGAATTTTTGAACGGTTACGACTATAATATCAGCTATCCGCATCGTGTAGTGGTTTATGATCGTAACGGTAACGAGGTTGGACGCACAAGCACAATGATTGAATTTTCGTCAGACTCTTATCGTAATGAAAATATAACCCCTTACATTAAATATTTCTGTAATCTTGATAATTATTTGACAGAAGAACAGAAAGAGTTTATGGTGCATTGCGAACAATATGGTCATATAAAAGAATTTGCCTGTGTTTCAGATAGCAAGGATAGTCTGCTTGTTACCCCTGTTTATCTTGAATATGCTAATGTAGATGGCGATAAAGGATACAGATTAAATTTTACAGATGAAATACCAAATGTTATTGTCAATTACAATTTTAGGCTGAATGTTATTGATGACCTTAATAAGGATTATGCCTTTATTGATAAGCAAATTGCTGACGGAATCCCGCAGGCATATCTTGATGAGAATAATGATGATATGGGTGGCGTAGGTCTTGCGAGCTATTCTCGCTGTAATGAACTCCATATCGGTTCAGAGGTTTATTCAGTATTGTCAGTATCCTATATTGATTCTGATAGCTATACCTTACATGATTTCAGGTTTACAAACAGCTTGAATAACATAACTTTGTTATATGTAACTGTTACCGTAATTGTTTTAGCGGTAATGAATGTTTATATTAAGCGTAACCGACTTAATAAGGCAAAGTATATTTTTACAAATGCTGCTGCCCACGAACTTAAAACACCACTTGCTGTTATTGAAAATAAGTGCGAATTTATTCTTGAGGGTGTGGACGAAAGCAAAACTCTTGAATATGTTAAACAGACGTATAAAGAAGCCTTAAAAATGAATAATTTGCTCAACAATCTTCTGCGTTATAATAAGCTGGCAACACAAAGCAAAATTGATAAATCAAATAATAATTTCACACAGCTTGTTACAAATGAGATTGAAAAATACAGTAGTGCTGCTGAGGTTAAAAACATTACAATCACATCATCCTTAACTGATGCGGAGGTTAATTGTAATGCTGAGCTTATTTCTCTTGCAATTGGCAATTTCTTATCAAATGCAGTTAAGTTTTCACCGTCAGACAGTACCGTTGTCGTTAATCTTACAAAGATTAAAAATAAATACAAGCTTTCAGTAATTAATGCTTTTAGCGGCACGCTTGATCATAAAATCTGGGATATGCTTTATATGACCGATGAATCCAGAAATGGAAAATCAACCGGTATGGGTCTGCCGACTTCAAAAGAAATTTTTGAACTGCATAATTATAAGTATGGCTTTAAAAATGATGATGGCGCTGTAGAATTTTATTTTATTGCTAAATAAAGCTTTTTGTTGTATAATGCCACTTGGGTGAGCGTTATGGCGAGAGAATTAACCTTTGCTCAGAATGTAGAGCGAAGCATTATAAAAACATACAGAAAAGAAATATGGAACCCTTTTGTTGAAGCATGTCAAAATTATGAGCTTGTGCAGAATGGCGACAAAATAGCGGTTTGTATCAGCGGCGGCAAGGATTCAGTGCTTCTTGCAATGTGTATGAAGCATTTGCAACGAATAAGTAAAACAGATTTTGAACTTGTTTTCATATGTATGGATCCCGGTTATAATGATGTTAACAGAAAACAGATAGAAAAAAACTGTTCATTACTTGAGATCCCTGTTACAATTTTTGAGTCTGATATATTTGATATAACTGCCGCTGTCTCAGGTTCTCCATGTTATCTTTGCGCAAGAATGAGAAGGGGACACCTTTACGCAAAAGCAAAGGAGCTCGGCTGCAATAAAATCGCCTTGGGTCATCATTTAAGTGATGTAATTGAAACAACACTTATGGGTATGTTCTACGGCTCTCAGCTTCAGGCGATGCTTCCAAAACTTAAAAGCACGAACTTTGAGGGTATGGAGCTGATCAGACCTCTTTACTGTGTTAATGAAAATGCTGTTATAAAATGGAGAGAGTATAACAGCTTGACATTTATCCAGTGTGCCTGCCGATTTGTTGATGAATACAGCAACAGTGCTGACGGGATAGGTGATTCCAAAAGGCAGGAGATAAAACATTTGATTGCTGATTTGAAAAAAATCAATCCTGATATTGAGCATAATATTTTCAAATCAATACATAATGTTAAGTTAGATACATTCATAGCATATAAACAAAAGGGAATAGAGCAT
Source organism: uncultured Bacteroides sp. (assembly GCA_964396885.1). Classification (GTDB taxonomy): domain Bacteria; phylum Bacillota; class Clostridia; order Oscillospirales; family Acutalibacteraceae; genus Eubacterium_R. The sequence goes on along the minus strand of CAYNGP010000013.1, from coordinate 30,202 downwards.
AGCTTTTTAGAGGAATTTAGAGAGGATTAACAGTCCTCTCTAAATTTTTTTGAAAAAAATCCTTAAAACCTATTGACAAAGTAGGCAATGTGTAGTATAGTGTAGTCAATCTAAGAAACCTATTAAGTCGGTAGGTAATAGGAGGTATTGGTTAAATGATTAATCAAACGGCAAAAACAGTTATTAAAATCTATAGCGAACGAATGTGCTTTCGATGTTGTAAATAAATAACTTAACACAAAAAATTAAATTTTAACATTGAAAGGAATATAATACTATGTCTAACAAAAATTATCATTTTGAAACACTTCAGCTTCACGTAGGTCAGGAGCAGCCTGATCCGGCTACTGACGCAAGAGCAGTACCGATTTATCAAACAACATCATATGTTTTCAGAGACAGCGACCACGCTGCAGCAAGATTTAATCTGACAGATGCAGGTAACATCTATGGCAGATTAACAAATTCAACACAGGATGTGTTTGAAAAAAGAATTGCCGCTTTAGAGGGTGGCGTAGCAGCATTGGCTACAGCTTCAGGTGCAGCAGCACTTGCATATACCTTTCAGGCTCTTGCAACTGCAGGTGACCACATTGTATCTGCAAAAACAATTTATGGCGGTACTTATAATTACCTTGCACACACCTTTAAAAATTCCGGTGTTACAACAACATTTGTTGATCCTGACGATTTAGCTAATTTTGAAAATGCAATTCAGGATAATACAAAGGCAATATTCTTTGAAACCCTGGGTAATCCAAATTCTAACCTGGTTGATATTGAGAAGCTTGCTGAAATTGCACACAAGCACAATATTCCACTTGTAGTTGACTCAACCTTTGCAACGCCTTATATTCTCAGACCTATTGAGTATGGTGTTGATATTGTTGTTCATTCAGCTACTAAGTTTATCGGCGGTCACGGCACAACTCTTGGCGGTGTTATTGTTGACAGCGGTAATTTTGATTGGAAAGCAAGCGGAAAGTTCCCGCAGATTGCTGACCCTAACGACAGCTACCATGGTGTAAGCTTTGTTGATGCCGCAGGTCCTGCAGCATTTGTAACATATATCCGTGCAATCCTTCTTCGTGACACTGGTGCAACTCTTTCACCATTCAATGCTTTTCTTCTTCTTCAGGGACTTGAAACACTTTCACTCAGAGTAGAACGTCATGTTGAAAATACCAAAAAGGTTATTGATTACCTTATCAATAATCCGCTTGTTGAAAAGGTCAACCATCCGAGTGTTGATGAGCGTTATAAGGATTTATACAACCGTTATTTCCCTAATGGTGCAGGCTCAATCTTTACCTTTGAAATCAAAGGCGGAGAGGCTGAAGCTAAAAAGTTCATTGACAGTCTTGAGATTTTCTCCATTCTTGCAAATGTTGCAGATGTTAAGTCACTTGTTATTCACCCTGCAACAACCACGCATAGTCAGCTTAATGCTGCTGAACTCGAGGAGCAGAATATCAAACCGAATACGATAAGACTGTCAATCGGTACAGAACATATTGATGATATTATTGAAGATTTAGACAATGCCTTTAAAACAATCAGCTAATTTAGGAGGAACTATTATGTCTGTTTATAAATCTGCATTAGAGCTTGTTGGTAATACTCCACTTGTTGAAGCAAATAATTTTGCTAAGGAAAATGACCTGAAAGCAAAAGTTCTTGTAAAACTTGAATATTTTAATCCGGCAGGATCTGTTAAGGATAGAATTGCTAAGGCAATTATTGAGGATGCTGAGGCAAAAGGAGCACTTAAGGAAGGTTCAGTAATTATTGAACCAACCAGTGGTAATACCGGTATTGGTCTTGCATCAATTGCTGCTGTTAAAGGCTATAGAATTATTATTACTATGCCTGAAACGATGAGCGTTGAGCGTCGCAATCTTATGAAAGCATATGGTGCTGAGCTTGTGCTCACAGAAGGTGCAAAGGGAATGAAGGGCGCGATTGCCAAGGCTGAAGAGCTTGCAAAGGAAATTCCGAATTCATTTATCGCAGGTCAGTTTGTTAACCCTGTTAACCCTGCAACACATAAAGCAACTACAGGTCCTGAAATCTGGAACGATACTGAGGGCAAGGTAGATATTTTTGTAGCAGGTATTGGTACCGGCGGTACTATTTCAGGTACCGGTGCTTACCTTAAGGAGCAAAATCCTGATGTTAAGATAGTAGCAGTTGAGCCTGCAACATCACCGGTGCTCTCAAAGGGCGAGGCTGGTCCGCATAAAATTCAGGGAATCGGTGCAGGCTTTGTTCCTGACACACTCAATACATCCATTTATGATGAAATTATTACTGTTGAAAATGATGATGCTTTTGTAACAGGCAGAGCCTTTGCTAAGCAGGAGGGTGTACTTGTAGGTATATCAAGCGGTGCTGCACTCTGGGCTGCTAAGGAGCTTGCAAAAAGACCTGAAAATGAGGGCAAAACAATTGTTGCACTTCTTCCTGATACAGGTGACAGATATTTATCAACACCACTGTTTTCAGAATAATCGTTATATTTTTTATGGGAGGGCTAAAATGCCCTCCCACTTTTTATTGTTAAATATATAAAACCTATTGACAAAGTAGGAAATTAGTGGTATATTCCTACTCGAAAGGTAGGTTATGATAATGAGTGATTTTAATATATATGCAGATAATGCTGCAACAACAAAATTAAGTCAAACGGCACTTGATGAAATGATGCCGTTTTTTACTGAAATATATGGCAATCCATCATCACTTCATACAGATGGTCAGATTGCAAAAATGCATCTTGAAAACGCAAGAGAAGCTATTGCAAAATTAATAGGTGCATCACCTAAAGAAATTTATTTCACCTCCGGCGGCAGCGAAGCTGATAACCAGGCTATAAGAACCTCTGCTTATAACGGAAAGAAAAAAGGTAAGAACCATATTATATCTTCCAAGTTTGAGCACCACGCAGTTTTGCATACTTTGAACGCACTTGAAAAAGAGGGATTTGAGGTTACTTTGCTTGATGTCTATTCAAATGGTATTGTTAAGGCTGAGGATGTTGCAAATGCAATTAATGACAATACTTGCCTTGTAACAATTATGTCGGCAAATAACGAGATAGGGACGATTCAGCCTGTTGCTGAAATAGGAAAAATCTGCCAAGAAAAGGGAGTTACATTTCATACTGATGCTGTGCAGGCGGTAGGTCATATTCCTGTTGATGTTAATGATATTAATGTTGATATGCTTTCAGCATCGGCTCATAAATTCCATGGTCCGAAGGGTATCGGTTTTCTTTATGTAAAAAAAGGCATACCTGTTCACAGCTTAATCGAGGGCGGTGCACAGGAACGAGGAAAAAGAGCAGGTACCGAAAACCTTGCAGCAATAGTCGGTATGGTTGCTGCTCTTAAAGAGTCTGTTGAAAAACTCAATGAAAATGCAGATAAGGTTACTGCACTAAGGGATAGACTTGCAAATGGGCTGAAGACTATTGAAAGAAGCAGAATAAATGGCGATATGACAAAGCATCTGCCCGGCACACTGAATATGTGCTTTGAAGGTATTGAGGGTGAAAGTCTTTTGCTTCTGCTTGATATGAGAGGTATCAGAGCATCAAGCGGTTCAGCCTGTACCAGCGGCAGTCTTGATCCGTCACACGTTCTTCTTGCGATTGGTGTTCCTGTTGAGATAGCACACGGCTCACTCAGATTGTCAATTAATGAAAATATTACCGATGATGAGATTGATTATATGATTCAATCAATCACTGAGGTTGTCACATACCTTCGTTCAATGTCACCTGTTTGGGAAAAAATTGTCAGCGAAAATAAATAATTCATTAGATTTAGGAGAAAAAATATGTCACTTTATTCAGAAAAAGTTATGGACCACTTTACAAATCCAAGAAATGTTGGTAAAATTGAAAATGCAGACGGTGTCGGTGAGGTTGGCAATGCCAAATGCGGCGACATTATGAAAATATATATTAAGGTGTCTGACGACGGAATAATCGAAGATGTTAAGTTCAATACCTTTGGCTGTGCATCAGCCATTGCGTCAAGCTCAATGGCTACCGAAATGATTAAAGGTCAGCCTATTGATAAGGCGTTAGAGCTTACAAACAAAGCTGTTGTTGAAGCACTTGACGGCTTGCCGCCGGTTAAAATTCATTGCTCCGTTCTTGCAGAAGAGGCTGTCAAAATGGCAGTTAAAAATTACTATGATAAGAAGGGCATATCCTATGACCCATCACTGTTTTGTGAGGGTAACTGTGATTGCTGCGGAGAGCATTAATGAGTATTAAGGATATTCAGAATCAAATTTTAGAATTAAAGAAAGAAAAAGATATTTGTATTTTGGCACATTGTTATCAGTCACCTGAAATTTTAGAGGTTGCTGATTTCACAGGTGACAGCTTTGCTCTTTCAGTCAAGGCGTCACAAGTGCAGAATAAAACTGTTATTATGTGCGGTGTTCGCTTTATGGCTGAAACTGTTAAAATTCTTTCACCCGATAAAAAGGTTATTTTGTCAAATCCATCAGCAGGCTGTCCTATGGCAGAAATGATGGATAAGGAGGTTATTGCTCAGGTTAAAGAGCAGTATCCTGATTACACTGTTGTGGCTTATATCAACACCACAAGCGAGCTGAAAACAATTTGTGATGTTTGCGTTACATCTTCCTCTGCACTTGAAATCTGCAAAAAGATTGATAACGATAACATTCTGTTTATTCCTGATTGTAATTTAGGTGACTGGATTTCAAAGCAGCTGCCTGAAAAGAATTTCAAACTCCTTAACGGTGGATGTCCTACCCACGCAAAAATGACTGCCAAGGATGTTGAAAAGGCTAAGGCACTTTATCCTGATGCTGAATTTTTAGTTCATCCTGAATGTACACCTGAGGTTGTAGCACTTGCTGATTATGTTGGTTCAACAACAGGCATTATGGACTATGCCAGAAAGAGCAGTGCAAAGGAATTTATCATCGGTACAGAAAACAGTATTGTTACACATCTTCAGCTTGAGTGCACAGACAAAAAGTTCTATCCGCTTTCAAAGCACTGCATTTGCAATAATATGAAAGCAACAACTCTTGTTGATGTTCTCAATTGCTGTAAGGGCACCTTCGGTGAAGAAATTGAGCTTGACGAGGAAACCTATAAGGGTGCTAAAAGATGTATTGACGAAATGATAAGGCTTGGTTAATTTATGAGTAAAAAGGCAATTATCGCAATGAGCGGTGGCGTTGATTCCAGCGTTGCCGCTTTTTTGATGAAAGAAAAGGGCTTCGATTGTATCGGTGCTACAATGAAGCTTTATGACAATGATGATATTATGATAAGCAGGGAAAAGACCTGCTGTTCTCTTGATGACATTGAAGATGCCCGTTCTGTGGCAAACAGACTTTCAATGCCTTATTATGTCTTCAATTTTAAGGATGAATTTAAGGAAAAGGTTATTGACAAGTTCATTGCTACTTATGAAAACGGCGGAACACCAAACCCCTGTATTGACTGCAACAGGTATTTAAAATTTAAAAGGCTTTTTCAAAAAATGCAGGAGCTTGAATACGACTATGTTGTAACTGGTCATTATGCAAGGGTAGAGGAGGAGAACGGCTGGTATTATCTAAAAAAGGGCGTTGACGCTACTAAGGATCAAAGCTATGTTCTCTATTCCTTAACGCAGAATCAGCTTGCTCATATTCAGTTCCCATTAGGCAATTATTCTAAAACAGAAATACGAGAAATTGCCGAGAATAATAATTTCCTCAATGCCCGTAAAAAGGACAGTCAGGATATTTGCTTTGTTCCTGATGGCGACTATGCAAAATTTATTGAGGGTTACCTCGGCAAAACATATCCCAAGGGCAATTTTGTTGATGTTAACGGCAATGTTCTCGGTGAGCATCAGGGTATTATAAGATACACAAACGGTCAGCGTAAGGGGCTTGGTGTTGCCTTTGGCAAGCCTATGTATGTTGCAGGCAAAAATATTGCTGATAACACAGTAACACTCTGTACGAATGAGGAGCTTTTTTCGTCTGAGCTGATTGCTGATGATTTCAACTGGATTATACCAAATCCGGGTTCTGAAATTAGGTGCTCCGCACGTGTTCGCTATAATATGAAGGAGCAGTCTGCAACTGTTTATACTTTAGAAAATGGTAATATTAAAGTTGTTTTTGATGAACCGCAAAGGGCAATAACCAAGGGTCAGGCTGTGGTTCTTTATAATGACGATACAGTTCTTGGCGGAGGAACAATTATTTAATGGAAAATGGTAATACAAACTGGCAGCAGTCGGTTACTGCTGTTGTTATTAAGGATAACAAGGTCTTGCTTGCAAGACATACATACGGTCCCGGCAATGGAAAACTGATTGTACCCGGCGGATATGTAAATATCGGTGAAACACCGCAGGATGCTGTTGTAAGGGAATATGCCGAAGAAACAGGAATTCATATAACCCCAAAAGGTATAATCGGAATTCGATTTAATAATCACGATTGGTATGTTGCTTTCCGTGCTGATTATGTCAGCGGAACTGCCCATAGTGATAACGATGAAAACAGTGAGGTTGTATGGCTTGATGTCAATGAAGCACTCAGCCGTGATGATGTTCCTGACTTAACTAAAAAGCTCATAGAAAGTGCTGTTAACGAAAATAATGAGCTTCGTTATACAGAATATTCAACAAATGCTAAATATGGCGAATATTCCTTTTATTCAAAATAAACCTTGACATTTTCACTTTAGCTGTGCTACTATGTCAAAAAGAGGTAATCATTATGTTTAATATGACTGCAAAACTTCACAACTCATTTGTGCCTATGTATTATGCATGGGCTTATTTGCGTTGTGTTCATAGTAGTTAATATTAATATATTTTTATATCAATCAAAACTGCTGATGAACACTTTGGTTCATCAGCAGTTATTTTTTTATCAGGAGGTTATTATGGTTAAGTTAGAATTGATTAAAGAAAATGAGAAGAAACAAGCATTTAAAATGAACAGAAAAGGCTTTGTGCCCACATTTTTTAAGTATTATGACAGAATTAATCCTATATTTGAAACATACAAAAAATTCTGCTTCTTTTATAATTACCCTGATACATATATGTTCTGGATAAGTCTTGACGGCAAAGCCGTGGGTGAAATATGGATAAATATTAAGAATGACACAACAAGGCTTGCAAGACTCTTTGTACTGAAGGAGTTTCAAAATAGAGGCATTGCACAAAATGCAATTAAGATTGCCGAAAATCTTTTCCCTAACAATAAACGATGGTGTCTTGATACCATTAAACAGGAAAAAAACAATTGCCACCTTTATGAAAAAATGGGATATATTCCCTGCGGGGCAGAGCGTAAGATAAACAAAAGAATGACAATAATTAACTACGAAAAGAGGATTGAATAATATGGATTATATTACAGAATATTACAACAATTATGACGAAGAGGGCAGATTGAATTTAAGAAAACCCGAATATTTGACGACTATGCGTTATATTCAAAAGTATCTTAAGCCTGGCAGTAAAATTCTTGAAATAGGTGCAGCAACAGGAAGATATTCAATTACACTTGCGGATATGGGCTATGATGTAACATCTGTCGAACTTGTGAAAAGTAATTTGGATATTCTAAAAAGCAAAATTAAACCACATCACAATATAACTGTTTTTCAGGGCGATGCACGTGATCTCAGCTTTATACAAAATGATGTATATGATATTGTTCTGTTGCTTGGTCCTATGTATCATTTGTTTAATGATGAGGATAAACTGACTGCAATAAGTGAAACATTGAGAGTTGCTAAAAAGGGAGGAATCATATATTCCTCGTATTGTAATAACGATACAACAGTACATCAATTATTTGTACAGCATAAAATTTTTAATTATCATCCGAATTGTTTTAATGAAGGCTTTCATGCAAAGTCATTGCCTGAACTGGTATTTGAGCTTTGCAGAAAAGAAGATGTTGACAGAATAATGCGTCATTTCAATGTTCAGCGTCTGCATTATGTCGGTGCGGATATGCTTACAAATTGCTTTGATGAAGCGTTTGACGAAATGAGTGATGCAGAATTTGATTTATATATGAATTATCATTACTCAATATGTGAAAGGGAAGATATGATAGGCTTGACTTTCCATATGCTTGATATATTCAGAAAGGAGTAAATATGAGCTGTTTATTTTGTCAGATAGCGAAAGGAGCAATATCTTGCTATAAAATCTATGAAAATGAATATTCAATAGCATTTTTAGATCCTGCTAGAGATGTTGACGGTCACATAATTGTTATACCTAAAAAGCATTGTGAAAATATTTTAGATTGTGATGAATTAACGTTATTTGAATTCATGAAAACAGTCAAACTTATTTCAAAACACTTGGTTGATACTTGTAATTATGATGGTGTCAATCTTCTCAATGCCAGCGGCAAGGCAGCACAGCAATCGATTCATCATTTTCATATTCACATTATTCCAAGAAAAGTCAATGACTGTATTGATGCTTGGATAAAGCTACCTGGCGGTGAAACGTCACTTGAAAAAATGCAAAATAAATTAAAAGTAGGTGATTAATATGAGTAAAGAACCGATTTTAGAAACGGAAAGGCTGATTTTAAGACCCATAACACTTGATGATGCTGAGGCTTGCTTCAGCTGGAACAGTGATACACGTGTTGCAAAATATATGTGTTACCCTACATACACAGATATAAAGCAAACGCTGGAATGGATAAAATCAACTTTAACTGATGAAATGGAATGGAACTGGGCATTTGTGCTAAAAAGCGAAAATAAGGTAATCGGCACAGGCAGTATAGGTCCTAATGAATTTATGGAAGGTTACTGGGGAATAGGGTATAATCTGCACTATGATTACTGGCACAAGGGTTATTGCACAGAGGCTATGCGAGCAATTGTCAACTATGCTCATACTGAACTTAGTGTTAATAAAATCTGCAGTGATCACGCTGTTGATAACCCACGTTCAGGCAAGGTTATGGAAAAGCTTGGGCTCAGGTTTCATCACTATGGTGAATATACCAAGCTTGACGGAAGCGAAACCTTTAAAGCAAAATTTTACACTTTAGAATATTAAAGCAATAAATTAGTTGACATAGATAAATAGTTGGTTTATAATGGATTTTATAATATTTTTGGAGGAAAAGATAATGAAAAATGTTAAAAGAATTTTAGCAGTCGTATTGTCAATACTGCTTGTTGCAGCAATGTTTGCAGGCTGCACTGCTAAAGAAAATAATGATGCAAACACAAATAACGAAAGCGGAGAAACTAAGGTTGCAATTCTTCAGTATATGCCGCACACAAGCCTTGATAACTGTACTCAGGGTGTAAAGAATGCACTTGATGCCGCAGGTATTAAGTATGATGTTCAAATCGGTTCAAGCGGTAGTGCTGATTCTGACTGCCAGAGTTATGCACAGCAGATGGTTGCAAGTGGTTACGATGCTATTATTGCCGTTGCAACTCCTGCAGCAATGAGTGCTTATTCAGCAGTTCAGAATGCGTCATCAACTACACCTGTTATCTTCTGTGCTGTTTCAGACCCTGTTGCTGCCGGTCTTGTTGATACTATGGAAGCACCGGGTAAAAACTGTACCGGTACAGCTGACGCAATTGATATTGCAGGACAGATTGAGCTTATCAAAACACTTCAGCCTGAAATTAAAACTCTTGGTGTTTTCTATACCACAAGTGAGGCAAACTCAATCAGCCAGTTAAAGACCTTAGAGGCTGAATGTGCAAAGGCAGGTATTGAACTTAAATCACAGGGTATTGCTGAGGCTTCAGAGCTTGCTTCTGCAGCAGCTGCACTTGTACTTGTACCACAGGTTGACGCTATCACAAATTTAACAGATAACAATGTTGTTGATAATATGAATGTATTCCTTGAGCAGGCTAACGCTGCAGGCATTCCTGTTTACGGCTCAGAGATTGAGCAGGTTAGAAAGGGCTGCCTTGCATCTGCATCAATCGACTATGTTGCTCTTGGTGAGAAAACCGGTCAGATTGCAATTGATGTTTTTGCTGGTAAGGATGCCGCAACATATCCGGCAGTTACTGTTACCGACTCATTCCTTGTAATTAATCCTGATGTTGCTTCAAAGCTTGGTATTACAATTCCTGAGTCACTGGCTGATGTTCAGCAGGTTAAGACTGGCGAATAATGAATAATCAGAAAATGGGCAGATTTGCTTCTGCTCATTTTTCTTGATAGGATGTGATTTGATGGAAACTTTAAATATAATTAAGGTTGTTTTGGAGGAAGGCTTCAAGTATGCTATCCTTGCACTTGGCGTTTATCTGTCATACAGTATACTTGATTTTCCTGATTTATCTGTTGACGGAACAATGCCGCTTGGTGCAATCGTTTCAAGTGTGCTGATTCTTAAAGGCTTTGACCCATGGCTGAGCCTGTTAATTGCTTTTGGATGCGGTTTAGTTGCAGGCTGTCTAACAGGTGTGTTGCACGTTAAGTTAAAATTGCAGCCGCTTCTTTCAGGTATTTTAGTTTACACTCTTTTGTTGTCGATAAACTTAGTACTTATAAAGCTTGGAACAAACGGGCAGTCCATTGCCTCAATCTTCGGTCAAAAGACAATCTTTAATAGCGGTATCGCAAATGTTCTTCCTACCAATGTTGCAGGTATGAATATCAGAAAGCTGATTGTTCTTGCTATATTTGTTATTGTTCTTAAAATACTTATGGACTTGTATTTAAAAACAAAGTCAGGAATGCTCCTTCGTGCCACCGGCTCAAACCAGCAGTACGTTGTTATGCTTGCTAAAAATCCGGGTATGACAAAGATTTTAGGTCTTGCAATCGGCAATGGTCTTGCTGCAATCAGCGGTGCAGTCATTGCGCAGAGCACTGAAACTGCAAATACAACAATGGGTGTTGGTATGGTAGTGTTCGGTCTTTCAAGCGTTATTATCGGTCTGTCACTCTTTAAGCGTATAGGCTTTATGAAGGCGACCACAATGGTTATTTTAGGTACAATTATTTACAAGGCTTGCTTGCAGATTGCTGTAGTTATCGGTCTGCCAAGTGAGTATAACAAGCTCCTTATGGCTGTTCTGTTTGTAATTGCATTAGTGTTCAGCGGAACTCTTCAGAACAAGGGCGGAAAAAGGAGAGAGAAAAATGCTTGAATTAAATAACATTACAAAACGTTTTAATGTGGGCACAGTTGACGAATCAACCGTATTTTATAACTTTAATTTTAAAGTGAATAAGGGCGATTTTGTTTCAATTATCGGCTCTAACGGCAGTGGTAAAACAACACTTCTTAACCTTATCTGCGGTTCTCTTAAACCGGACAGCGGCAAGATTGTTTTTAACGGTAACGATATTACGCACGTTTCCGAATTTAAAAGAGCTAAAATCATAGGCAGAGTTTTTCAGGAGCCAAGGGTTGGTACCTGTGCTGATTTGACAATTCTTGAAAATATGGCACTTGCCGATAATAAAAATAAATCCTTTGGTCTTGGCAGATGTGTCAATAAAAAGCGAATTGATTATTATAAATCATTGGTTGAACAGTGTAATATGGGACTTGAAAACAGAATGGGTGTCCAGGTCGGTACACTTTCTGGCGGTCAAAGGCAGGCACTTGCACTTGTTATTGCAAATATGACAAATGTTGATTTGCTTATTCTTGATGAGCATATTGCTGCACTTGATCCTAAATCTTCCGAGATAGTTATGGCGCTGACTAATGATTTGGTGCTTAAGAATAATATAACAACTATGATGGTTACGCATAATCTTAGATTTGCTGCCGAATACGGTAACAGGCTTGTTATGATGCATTCAGGCAATGCAATCCTCGATATAAGGGATGAAGAAAAGCAGAATACAAAGGTCGAAGACCTGCTTAAAATATTTGATGAAATCAGTATTGAAACTGGTAACTAATCATCTTGTTTAAGCTAACGAAAGGTATAATATGATTATTTCAATTGTTTTGCTTATACTGTCGATGAGGATATTCAGTACACAATTGAATATAGATTGAATTTTTTGGATAAAGGAAAAGGCAGTTTATATAGTATAGATATTGATAATTATATTGATAACAGATAACAAAAAAGCAGAGATTTTAAATCTCTGCTTTTCTTTATGTTTATTACATTTTTACTTCAATTGGTATACCGCCGTTTTCTCTTGATTCATCAGCAAGGTAAACACAAAGGTGACCTGCAACGCTGTCAAAAATTGATGTGCAGGCAAGACTCGGCTTTTCGCCTAAAATAAACTTAACAAAGTCTGCAGTGAGTCTTTCGTCACCGCCGCCGTGTCCACCGTAAGCTCCAACCATATCACCGCTCACATTAAGGTCAACTTCTTCAAGATCGCACTCACCGTTATGTGCATCCGGTGACGGATTTATTTTTGAAACATAGAACTTTGATTTTTCAAAATCGCCGTATATTTCACCCTTAGTGCCGATAATATGTATTTTTCTCAGTGACTGTGATGAACCACCAACCATATTGTGTGTGCCTGTTGCACCATTTGCAAAGTTAACGAGTACTGACTGATGGTCAACAACATTGTTATCACATTTGTACATACATCTTGCATATGGGCTGTCGCTCTTCATTAAAGCGATTTTATCTTCAATTGTCGGATTCGGTATAGCCTCAAGTGCATCCCAAACATAGAATGCCCATCTATCAGGATGATCAATATATAATCTCTTGGTTGAAAAATCGCAAGTGTCAACGTGAGGGCAGTCAAGCATACAGATTGTTCCCGCACCCTCCGGTGCATTCTCAGGCTTAAACTGATATTTGCTGCCGAAGGAACTGATTTTGACTGGCTTGGTTTCACTCATAAACCACATCATTAAATCAATGTCGTGACAGCATTTAGCAAGCAGCATGGTGGTGTGACATTTGTCTGAATTCGCCCATTTGCCGCGAACATATGAAGTCGACAGGTGATGATATGAAACGTGCTCAGTTGTTTGAATGTTAATGATGTCGCCGATTTCACCATTTGCAATTCGTTCTTTAATTGAATAGTAGAAAGGGGTGTAGCGGAGAACGTGACAAATCATAACCTTAGAGTTGTTCTTTTTTGCACATTCAACAAGCTCACGCATTTCCTGTTCATTAACTGCAAATGGCTTTTCAAGCAGCATATCATATCCTGCGTTAAGCAGTGGAATGGCAGTTTCAATATGCTGTTCATCCATTGTGCCGTTAATAATGGTGTCGGCAAGCTTTCCTTTTTTAGCAAGCTCCTGCGCTGATTCAAAGCACATATCCTCGCCAAAGCCAAAGTATTCCATACAATGCTTACGTCTTACCGGATTTGGATCGGCAACACCTACAATTTTTAAATCCTCAGGATTTGTTTTTGCCAGCTCACTGTATACTAATGCTCTGTGACCGGCACCAACGATTATTGCTGTAACAGGTTTCTTTTGCATCTTAAAGCACCTCGTGAATTTTTTTGTCTATTATACACCACTGAAATCTAAATTTAAAGTACTATTTTAAAATATTTTATAATATTGACAGAAAGTGTCAATAATCTTATAATGGTAAAAAATATTAATATAGGTGAAATTTTGAAAAGGTTACTTGTATATTTAAAAGAATATGTTGTCCAGTCGGTGTTAGCACCGCTGTTTAAACTGCTTGAAGCAAGCTTTGAACTGATTGTACCGCTTGTTGTAGCATCAATTATTGATGTTGGTATTGCAGGCGGCAATACAAAATTTGTTATCGGCAGATCAGGTATCTTGGTGGCACTTGCACTTGTTGGAATGGTTGCAGCAATTACTGCACAATACTTTGCAGCCAAGGCAGCAACAGGCTTTGGTATGAAGCTGAGGCACTCTCTTTACAGCAAAATACAGTCACTGTCCTTCAGTGAACTTGATAATATCGGTACATCAACACTGATTACCAGAATGACAAATGATGTCAATCAGGTTCAAAATGGTGTTAATCTTGTTTTAAGGTTATTCCTTCGCTCACCATTTATCGTAATCGGTGCAATGGTTATGGCATTTACGATTGATGTAAAATGTGCATTGATATTTGCTGTGGCTATTATATTGCTGTCAATTGTTGTGTTTGGCATTATGCGAATTACCATTCCAAAGTATCGTGATGTTCAAACTAATCTTGACAGTGTTACATTAATTACCCGTGAAAATCTGACAGGTGCGAGGGTAATAAGAGCATTCACCAATGAAGAGAATGAGATACAGGAGTTCAAAAAAAGAAACACTGCTTTATCTGCACTTCAAAAAGCTGTTGGTAGAATTTCAGCACTGCTCAATCCTGTTACCTATGTAATTATAAATATTGCAATAGTAGTGCTTGTTTATACAGGTGCATTGCGTGTAGATGTTGGTGATTTGACGCAGGGACAGGTTGTTGCGCTTTATAATTATATGAGCCAAATTCTTGTTGAACTGATTAAGCTTGCAAATCTGATTGTATCCGTTACCAAGGCTTTTGCCTCTGCAGACAGAATAAGCTCAGTTCTTGAACAGGAAAATACACTTGAAAAGAATGATAATAAAGTAAAATCCGATTCTTATATAGAGTTTGACAATGTTTCATTAACCTATAAAAATGCATCTGCTGAGTCACTTTCAAATATTTCCTTTAAAGTCAATAGGGGAGATGTTGTTGGTGTAATCGGAGGTACTGGTTCAGGCAAATCAAGTCTTGTGTCCCTAATTCCTCATTTTTATGATTCAACAAGTGGCACGGTTTTTGTTGATGGAACAGATGTTAAGTCACTGAATGCTGATGAACTCAGAAATAAAATTGGCTTTGTTCATCAGAAAGCCGTACTTTTTAAAGGTACTGTTCGTAATAATATGAAGTGGGGCAAGAAAGATGCTGCAGATGACGAAATAATTGCAGCACTTAAAATTGCACAGGTTTATGATGTGATTGCCGAAAAAGGCGGTCTTGATTTTGAGATTGAGCAGAATGGCTCTAACCTTTCAGGCGGTCAGAAGCAGCGTTTGTCTGTAGCCCGTGCAATTGTCCGTCAGCCTGAAATTCTGATATTAGACGACTCATCTTCTGCACTCGACTATGCAACTGAGGCAAGACTAAGAGAAGAAATATATAATCTTTCTTATAATCCTACTGTGTTCATTGTTTCACAGCGTACATCGTCAGTTATAAGTGCTGATTATATATTAGTTCTTGACGACGGCGAGTGTGTTGGCTTTGGAACACATAATACACTCCTTGAAAATTGCGAGGTTTATAGAGAAATCTATACCTCTCAGTTTGGAAAGGAGGCCATTTGATGAACAGTAAAGAAACACTCAAACGAGTACTCTCCTATATTGATAAATATAAATATTTTCTTATTTTATCAATGCTTTTTGCACTTGTCAGTGTAGCGTTAACGCTTTATGCACCGATACTTGTGGGCAATGCTATTGATTGTATTATAGGAAAGGGCAATGTTGATTTTGCAAAAATAACCGCTATTCTTATTAAACTCGGAATTATTATAGGTATTACAGCCGTTGTTCAGTGGCTGATGAATGTTTGCAATAACAAAATCACCTATAATGTATCAAGAGATTTAAGACAGCGTGCTTTTGAAAAAATAGAAAAGCTTCCGTGCTCATATCTTGACAGTCATTCAAATGGTGACGTTGTCAGCAGAGTCATAACAGATGTTGACCAGCTTGCCGATGGGCTTTTAATGGGCTTTACACAGTTTTTTACAGGAATTGTTACGATTGTCGGCACACTTGCATTTATGCTTTCAATCAATGTGTGGATAACTCTTGTTGTGGTTGTTGTTACGCCGTTGTCATTCTTTATCGCAAGATTTATTGCTAAAAGAACATACAAGATGTTTTCTTTGCAATCGAAAACAAGAGGTGAGCAGACCTCATTCATTGATGAAATGATTTCAAATCAAAAGGTTGCTGATGCCTATAGTATGGATAAGGAAAACCTTGAAAGGTTTGATGATATTAATGAAAGACTTACAGAGTATTCTTTGAAAGCAACCTTTTTTTCATCCATTACAAATCCTGCCACAAGATTTGTTAACAGTATTGTTTATGCGGCAGTTGCCTTATTCGGTGCAATAATGGCAATTAAAGGCAATATTACAGTAGGCATTCTATCTTGTTTTTTATCATATGCAAACCAGTATACT
Source organism: uncultured Bacteroides sp. (assembly GCA_964396885.1). Taxonomy (GTDB): domain Bacteria; phylum Bacillota; class Clostridia; order Oscillospirales; family Acutalibacteraceae; genus Eubacterium_R. The sequence goes on along the minus strand of CAYNGP010000013.1, from coordinate 14,009 downwards.
AAGCCTTTTAACGAAATAAGCAGTGTTGTGACAGAACTTCAGAACGCTTTAGCCTGTGCAGGCAGAGTCCTTGATTTTATTGACGAAGAAAGCATAACGCCTGACCCTGAGGGTGCAAAAGTGCTGGTTAACCCTGATGGTAATATAGAAATCAGCAATATGGATTTCTCCTATAATAAAGAAAAAGAGCTTATTAAGGATCTTAATCTCAATGTTAAGGCAGGTATGATTGTTGCTATTGTAGGTCCTACAGGATGCGGAAAAACCACACTGATTAATTTATTAATGCGTTTCTATGATCCTCAAAGCGGCAGTATTGCAGTAGATGGTGTTGATAATCAGAACATTACAAGAAAATCCTTGAGAGATAATATTGGTATGGTATTGCAGGATACCTGGCTTAAATGTGGAACTATTCTTGATAATATTAAGCTTGCTAATCCTAATGCAACTCTTGATGACGTTATTGAGGCTGCGAAAAAGGCTCATGCACATTCGTTTATCAAACGCTTGCCAAATGGATATGATACAGTTATAGGTGAAGATGGCGGCTCACTTTCACAGGGTCAAAAGCAGTTGCTTTGCATTACGCGCTTAATGCTCTCACCACCGCCTATGCTTATTCTTGACGAGGCAACATCCTCAATTGATACAAGAACTGAAATTAAAATTCAAAGTGCTTTTAATCAGCTTATGCAGGGCAGAACAACATTTATAGTTGCCCATAGACTTTCAACAATTATGAATGCCGATATAATTCTGGTTATGAATGACGGTAAAATTGTTGAACAGGGAAGCCACAGCGAGCTTTATAGTAAAAAAGGTTTCTATTATAAATTATATAATTCGCAGTTTCCAAAAAGTAAATAATATAGATAAAAGGAACTGACTTGTTGATACAGGTCAGTTCTTTTGTCATACCAATAAAATAAAGACCTTGTAATACGCTACAAGGTCTTTTAATTTATTGATATTATTATTAGTTATTTTCAGCATTCTTTGCAGTCTGCTCTGCAATTCTGCTTGCACGCTTTTCAGCAAGTTCAACAATCATCTGCTGCTGAACCTTACCGTGAATAGGATATAGGATGAAGGATATACCATAAAGTCCTCTTGCAAGCGCAGGGAGGATACAGAAGATTGCCCAGATACCATTAAGCATCTTTGGATCAGTCTGAGGGATTGCGTTGCCAAGTGAGTCTGTAAGCGGTACATAGTTAATCCATGTAAGTACCATACCTGATAACCAGCCTGTTACAGATGTAGCCAGTTTACCAAAATAGCCCTGTACGGTTGTAACAAGTGCTTCGTTTCTCATTCCGTGCTTCCATTCCATATAGTCGAGAGCTTCAGCAGTAACAATTTGTCCGCTTACAAGGAGAATTTTATTTGGAAGTCCGCAGATTGTAAGACCGAAAATTACCCAGATAAGATTTAAAATTCTGTTATCATTAAAGGTCTGACCAAATGGATGATAGCCGATTAAGAACAGCGCCATATAAGCAAAGAAACCAAATAAACCTGCTATGATTGATGTGGTTCTACCGCCCCATTTTTTTACCATTTTTGCTGCAACCGGAACCATTATGTAGTTAGGAATACCTGTAAACAGTCCGCAGAACGTTGCATTCATAAGTGAACCGGTATTGTTAAGCCAGAAATAAGATTCTGAAGAACCGCCGACTGATTTGAATGAATTAAAAAAGTTTGCAAGAATAACAGCAAGCAAAGGTCTGTTTGTGATAATATTCTTTAAGGATTCAATGATAGAGGTTTCTTTCATTTCCTCACGGCTCATAAGCGGAACTCTTTCTCTCATATTAAAGCATCCGAAAATTGCGAATGCAGCTGAAAGAATGAGCATAAACTTAGCAAATCCGCTGTAAATACCTCTCATTGTAATGTTGCTGTTGATTTTAGGCAGCAAGGTTACAAATACAGGTACAAGTGACGGAATCCATGTTCCGAACAGTTCAAAAAACTTTGTTGTTGTGATCAGGTTATTTCTTTCATCGGTATTTGGGGTGATGTTATAAATCATAAGACCCCAAGCACCAAAGTAACTCATACCAAGTCCGTAAATGACGAACGCAACAGCCGCCCAGATAACCTTCTGTGTTGAGTTTATATCAGGTGCTGTAAACATCATATAACCGCCGATTACCCATAATGGAAGCGGTATAATAAAGAACGGTTTAATACGTCCCCACCTTGTACGGGTTCGGTCAATAATCAGACCGGAAATAGTATCGTCAAGAGCATCATAAATTGATGCAAAGAGACTGATGTTAGCATACGCAGTTGTGTTCAGTTTAAGGAACTGAATCATAAAGAATTCCTTAAATGTATCAACAAACTGAGATAAATTCTTTTGACCAAAGTTAACCAAAACATATGCAGCAATTTCTTTTGGAGTAAGATAACGCTTGTGTGTATAGGCAAGCTTATCGAGTTCGTCCATTTCTGTCTGGGTTAAATCTTCGGTAATAATTTCTTCTGCCAAAATTATTCCCTCATTTCTTTCCGGAAGCTGACCGGATTTATTGTAACACATTAATACTATCATATTAAATGTATTAAATCAATACTTTTTTTAATATCATCACTTGGTAAAATTATATTTAACTTTTGTATTGACAATTAGAGTAATAAATTATAGAATAGATTAAGTAATAACATTGAAAGGGGTACATATCATGGCAAGTACCTGTCCTAACTGCGGCAAAAAGCTGCATATCTGGGATGTTAAGGCAGAATGCACAAGCTGCGGCGTTTCAATCCCTAATTATAATTGGGAGGCAAGACTTGAAGAGGATAATATTAAGGCTGAACAGCAGTTTGCTGTTTTTAACAGAACTCTGAACAGAATTTCTTATTCCATTTACGGCACAAAGCTTCGTATTGCAAGACTTGTTTTAACTTTTCTTCCGGCAATCGGCTTTATTCTTCCTTGGGCAACCTTAAAGAGTGATGCTGAAAGTTTTGATTTAAGTATTATTTCATTTGGCGGCAACAAGGCTTTGATTGATTTCTTCAAAAGTTTCTTCGGTGATACAAGCTTGTATTTCACCAATATGGGTTTTGAGGACTACAGCGGTGCTTTAACTTTAGATTTTGCAGGCTATATTTTATTTGTGCTCAGTGCACTCTTAATTGTAATAGCGTTTTTCCTTAACATAATTATGTGCAAGAAGCCTAAAACCAAGTCAACAATTGTTTTTGATATTTTATCCATAGCAGCATCTGTTGCAAGTGTTGTTTGTTTTGTAATGAGTGGCTCATTAGCAGGTGATGCTGTTGCATTTAACTTTGGTGATTATGCTGTAATCAACGCAACTGCTTCTATTGGCTGGGGTTATTTTGTTGCACTTGCTCTTTTGCTTGTTGCAACAGGTATTAACATTGCTGTTGCTAAGGCTCCTGCAAAAAGTGATGAAACACTTGAGGAAGAAAGACTTGCTCGTGTTCAGGCTAAAGAAGAGCAGGAACGTAAAAAAGCAGCCGAAAGAGAAAAGGCAAGAATTGAAAATGAAAAGAAGCAGGCTGAAGAGAATGCCAGACTTGTTGAAGAAGCAAAAGCGAAGCTTGCTAAAAGTAAAAGTAAAAAGAAATAATCTTGTTTACTATAAAAAGGAGTGGCAAACCACTCCTTTTTTCTTGACCTGTTTTGCGGTATTTGCTATAATGTTATCGGAGTGATGAAAATGAAAGAAAAAAAGAAAATTAATTTAAATAAAACACAGCGTAAAGTGATAATTGCTTTTGCTGTTATTATTGCTGTTATTGCTGCAGTCTTTACAATTTACAAGACGAATCAGGTGTATTTTACTACAAAGATGATGTATGCTTTTATGCCGCAGTCTTATGTTGCAGAGCTTGATGAAGGTAATATTGAATTTTTTGTTGAATACAATAAAGACTATAGTCCTAAGAAATATAATTATGAAATTGTAAAAGCCTTTCAATATTATTATTTCGATGAAAATGGTGAACGTGTTGATTTAGGTGTTGACGGCGGCTATGACGATGACAAGGATGGTGAAAAATCACCACTGTCCGTCCCGTTTATGTTTTTGATGGCACAGCGAATAGGAACCTTTAAGGCTGCTATGAAAAAAGTGTTGTTGGCAGTTGCGGCTGTAGTGATTGTTGCACTTATCGTTATTTGGTTTATTGTCTGGTCAAAAAATGAAGATAAACAGAAAATGGAAAAATACGGCGATAAAAATAATCATAATAAGAAAAAATCAAAAAAATAAATCAATAGACCAAGCAAAATGCTTGGTCTTTGTACTATAACGGAATTTATAAGGAGCGGTTATGAGTTACGACAAGCTTTTTACGCCTATGAAAATAGGTAATGTTGAGATTAAAAACAGAATAGTCATGGCACCTATGTGTATGGGCTTTGGTCAGTATAATGGTTGTGCAACCGAAACTATGATGAATTATTATGAGGAGCGTGCCAAGGGCGGTGTCGGATTAATTTTTACTGAAATAACAAGAATTAACGATATAACCGGTGCATCATCATACGGTCAGCTGGGTATGAGCCACGATTATCAAATTCCGGCTCTTAAGGAAATGGCTGACAGAATACATAAGCATGGCTGCAAAATTATGGTTGAGCTGCATCATCCGGGAAGACAGAACCTTGGTCTTATGATAGGTACTGTGCCTATTTGTATTGCAGGCGAAAAGCTTATGGGCAAGGCTTATACTAAGCTCCTTACAGGTGTTGTTATTCCTCCGGGTAAAAAACTGCAGGATAATGATATTGTGCCGAGAGTTGTTTCACCAAGTAAATGTGAAAAAAGCAAAATGAGTAACAGTGTTAACAGGGCTCTTTCAAACAAAGGGGTTAAAAAACTCATTGCTCAGTTTATAGAAGGCGCTGTCAGAGTTCAGAAGGCAGGCTGTGATGGTGTTGAACTGCACGCCTCCCACGGTTATTTAATTCAGCAGTTTTTATCACCGAATACAAATAAGCGTACTGACGAATACGGTGGCTCTCTTGAAAACAGAATGAGATTTTTAACTGAGATTATTGACGGTATCAGAAAAAATTGCGGCAAGGATTTTCCTATTGTTGTGCGTTTAACTGTTGACGAAATGTATGACAAAATAGGAAAGCAGGGTAAGGGTTACAGTCTTGAAGAAGGTCTTAAAATGGCAAAAATTCTCAGTGACAAGGGGTTTGATGCAATTGATGTTTCCTCTGGTGCATATGACACCTTTAACTATTGGCTTGAGCCAACAACCTTTGAATGTGGATGGAGAAAAAATCTTGCAGAAGAAGTAAAAAAGGTTGTTGACATTCCTGTAATTGCAGCAAATCTTATTCGTTCACCAAAGCAGGCTGAAGCACAGCTTGAAGAGGGGATACAGGATTTTGTTGCACTCGGTCGTCCTCTGATTGCCGATCCGCATTGGGCAAACAAGGTGCAGTCAGGTAACGAGGGTAAAATCAGCCGTTGTGTATGTTGTTTGTATTGCTTTGAAAGTATGATGGAGAATGCTTATCAATACAGTCACGGTCATTGCTCCGTTAATCCTTTTGTGGGCAGAGAAAGTGTTGAACTTAAGAAAAACGGCAACGGCAGAAAGGTTGTTGTTGTCGGTGCAGGTGCGGCAGGCTTAATGTGTGCTAATATCCTTGCTGACAGAGATTTTAATGTAACTGTTATTGAAAAGGAAAGTACTGTTGGTGGTCAGCTGAATCTTGCTGATAAACCGCCGCATAAAGAAAAAATGGCTTGGGTATGCAATGATTTATATACCAAAGCTAAGGAAAAAGACATTGACTTTAAGTTTGATACCTTAGCAACTAAAGAGTTCATTGATCATTTAGAGCCATCAATCGTTGTTAATGCCACCGGTGGTAGCGCAGTTTTTCCAAAGGCATTTAAGGGTGACAATGTTTCAACTGTTACTGAAATTCTTAATGGTTCTGTTAAGCTTGAAAATAAAAAGGTTGCTGTTATCGGTTCAGGTATGACAGGACTTGAAACAAGCGAGCTTTTAGTGTCACAGGGTAATAAGGTTACTGTTGTTGAAATGGCTGATACTATCGCACCCGGTGCATGGTTTCAGGGTGTTGATGATGCTATGTCTGTTCTTAAGAAAGCAGATACAAAATTCTTAACAGGTCATAAGCTTATTAGTATTAATGACAAAGGCATTTGTCTTGAATCAATCAAAGATGGTAAAAAGGTTGATGTTGATGCAGATTTTATTGTGCTTTCCCTCGGTGTTCGCCCTGACAATGAACTGTTCAACTCAATGAAAGACAGTGCGGCTTATAAGATATATAATATCGGTGACAGCAATAAAATTGGCAGAATTGCCAACGCTACAGAAGCTGCTTATCAGCTTGCAATCAGTTTATAATCAATGAGGTAAATATGTTTTCTGCACGTGAACATTTTAAAGAAAAATTAAATCAGATTAATAAAAAAATAAATTCTAATCTGGATTTTGATTTCAGTGCTGTCAGCAAAAGGATTGAAACGATTGACGATTTTGCTAATGAAATTATGGCTGACTTCAATAATGGCAAGCAGCTTTTCTATAGGGGAGAACGCATTAATGACCCAAGCAGAAATTTGCTCCCCACTATGCTGAGAAATCCGGATGAACTTTTTTCAAATAACGACTTAGGTGTTTTGCATATTGATAGTAATTATATCTATAATTATTATTCCTCACTGGGCAGTTTTGTTAATGTGTTTAATAAAACAATGGGTGTTGCCAATGTCGACAACCTTTATGAGATTTGTGCCTTTGCTCAGCATTATTACCATTTTTCACCGCTTATCGATTTCACAAAAAGCGTTTATCCGTCATTGTCATTTGCACTGAAAAATCGTGAGGTTTATGATGATGACATTGTGCTTTATGTGCTTGAACTTAAAAATAATGATGACTATACAACGGATATAAATACGGCTAATCAATGGCTCAGGGAACTTGATATTTATGTCAGCTGCTTTGATGAGGAGGACGTAAAAAGAACGGTAAAAGAGGTTATAGAGAATAAAAAGCTTCGTATGACCGATGACTTTAAAAAGCATATGGATAGGCTCAATGCCCGTCCCGTGCCAAAAGCCAAGCTCATTGATGTTCCTACAAACACGAGGATGAAGTTTCAGCAGGGTGTTTTTTTGATGCTTACAGATTTTCAGTTATTCAATGTTAAGTATTTTACGAAAAATATCCGTGAACAGTTTTCAATTACAAAATTTATAATTAATAAGGATATATGTCCGTTAATTCTCAAAATGATTGAGAAGGACGCACCATGGTATAATTATAAATACCTTACAGATGTTGAAGCTGCCTTTAAAATAGCAGTTGAGGAAGAGAATTAAATAAAATGATGATAAAAAATAAAGCTCACAAAAGTGAGCTTTATTTTTTATTTTTCAGTATGCTTTTTATGGTTTTTAATAACAACTAAAATTATAATCAATGCGAGCAAAAGTACACCTGTAACTGACCCGATAATAATCAGTGTTTTATTGTTGCTGATATTCTTGTTGTCGGTTACCTGTGATTGATCGCTGTCAGTGCGTTTGTTTGATTCAACTGTTTTGTTGACCTCGTTTTCTGCATTGTTTTTAGTTACAGAATTATTTGATGTGTTATTGCTTTGAGGTGTGCTGTTTGACGCTTTGTTTTTAGCGGTAAATGCATTTGAATATTTATCAGAATGGTTATTATTGTTTTCTTTTACAGGCAAAGCATTATTGTTTTTCTGACTGTCAGAATTGCTTGTATTTGTATTATTTGTGCTTTGATTATTGTTTGGAGTGGTGTTGGCATTCTGATTATTATCTGAATTATTGTTGTTGCTATTATTGCTATTATTATTGTCATCCCCCGGCTTTTGATTGTTGTCTGGTTCATTCTTTGATATGTTTGCCAGCGTGTAATCTGTTACATACATAACAACAATATCCTCACCGCCTGCGAGCTCCTGAGCATTCATATATGAATTTACAAATACATTACCAACTGTGTACATCCAACCGGAGTATTTGCCGTAATCATATTCTGCAAGACCATTGATTGATGTAATATAACTGCCTTTTGCAGTGTAACTTATATTGTTATCTGTAAGAATTTTCTTGAATACATCAAACACAGTCACACCCTTAGTGAATGAATTTTCTGTAGTTTTTGCAATGATTGGAACACCATCAAGACCAAGGAGTGTAAAGGTTACAGTAATCGGTTGATCAAGCTCTGTTTTAAAGGCAGATAATTTTGCACTATATGAGGATGCTTTGCTTATTGTCGGCATATTTGCAAATGCATCAGTGTAATTACCTGCACCAACTACCATAATATATGTGCTGACAGGCTGCTTGTAAAGCTGCTTGAATTTTGCAATTGCCTCAACATCATAGTTCTTATCGTTATGGAATTTTGTGTAATATTTTCCTAATGATTCATCTGTTAAAACACTGTTGATTTTTACAAAAGTGTCCTCATCAGGCGTTTTGTTCAGAATAAGAGTTTCGTTAGCTAATAAATCTTTGTTGCTTGTATGGAATAATCTCCAGTCTTCCTGTTGCTCCCAGTCAGGCAGTTCGTCAACAATAATTCCATTGCCCTTTATATCGCTGTGACGATATACAAAATCAACACCTGATTTATCATTGTTCCATACAATTTCTTTATATGGTGTTAAATTATCAATAATGCTGTATGTATCAGAATTATTGCCAAGCAGTCCATTCGCATAATTCGTTTTTGCCTGATCCATTAATTCAAGAGCAGAGTTGATTTCAGCACGGCTTAAATGCTTTACTGTAACCTCTATATTCTTTGTGACAAAAAGATTTGGATTCGTCTTGCTTTCCATTTTTACTGTAAGAGTTACCGTTTTATCAGCCGAGCTATCCTCACCGAGTGGTCTGTAAACCGATGCTCTATAGCTATTGATTTCAATAATTTCTGTATCAGAGCTTGTAACCGTGAACTTATAGTTCCAATAATCCCAGTATTTTCCGTAGTCAAGGCTTAAAAGCTCATCATCAGTTACAACTCTGCTTGGAATAACAAGCTGAATATCACTGTCAACAGCAGATGTGTTAAGCTTTTCGTTGGTTGCAGGATTTAAAAGTTTGTCAGCAGTATAGCAATCAAGAATCTTATTCATCACATCAAGATTATAACTAATTTCTTCAGTTGAAAGAGGAGTTACTGTAACATTAAATGTTCTTGCTATTGTAACATTTGTAGATGGGTTGGTAATAGTGGCAGTCAGAGTAATGTTGTGTTCTTCATTATCCCTGTAAACCTTGCCTACGTAGGCGCTATAAAGCGCATCAGCACTGCCTTGTCTGTTTTCGTCGCTGATTGCAAGATGCGAATTGTCAGAGCTTGACCATGTAATCCATGCAAATGAATATTTGTCACCCCTGATGCAGGAGGGGAGATTAAGATTTGATGATACATTATCTAATGAGCTGTTGGCATTGAGAATTTCAGCTTCGCTTAAAACTGTGTCTGCCGAGCTTTCAAGCGAATTTTTAACATCACTTGTGTCCCATGGGATTAAAAGAGAATAAATATTGGTTGTCGGATAAACCACTGTTTTATCTTCTGCAGTGAGATTAAAGAATACTTGTACCTGTTTGCCGTCAGCAAAATTATTATCACTATTAACAGGATAGTAGATTTTGCCGTTTTTAGAAATAAGATTTTCGTCAGCAGTTGAATGAACAGTTACCGTTATGCCCTCAAAACCTTTGCTTTTCAAAATGTTCTGAAACTTAACAATTATATTTGTATCTTCGCCATAAACAGGCTGCAGCTGTTTAAAATTCCATTCCATTGCATCAAGTACGGTTTGTAGATATATGTCTGCATCAATATTTTTTGACCATACATCAATGCTGAAATTCTTGCTTTCAGTTATATTGCCGCAGGTAATGGTTGCTGTTAAAGTAACCGTTGCAACATTTTTTTCAGGCAGGTTAACTTTTCCATTATCAGTAATTATATCTGTGTTATCGCTTGTCCACTCAATGGTGCATTCATCGAGTTGTGTTGGTAGATTTAATGTGCATTCTTCTCTGATTATTTTATAATCTAAGTTAAGTTCTTCAAGCGCTTTTTTTACCTTTTCTATATTCTCTTTTTTCTTCTGTTCCTCTGCCTCTTCTTCAGGAGTCAGCTTGTTTTGCCAAGTAAAAACAGGATAGCCATTGTTTTTATTTTTAATATCTTCGCAGAATAATTTGCTTTCACCTGCATTCAGATTAGCAAGGAGAGTATCCTTATCAGTTATCTTTTCATAACCTGTTGCTGTTCCGCCTGGTGTGGTCGTTTCATCGTTCAGGTAGTAGCAGTTTGTGATTACAGCATTGCTGAAACCACATATACCGCTTGCACTGTTTCCTATGTTATAGCAATAGCTAATTGTACCTGTTGTCTGCTGACCTGAAATACCGGCACTGCGTGTTGTTCCATTGATCGTGCCTGTATTATAGCAATCTGTGATAGTCGCTTTTGCAGTAGTATAACCAAGGATACCGCCTGCATATTTGCCGGTGATTTCTCCGGTATTGCAACATCCCTTTACAGTTGATGCAATCTTGCTATTGGTTACTATATTACCAACAATACCACCGACATAGTTGCCCTTTGCGTTAACAGAGCCACTGAAGGAACAGTTTTCAATAGTGCCGCCTTGCAGCTTACCGACAATACCGCCTGCGGTGTTTCCTGTGGTTGAAACATCACCGTTTACATTAAGATTTTTTACAGTGCCTCCATAAACACAAAAGAAAAGCCCGTAAAAGGCATTGCTTGTATTTATGTGCAAATTTGAAATCGTATGCCCCTGACCATCAAATGTACCGGTAAAGGAATCCGTTACATATCCGTTTGCCGCAATTCCGATTGGTGTCCAGTTTTGTCCGCCTAAATCAATGTCATTTGTCAGAACTGCATTGATATCAGCACTTGTTTTTGATTTATCTGAAAACCAAGCAAGCTCTTCACCATTGCTGATTTGATAAATGCCGTCTATTGAAATCGGCTCAGCTGTTGTGCTTCCATCCCAAGCAACGCTTGCAAATGCAGGAATGACCGGAAGCATTGATGTCATCAATACGAATGCAAGCAGTAATGATAATAATTTTCTTTTCATTGTTTTAATCCTCCTTAGAATGTTCTTTCCTGTACTTGATTTGATTCAGTTTAGCTCGTCTGCGTTTTTCACGCTTTTGTTCAATTTTTTCTAAGTTTGGTTCTTTGATCTGCGCTGCTTCCAAAGCTCTTGGCCAAGGACCAAAATAGGATTTAATTAAGTTGACGGTTTCGTTATCAAAATCAGATTTTTTTGGAAAACGTCCGAGTTCATTGGCTTTGTGCTGTAACAGAAGAATACATTGTTCTTTCGTCATTTTGCTGCTCATTTTTCTCCAATCTCTTACAAAATAAAAAGCACATTTTTACAAAATGTAAAAATGTGCAACATATTTTTGCAAGTCAAATAATCCAAAAGAATGCAACTGTTCTTCGGTACTTACATAAAACGGTTGCACTCTTCACTACCCAAAAGTGTATACAGGTTAACCCTGTTTTTCAGCAGGAATTCCGACTTATTAAAACCAATGTTTTAAATCACGGTAATGGCGGTTGCGACGGAATTTCACCGAACTTCCCCTTAAATGCTTCAATGAGCAACACTGAAAAACAGCAGTATTAAATTTTCTGTTATTTTATCACTATATATTTCACTTGTCAAGAAAAATAAAACAAGTAGCTTTTGTAGTTGTTTAGCAGAGTAATTTATTTAAATTTTCTGAGTCTTAACGCATTGCAAACGACTGTTACAGAGCTTAAACTCATACAAGCTGCTGCAATCATTGGATTCAATGTCCAGCCGAAGATACCGTAAAATACACCGGCAGCAAGGGGAATACCAAGGCAATTATAGAAGAAGGCCCAGAAAAGATTTTCTCTGATATTTTTTAAGGTTTTCTTTGAAAGTCTGATTGCCTTTGCAACATCTGTCAGCTTATCACTGACTAATACTACATCAGCCGATTCAATAGCTATATCAGAGCCTGCACCAATCGCAATGCCTACATCTGCACGTGTCAGAGCAGGGGAGTCATTAATTCCATCACCAATCATTGCAACTGTTTTGCCTTTATCAATAAGCTCCTTTATTTTCTTTTCCTTATCTTCAGGCATAGCAGAGGCAATAAAGCTTTTTATTCCAACCTGCTGCGTGATTGCATATGCAGTGATTTCATTGTCACCTGTAATCATAATAGTATCAAGGTTAATATTTTCAATTGCTTCTTTTGCATCTTCCTTAATCTTGTCAGCTACTGCAACTGTGCACATATATTCATCATTGCAAGTGAATATGATTGCAGTTTTTCCGCTGTAAGAATATTCATTGTCAGTAAAGCCTGTCAGCTTATTATTTCCCGCCTTATAGTTTTTACCATTGATTGTTGCCACTATACCCTTACCGATAATGTATTCGCTGTTTTCAACGGGCAGCAGTTTAGCGCCATTTTCCTTACAATAATTGCATATTGCAACAGAAAGGGGATGATCTGATATATTTTCTATACTGTAAATTATATCTAAATCCGTATTTTCAGTTATGTCTGTTACAAACATTTCACCCTGCGTAATTGTTCCTGTTTTGTCAAACACAATCGTGTTGCATTTGCCGAGATTTTCAAGTGCAGTGGCATCCTTAAACAGTATGCCGTTTTCAGCCCCCTTTCCTGTGCCAATCATTATTGCACAAGGTGTAGCAAGACCAAGAGCACATGGGCAGCTTATAACGAGTACAGACACACCGATTGAAAATGCAAATTCAAAGCCTTTTCCGATAATGAGCCAGATAGTGAATGCAATAATGGCAATTGCAATAACAGCAGGTACAAATATGGATGCTATTTTGTCGGCAAGTCTTTGTGCAGGTGCTTTTGATGATGATGCTTCCTCAACCAAAGCAATGATTCTTGAAAGCGTGGACTCATCACCAACTGCAGTTGCTTTAAAAATAAATGTTCCGTTTTTATTGACTGTTCCGCTGATTACCTTATCATCAACTGTTAAATCAACGGGAACGCTTTCTCCTGTTACGGCACTTTGGTCAACAGAGCCGCTTCCCTTAACAATAATTCCGTCAACAGCAATTCTCATACCGGGTTTAACGACGACTAAGTCATCCTTACTGATTAATGCTGACTCAATTTCAACCTCTTGGTTATCCTTTAAAACAATCGCTTTTTCAGGTACAAGGTCAATGAGCGAATTAATCGCATCTTTTGTTTTACCCTTGCTGATTGTTTCAAGAAATTTTCCGACAGTAATCAGCGCGAGAATCATTCCGGCAGACTCAAAATATAGGTGACCCTCGTCAAAAAATATTAAAGAGATTATGCTGTATATAAATGAAGCACCTGAGCCGATAGCTACAAGACTATCCATATTAGGATTGAGCTTGAAAAGTGCTGAAAAACCGTTTGTAAAGAATTTATAATTAACAATCATTATCGGTACAACAAATATTAGCTGACCGATAGCATTGGGAATATGCTCTCCTAAAATCCACGGAAGAGTATAACCAAGCATATGTGCCATTGACAGATACATAAGGAAAACTAAAAGAATAACCGATACAATAACTCTTGTTTTCATTCCTTTAATTTCATTGCTGTTGTCAGATTTTTGCAGCTTGAATACTTCACAGCCATAGCCGGCTTTTTTGACTGCATTGATAATTTCCTTTGTGTCACAGTCATAGTCTGCTGTCATAGTGCCGGCAAGCAGATTAACATTAACCTCATTTGCCAATGGATTAACGGCTTTTTCAACTCTTGCAGAGCAGGCTGCACAGCTCATTCCTGTAACAGTGAATTTTTGATTCATATATAGGATACCTCACGATTATTTTATATTCCTACTAAAAGCATAGGAATATAATAACATATTTAATTAATTTGTCAATACTTAATTGA
>CAYNGP010000012.1:0-33995 GCA_964396885.1 uncultured Bacteroides sp. | reverse complement strand
TTCATAGTGAACTGCTTTTTTTATTTGCATATTTAGATTTTATTATTTTGCATAGCTTTAATATGGTTATATAAATGATAGTTCCTATAACTCCGCCGAGTGTATTATAGAACAAATCACTGAACTGGAAGGTTCCGATTGAAAAAATGCCTTGGCAAAGCTCAATGAACAGCGATATTGAAAAGGGGATTGCTGTTCCTGAAATCATCATCACTTTTGCCGACAACACTTTGTTTTTAAAGCATTTCAGCAATATGAATACTGACGGCATTATAAATAAAAACAGTGCAATATTTCTTGTTTGTGAGCTTGAAATGACATTAGGATTTTCAAATATATTCCAGTCGCCATTCATATTTGACCAACCACCATAATGCCTGCCTATTCTGCCGATGATGGTTATCTGCATTATAAATGATAGGCTGAATGAAAAGAATAAAACCGAAAAAATTTTACTTATTTTAACAGCCGATTTACCGCTTTTTATTAATGTGAATAGCAGATAAATCAATGTAATACAAAGTGCGACAGCAATTGCATTGTATGTTCCAAATTCCTTCAAAAACATATTCAGGTGTTTTAGTGAGGTGAAAATAGTTTTCATTACTGATTACCTGATTTCAGCTTAAGGTTCGTGATTAATAACACAGAGCGCCACAAGCCCTTATCAATTAATGTGTAAAGTATTCTTTTCTTTGGCGGCTGATTTTTATAATTATAGTTCTTTAAAATGTTTTTAACATAGCTGTCATTTACAATTCGCTTTACTTTCAGCTTGTCATTTCTGTTGCCTGTTTTTTTATAATTGATGGCTTCCAGCTTAAGTGTTGCGATTACGTTTATCAAAAAAGTGCCTATAATTCTTTCTTTTACTACATCACTGTCAACAAGTGACAGCTCATAATCACAAAGCTTTTTAATCTGCTCAAAACGGTTTGGTATGTATTTGTGGGTCAGTGAAGCTTCGTTGAAGCAATAATAATAGCCTGTGCCGTCAATGATGATTGCTGATTTGATGTATTTGAAAATTTCAATATCAAATATAGCGTCCTCGCTGATATATTCTCTTTCAGATACAAAGCGAACATTGTTATCCTTAACCAGCGACAGCTTATAAATTCCCATACAGGTAGACATATCACTGTTGTTTTGATCAAAGGTATCAGGTCCGAGAACACTGGGGAAAAGGATGTTCTTTACGTCATTTTCATCAAATGTTCTGCCTGCATATGTATGGTTTTTATAGTCAATTTTGTCACCATATTTTTTTGACATTCCGCCCTGTGCAAGGTCATAGTTACCTTTTTTAGCAGCAGTGTAAAGTCGTTCATAGAAATCCAAATCAACATAATCATCACTGTCAACAAAGGCAAAATATTCTCCGCTTGCAACATCGAGACCGCTGTTTCGTGCAAAACCAAGACCACCGTTTTTTTTGTGGATTACTTTAATTCGGCTGTCTTTTTCGGCATATTCATCGCACAATTTTGGGCAATTGTCGGGTGATTCATCATCAACTAAAATGATTTCAATATCCTTAAGGGTTTGATTAATTAGTGAATTTAAGCACCTGTCAAGGTATTTTTCAACGTTATAAACAGGTACAATTATACTGACCTTTGGTATCATAAAACGACTCCGAATTCTTTATTTATTAGCTTTGAGCTTGTTTGTTATCATACTTTTGGCACTGTTTAAAAGGTTTTTAATAACAGGTATGTACAGCAGCGTTATAACCAGTGTAATACCTGCCAGTGCAAGGTAAAGAATCAATGATTCTTTGATTGTTAAAAGAAGGATGGTTTGCACAAACAAAAGCACATATGCAAATATATCTCTTTTAAGATTAATTTTTAATGAAATATATTTTCTTACCTTATAAATTTTTAATGCCCAGATTATGATATATGATATTGCAGTTGCAATGGCTGCACCGATTACACCGATACTGAATACTAAAATAAGATTAATAACAATGTTGCATACAGCACCGATTGCTGTTGTCAAGCTTTCTGTTTTGCCGTCCTTGACTGCTTTGAAAATACCTGTAAAAAATCCTGCCAGGGATGCAAATAAAATGGCAATAAGATAAAACGGTACATATTTCCAAGCCTCAAAGAAATCCTTAGCATATAAAATACGTGACAGGAATATATCAAATACAATAAGCAGCGAGCAAACCTCTGTCAAAGCAAAATTGTACATATTGTATGTGTTTGTGAAAAATCCATCCTTATCCTCAGGGTCGTAGGATTTAACTGTTGAAAGCTGCCATGCCTGATTAAATATTGCCTGGAAAATATTAAGGATTGACGGAATTTTATTTGCAACAGATAAAACGCCGTTTGCGGACAGACCGCATATCCACGATACTACATACCTGTCAGATGCACTGTTAATCCACCAGCTTATGGTGTTTAATATCAGCGGACGGCTGTAACGAAGCATATCCTTTTGCAAATTTTTGTAATTGCCTTTAAAGGATATGTATTTCCAAGATTTTGTGCGAAAAACAATATATAGGGCAGACACAATCAGTGATGTTATATAGGAAGCAAAATAGCCCACAAAGCCTTGCTTAAATACCACTAACAACAAAATATTAAGTGTCAGCATGATTACCGAATTAATGAGTGATGCAACCGCAAGATCTGAAACTCTGTCAATTCCGCGGACAAAGTAGAACATAAGCTGATTAAAAGCATAGGCGATGTAATATGCCGCAAAGCACCAGATATATGTGTTGATAACAGGAATTAAATTAAACGCATAATTTATTCCCATAAATGCTCCGACAAATATAAGGCTGATTAAAAGTGCTTTTACACCGACTGTGAACACACCACGCTTGTCATTTTTTTCATCCAGTGAAAAGCGGATGACGGCATCAACAATATCTACTGTGAATATAGGAACTATTAAAAATACTGTAGTGTGTATAAAATCAAACGCACCATACTCTTCGGTTGTTAAAATGCTTGTGTAAAGCGGAACAAGAAAAAAGCTCAACAGCTTCGAGCAAAAATTGCTCAAAGTCATTAAGCCGATATTTTTAAATAGGTATTTGAATTTGTTGTTCACGCTGTTACATCCTTGCTTATTTAAGACTGTTTAATAAATACTCTTTGGAAGAGCTGATAAATTCTTCTGCATTTTTATGAGCAGAGGGAAAATCTATATTATCCATTTTCGGAATATGAGTGCTGTTGTGTTTCAGCAATCGATTTGAAATACCAAATTTATTTAAAATATTAACTACTCTCGAGTTTGTATTCAGATAGAAACCGCTCGCAAATTGCTCAAAAACAAAAAACTGAGTTTCAAGCAAAATCGAAAATGATGTTGCGTGAAAAGAGTCAGTGAATACATATTCGGCATTATTAATGTAATTAATAAAATCAGCAGGTGAGGCTGCTATATATTCATTTGTGCCATACACATAAAATTGACGCCCCACAACAGGCAGACCCACAATTTTTAAATTGTGCTTTTTCGCAAACCTTTTAATAGCACACCAGTGGCGTGAATTGTAGGTGAGGAAATAGTAAAAAAGATATGGCTCTTTTATTTTCCTTTCATTACCGCTGAAATTCAGCCATTCAGCTTTGCTGAGCAGAAAAACAGGGTCACACACATTCTGAACAGGTTTATTTAAGATTTCCTTTAACTGCGGTACTGCGTTTTCTTCACGCAGTGAAACGGCAGTGAAATCTTTTAGTAAGTCTGCATAATCCTGATAGCTTTCCTGTGGCAGCTCTCCTAATCCGATACTTGGGGCATAGGATATTTTTTTCTTTTCATTTCCGTTAACATAGTCAAGAAAAAATCGTTTGTCTAACCAGTTTGGATTCCATATCTGGTCACTGCCGCAGATGAACGCATCAAATTTATCACCAAGCTTACAAAAATCGTTATCACATTTAACAGGCTCAGTGACGCAACAATTGTCATCAATGGCTTTGAAAAAGCGATCTTTCTTATTCTGAAAGATTTCAGCGTGCTCGGCTCTGTATTTGTTTGTGCAGATATAGTCAAGCTTACCTCGTACCTTTTGCATAAAAGAGCGTCTTTTATCTTTTGGGAAATTCCTTGGCGGCAAATAATTGATTAAACAAGGCTCGTGACCAAGCTTTTTAAGATAGGTTTGCAGTGCCAGTGCCTGCAGAATTGTTCCGTAATTCATATCACGAAACCAGGTAGTTACGCCAATCTTCAATTTGATGCTCCTTTAAATTTGTTAATATAAAACTTGCCGGCTTCTTTAAAGCCAAGATTTTTAAATTTAGTGAAAACTCTGTCAGGTATGCAAATAATTCTTATGATTTTTTTTGCATTTTTCTTGCCGAACTTTCTTGCAAGAAGCTGTTCTTTTTTATGCCATTTTTTGTAGTTTTCATCTACCCAGGACATATTGTACCAGTGAATACTGTATGTATTGTCGGTACGGTTTAAAAGTCCTGTATTATAATTCATAGGTGCAAAATATTCAGTAGGGTAAATTGTTATCCCTAAAACATTTTGCATTTTATCATTAATTACTGCACCATGCTCTATCAGCAGGTTCGTAGCCATCGTCGGAGAGGGGGTAAGATTCAGACTGCCGTCTTTATTATAAAAGCTCACATCGTTATACATATCACGAAGTATTTTGATACCATCGTGATTAACCTCTGCACCGAAGGCAAGTCCGGGAGCGATGTCATTAGCACCCTCAAAGCCCATAAAGGCTTCGTTATCAAGAAGACTGTCGAAGCTTTTAATGATTTCTACATCGGTGTCAAGGTAAATTCCGCCGTGGGTATATATTATGTCAAGCCTTGCATAGTCGGGAACAAAGCCCCATTTTTTTGCATCGTAGGCATCCTTCATATACTGATTTTTTGTAATATCATAGTTTGATTCATTCCACTGGATAATTTCATAATCAGGACAGAACTTTTTCCAGCTGTCAATACATTTTTGATCCTTTTCAGGTATTGGATTTCCGCCAAACCAGCAGTAATGAATTTTTTTTGGTATCATAGCTACACCTGTTTACTCTCTCATTTGTTTCATGGATTTAAGCCACATTTTCAGCTTTGTATAGTCATTTCTCAGTCTGAATTCAAGCTCTTCAAGGGGAGTTCCGACTTTCCATATTTTATCTTTTTCAGCTTTCAGCTTAAAATAATTGTTCTCAACATCGTCCCAGTATGGGTAAAAATAAAGCTCTGTTATTCTGCGAAGCACTTTTTTGTCTTTGTCAAATCGTTCTTTTTCAAGCAGATTAAAGCGTTCCTGCGGATCCCATTTTAAGTCATAAAACTCTTCTGTATCAGAGCGCTTATTATAAATATATTTATATCTGTCACTGATTACTGCCAGCTTTCTGTCAGGCTGTGCATAATACTGTGAATCTACAAATATATAATCTCTTTTAACAATTTCGTTGTTAAGCAGAAGTTTGATTAAATCAACATGTGATGTGATATGGTCAACTCTGTCTATATTGTTGATTTTAGGCGCAATCAGCGGCACACGGCAGGTTGGCTCATAAACGTGAAAGCCATAACCCGGTATGTTTTTGTGCATATTCATATGACCGTGATCGGCAGTGAAATAAATATTTTCATCGCCGTATTTTTCGCGGATAAAGCCTAAGATATTATCCACAACATCTATATCATCACCATAACAGCAGCGACCTCTGATAACGTGGGGAAGGTGCAGCCATATGAACAGCTTTTCACTATCCTCAATAGAATTAAGCTCGGCATATATTTTGTTAACTGTCAGCTTTAGCAGGTCGTCATTTCTTTTTAGTGTTACATCCTTAGGGCGGTGAACACCTGATTGCTGCTGCATTTCAACGATATGTATTTTTGTTTTGCTCTCGTCGCCGAATTCTCTGACATATGGATATGCACCCTTCATATAATCGGGTGACCATATGATGTGGCAGTCGTAACCCTCTTTTTGAAGAATTGAAAATATACTTTCTTTTTCGTTAGGTTCGACAGCTACATAGCGTTTTCTTTTTTCAAAGTTATGGCAGTATTCACCTGTGAGCATACTGCTGAACACCATTGATGTTGATGCAGCAGAGGTGTGATGATTATAAAACACTGTGCCCTTTTCTGCGAGAGCGTCAATATTAGGTGTCTTCCAGTACTGATTACCATAAAGGGGCAGATTTTCAATACTCATTGCATCCTTTGAATATAAAAAAATTACTTTTTTCATGCAGCTACCTTCTTAGCTTGTGCGTTATTATTTTTGGCATTATCTGCCTTGTATTCACGTATTTTAATAAATAGTAATGACAGTGAAAAGAAAATCAAAAATGATATTTCACGTCTTAATGAGCTATTATAGAAGCAGTTCATCATAGCCATAATTGACATAATCAGAGTAAATGTGGAATAGCTGTTGAGTTCTTTGATTTTTCTGTATTTAACTGAAAGAGCCAGTATGAAAACGAAGATACCAAAGAACATCATTAAGCCGATAAAACCGGTTTCAAGATAGAGCATAGAGGTTGAAATATTACGATATCCCATTGACTCATACCTTGTTGCAAAGGCACTGTGACACCATCTGAATGTTTCAGAGGATTCGCAAGCACCAAGACCATAGCCTATCAGCTTGTTTAAAAGACTGTCGTGGAAGAAATAATCGTTAACCTGTGAAATTGCTGTGAATCGTGCAATACGAATATCATTTTTACCGAAATCACTGCGGACATTGTAGTCGATAATACTTTGCAAGGATGTCATATTATCAAGAGAGTCGCTGTTTACCATTGCAAAAATTCTGAAACCAACATACAGGCCGCCTATACCCAGTGCAACAGCTAATAATCGTTTTATTAATGAGCCTTTTACGCTGAAAATTGTAGGAAGAACAAAAATTATTGCAAGCTCAAAGTAAAAGAACTTAAGCTCACTTATTGCTGCCATAAAAATACTGCTTATGATAACAGCAGCAAGCACATTAATACTGATGTTTTTATGAATGTATCTGACAAAGCAATAAGCGCAGATAACAATCAGATAAATATTCAAATAGGCATTTGCACCCTGTTCCGTGCCGAACATACCGCTTAAAAAGTCATTCTTTTTATGGAAAATAAAGTATTCAACAAGACCGCATAATACATTATATATTTGCAGTCTTACAACATTCTTCATAATTCTGTTAACATCTGAGGTTTTTACATTATCAATGCATATGAAGAAAAAGAAAATGAAGAAAAAGTTGTTTCTGATACCCCACAAAATTTGACCTGTGGGTACTAATCTGATAAAAGCAAGGGCTACCATGGCTACCATATAAAAGATGATGTAGCCTGTTAGCTTGTTATATTCCTTATGTTTAAAAAGATAAGGAATTTTTTGTAATGAAAGTGCAGCCATTAAAATCAGATTGATATCAAGCAGATATCTGGTAATGCTCGGTATTCCTATTAAACTGATAAAGGATTCTATTACCAGTAAATAGTAAATCTGAAATTCAATTAGCTTTGATAAACGGAGTTTCATATTTAACCTCAAAAGTTATTTGCCGCCGGCAATTCTTCTTTTTGCCAATTCATCGGTTGTACCGATTTTTCTGGCAGGGACACCGCCCCATATTTCACCCTCGGGAACATCTTTGGTAACAACTGCACCTGCGGCGATTATTGCATTCGGACCGATTGTGGTGTCATACATAATTGTTGCATCTGCACAGATAACGCAGTTGTCAAGAATATTGATTTCCCCAACCTGGTTTTTTGCCTGAATATCCTTGTACTCAGGGCAGTTAACAAGCATATAATTAATAACGTCGTGTGTAATAAATCTTACATTAGCACAAATATGAACATTATTGCCGATTGAAACCAGTTCAGGCTCTGACGGTATTTTCATAGAATACCAAAGGCTTTTTTCGCCGAAATTCTTTAAAATTTTTGATTTTCTTAAATAGTCACTCTTTTTGAATACTGATTTTAACAGCACCATTTTCAGCATGATTCTGTATCTTTTAAGTGTGGTTTTAGACATATTTGCCGAGCTGCCTTTCTGTCAGGGAAAATATATTTGTAAGGATAATCTTTTTATGCTTTTAACTGCTTTGCGATATCGCTGTCAACAATTTCTTCGCCTGTTTTTGTTTTAAGCTGTTCACGTGACAGCTCTGATAATCCGTCATTTACAACCGCATTCATATCACAGGTTGAAAGCTTGTCCAAATCCTCTTTGTTTATCTTACCATCTCTCAGGTCACGGCAGATTTTGTTTTCATACATTGAGTATTTATTTTCTTTGAAATATCTGAGGAATTTATGCTTGATTACCCACATTGCAGGCTTTTGAATATATTTGTGCATAGCGGGGGATACAGAGCCAATCATCCAGCACTGTCTGTTACAGTTGCGTACCTTGTTTCTTACCTTTTCTGCCTGTTCACTGTTCCAAAGTGTATCCCAGTCTGTTTCATTCAGATTGCCCATAACCTCTTTTTCTTTAGTGCCGTTACAAGGCATAACATCACCATATGGGTCAATAAAAAAGGTGTCAAATGCCATATCGCAGGGAAGCAGGCGTTTTTGACCATATATGTAATTGATTAAGCCGTGGTTGAAATAGGCTCTGAACCATTTTTTAGGTGAATTTGATTTTAAAAGCTCGTTAATCAGCTTCTCAAATTCTTTGGCAACCATAGGTCTGTCTTTAATTATATTTTTTGCTTCAACAAAATAAAAGGAGTTGTGAAGTGATGCTGTAGCAAATTCCATATTCATTTCATCACTGAGCTTATATAAGTCAACTAAATCCTTTGCGTTGGCATCCTGAACAGTCATACCGAAGCCGACATCCTTCATACCCATTTCAACAAGCTTTTTGAGGGTTGTATAGCCTTTGTTAAAACCATCATCAAGTCCACGTATTTTATTGTTTGTCTGCTCAAGACCTTCAATAGAAATTCTTATTCCTATATTTGGAAATTCCTTGCACAAATCAATAATTCTGTCTGTGAAAAATCCGTTGGTAGAAATAACGATTCTGTCACTTTTCTTATAAAGCTCACGCACTAAATCCTTTAAGTCCTCACGGATGAATGGTTCACCGCCTGTGATATTGGTGAAATACATAGGAGGGAGCTTCTTTATTGTTTCGATTGAAATTTCTTCCTCCGGCTTTGAGGGTTTTTTATATCTGTTACACATATTGCAGCGTGCATTGCATCTGTATGTAACTATTACTGTTCCGTTTAATTTCTTTGCCATGGTTTACCTCTTTATCTGTTTCCAATAACCTTAGCTGGTACGCCGCCGATTACTGAATAATCATCAAAATCTTTATTTACAACAGCTCCTGCTGCAACAACACAGCCCTTGCCGATTTTTACACCATCAAGTATAACTGCATTTGCACCAATCCAGCAGTCCTCTCCGATTTCAACACCCTTTCTTGATGCACCCTGAAGATAAATAGGGGTATCCTTGTCAGTAAAAATATGGTTTTCGGAAAAAATTTTTACATCAGGTCCGAAAATAGTTGAGCTGCCTATTTTTACATTTCCTCTTACGGAGATAAAGGCATTTGCAGCTATTCCTACATTGTCACCAATCTCAAGGCTTTCTCCGAGCTCTCTTATAACACCTGTACATTCAATCATACTGTTTTTGCCGAGAGAGAAGTTGTCACCGATTTTAACTCCACCTTTGCAAAGTGCATTGATAAAACAGCCATCCTCAATAGTTAACCCTGAGCCGCACTGAATATGTTTTTTTGATTTTATCTTGACTCTCTTGCCGACAAATGCCATTCTGCCTGCGCGTTTAAAGCCTGCCTTGCAGAATAATCCTCTGACAAGCATTATCATTCTTTCAAAAATAATGCCAATCAAATCTGAAGATGTTATATTTTCGTCAATATGATATTCTCTGTGTTTAATTTTGCTTATCAGTTTGGAAACCAATTTAACCATTTTTCTGCTCCGTTAAAAGTTCATTATATATTTTCATTAAATTATCTGCATAAACATCAATTGTGTTAGTGTTTGATTTTATACAGTTTTCACTCATTTTCTCAAGCAGGGTGTCATTGTTATAAAGGTATGAGAGCTTTTCTATAAGCTCATTTTCATTTCCTGCTTTAAATATAATTCCTGTTTTTCCCTCGTCAATCAGCTCAGGAATACCACCGAGGTCAGAGCCTATTACAGGTGTACCCAAAGCCTTGGATTCAATAATTGACATAGGGCAGTTCTCATACCACTCGGACGGAGTGATTGAAAAAACTGCATTTTTAATTATCTCGCTGAGTTCATTGCCTGACTTAAAGCCGAGGCATTTAATATTATCTATACCCTTGCACTGCTCCTCTAAAGGACCGCTGCCGACAAAAACAAAGTTAATATCGCTCAGCCTTTTGCAGGCAGAAATCAAGGTCTTTATTCCTTTTTCAATGCTGAGTCTGCCAAAATAAACAGCATATTTAGCGGATTTATCCTTTTCAAGATTTATGCACGGCTTTTCACTGAAATTGTACAAAACCTCAATGAGCCTTTTGTCAACTCCGCCTTTTTCAATAGTTTCTGCCATATATCTACTCGGGCAGATGTATTTGTCAACAAGATTGTATGTATTTTTGCTGTGATAGTATTTTGATTCGAGCATTGCAAGTGCACTTTTCAGTGTTGAGCCGTGAATACACTTTTCCTTTAAGCAGTTTGAATAATCACCATTAAGGCATTTAGAGCAAACAGCTTCCTTATGCTCGATATACATTCTGTGGTTAGGGCAGGCAATCTGACAATCATGGACTGTCTGTACTATAGGAATGCCCCTCTCTTTTATTGCATAAATTATTGATGGTGTCAGCTGAAAATTAATATTGTTAAGATGAACAATATCAGGCTTGAAATCATCAAGCACTATACTTATTTTTTTGTAAGCCTCTTTGGAATATATTGTTTTAAAAGAGCTTTTAAGCTTTGTCAATACAGATGCACTGCGAAAATCAACATTTTCTGTATACTGCTCGGCACTATTACTGACGCATCTGTCCTCGTGCTCCATACCGAAATACTGCACCTTGTTTCCAAGGCTTTCAAGGTATTTGCCGATTTTAAACATATATGTTTCCGATCCGCCATTGGGATACAGAAATTTATTTACCATCAAAATCTTCATTTATTCACCTGTGTATAAATTTAGTGTCTGGTCAACAATGGATGACCAGTTATATTTATTGCAGATAAAGCTGCTTGCATTGAGCTTATATCCGTCAACAAGCTGCGGATTTTCAATGAGCTTTTTTAGCTGCAGCAGTAAATCTTCTTCGTTGCCTTTTTCAAAATATACTGCTTTGTCCTCGCAGACCTCTGTACATTCCGGAATGTCGGAGGTAAGACAGCAGTTGCCGTAGCTCATAGCTTCCAGCAGACTGAGCGGCATACCCTCCAAATCACTGGGAAGGCAATAAATATATGCATTTGAGTAAAGCTCTTCTAAAGTTTCACCCTGAATAAAGTCAGTAAAAATGATATTTTTATTGTCTTTTGCAAGATATTTGACATCATCCATATATCTGTCAGTGTGGCTTGCACCACCTGCTATAACAAGTTTTTTATCTGTTGACAGCTTGTTATAGGCATTAATCAGGGAGTGCGCTCTTTTTTCAGGTACAACTCTGCCAAGATATAATATATATTCATTTTTTGAAATGTTATATTTCTCTTGAATCAGACTGTCATCTTTAATCTCAGGCTTTGTAACGCCGTTGGGAATAAAAACAGTTTTTCTGTTATAGGTATCTAAAAAATATTTTTGAACATTTTTTGAAAGAACAATGATTTCATCTGCATGCTTGGCAGCCATTTTTTCGCCGAATTTCAAAAATTTTGTAGCAAAGCCGCCCCATTTGGAACGCTGCCAGTCAAGACCGTGTATTGTCACAATAACACGCTTGCCGAAAATTTTCGGCAGCCAGCACATAGAAGATGGACCCTCTGCATGAAAATGCACAACATTAAATCGGCTGAAGGCTGCTCTCAGTGACGCAAGAATACTGTAAACAATTGCATTGAGCTTGCTGCTTTCAAAGGTGAAAACATTTTTGAGGGTGACACCCTTATAGGATTTCATCTTCTGTGTTTCAAATTCTTTGCCTGAAACGTGGTGACCCTTGCGGTTATATGCAACCACATTGTGTCCTTGTGCTGCAAGTCGTGTTGAAAGCTCATCTACAACAATTTCAATTCCGCCCTCACGGGAAGGTATTCTTTTGTGACCAATCATTGCTATGTTCATTTAGTCAGCACCTTTGTGAGTTAACACAACTCCTATTGTTTTAAATAATATTTTAACGTCAAGCGCAGGTGACCATTTATCAATATATTCGCAGTCAAGCCTTACAACCTCTTCAAAATCCTGTATGTCTGATCTGCCGGATACCTGCCATAGTCCTGTAATACCGGGCTTCATTGAAAGTCTTCTCTTATGGTGGCTTTCGTATTGTTCAAATTCTTCAACTGTAGGGGGACGTGTGCCGATAAGGCTCATATCTCCTTTTAAAACATTCCAAAACTGCGGAAGTTCATCAATACTGCACTTTCTGATGAACTTGCCCACTTTTGTAATTCTCGGATCATTGTCCATTTTAAACATGAAGCCGTCCATCTTGTTTTGATCCATTAATGCCTGCTTTCGTTCCTCGGCATCAACATACATGGAACGCAGCTTGTAAATGTTAAAAATTCTTCCGTTTTTGCCAACTCTTTGTTGTTTAAAAATAAGCGGACCCGGTGATTCGATAAGCAGCGGAATGGCTGTAATAAGAATAATCGGCAGTGAAACGATAGTTCCAAGCAATCCACCGATAAAATCAAACACTTTTTTAGCAAGGATTTCACGGTTATTGTGAATTGCCGGTGTAAATACAGCAACAGGATGACCTGAAAAAACATTACAGCTGAGGTTGTCAAACTTGCTGTTATCAAGAATGGCTTCCAGCGTAGGAATGTTAACATTAACGGTTATGCCCATATCCTCCAGCTCCTCAATCAGCTGAGAGATATAGCTTTCATGGCCGGCAGGCATATTGATATAAACCTCATCAAGAGAAGCCGTTCTTATCCATCCCATTAAATTATCGCTGTTTGCAACTACAGGTATATTATAAATTTCATCAGTTCTTGTTTTTTTAGAATTATTTGATGAATCGTTGGTTTGGCAGTAATATCCGTTATTTATGTATTCTGCATCAAGAAGTGCGATAGCCTTAATATTTTTGGTCCAGTCAGCCTGTAAATCTGTTATGAATTTATCAGCTCTGTTGTATGTGGTAATAATACCTGTTTGTGTTGCAGATTTGCTTGTGGTTATCTTTCTGAGCATAATTTTTTTCAGGAAAAATCTGAAAGCTAAATCAACAACAAAAAAGATTAAGAAACTGCTGATGAATAAATAACGTGATTCAATAATCGCATTTTTTGTAAGCAACAGAATAACAGCAAGCAGCGAATATGTAACAGAACAGTTACGCAGTGTTGAAAAGAATTCTTTTGGTTTGCTTCGCTTCGAAAGATTAAGCGGTGAATAAAAATATGTAAATACAATGCCATATACAATGAACAATGTCATTGTATAATTGCTCCAGTAGTTATGTGAATAATCAAGTATTTTAGGGACTATACATTTAAAAAACACAGTGCAAACAATATTTGCTATAAGTAGTGCTGTCAGTCCTGTTGTGAATTCAAGTATATATTGAATTCGATTTCTTCTGTTCATTAAAATTCACCTTTATCAGCAATAAAAATTAATGGTTATAGTTGTAGCTATAATTATAGTTATAGCTATAGTAGCCGTACTTTGAGTGATAGTCCCTCTTATAGTAGCGGGAATAACGCTTGTCTTTAGCATTAATGTCATTAAGAACAAAGCCAACAATGTTTGCTTCAATCTGTTCTAATATGTTAACGGTTGTCTTAACCTCTTGAATATCTGTGGTTTCTGACTTGACAATTAAAATATAGCCTGTAGCCTTTGATGAAAATGAAGTTGAGTCAGTAACAAGATTAACAGGCGGTGTGTCAATAAATACACAGTCATAATGTGCTTTAACAAAATCCAGAAGCTTATCCATTCTTGAGGAAGACAAAAGCTCAGTTGGGTTAGGCGGAATTTTGCCTGCAGTAAGCAGAGAAAGATTTTCAATGTCTGTTTTTGAAACGGTAATGTTATCGGTAAGCCCTGCCAGTATTTCAGACAAACCGTTTTTAACGGGAATGGAGAACATACGGTGAACGGTGGGGTTTCTCATATCAGCGTCAATAAGCAAAGTTCTTTTGCCCATTTGAGCAAATGATATTGCCATATTGATTGCATTGATTGATTTACCGTTATTTGCAGTCGGACTTGTTACAATGAATACCGGACACTTTTCTCCTTGCTGAGAGAACAACAGATTTGTTCTGATAGCATTATAAGCTTCTTTAACAACAAAAGGAGAATCCGAACAAAGCATTTTCTTTTGGTCGTCCTTTGAAAATGCGGTTGTAGCTGTGCTTTTTTTTCTGCGTTTTTTAAAATCAGCCATATTAGTTTTCCTCCTTTTCTATAATGCTGCTTCCGTTAACGACCGGTTTGGGCGGAGCCAGAAATTCCGAATCAACGCTGCTCTTGTTTTTTTCTGTTACAGGAAGAAGCTTTGGTACTGTACCAATAATCGGAATATCAAATTCTCTCTTCAAATCATTTTCATTGCTTATGCTTGTGTCAAATAAATCTTTGAGGAAGAAGAATGCAAAGCTGATGATAAAGCCTGCAGCAGCACCGATTAAAATATTTTTCTTAATGTTTGGTGATGAAGGTCTTGATGGGGTTTTTGCGTAGTCAATGATTTCAACACCGCCAACCTTTAACATTCTAATAAGCTCATCAGGGCAAACCTCAGCAACAATATTAGCGATTTCAGCTGCTTGCTGGGGATCGGTGCTTGTTATTGAAATTCTGAAAATAACAGTATTTTCAATTGCTGAGCAGCTGAGCATATTTTTAATTTGATTTACCGACACATTATTTCCAACCTGATCTGCAACCTTTTCAATAAAGGATTCACTCTGAATAGCAGCAAGGTAAGTGTTAATAAGAAGCTGTGCGGCTTCAATATCATTTGTTGATACGTCGTTCTTATTCTGGAACATATTATCACTGTTGCTCCAGGCATAAAGTATAACGCTTGCAGTGTATTGCGGGGTAATAAAAAAGTTTGTAATGCATCCGGAAAGAATACCTCCGATTATTGCGACCAAAACGATATATACAAGCTTTTGTTTTACCATTTCATATATTTTTTTTAAGTCAATTTCAATTTCTTTGTTTTCGTCCATAACGCCCTCCGATGAATTATAGTTATACGACAGTATTATACCAACATAGTGGTTTTATGTCAATGTATTATATAAATAATATAATAAATTATATATGTTGTTTTATAAAAACTATGTAAAAAAATGTAGAAATTCTTCAAAAAATTTGCAAAAATATAGCTCTTCAGGATAAAACATCCTGAAGAGCCACAAATTTTGTAATCATTATAATTCGTAGTCAACAGCAACAGAACTTTCCATAACTGCATGCATATGCTTTTTTACTACATCACAGTGATAGGAGTCGTTCTGATATTCGTCAAGCTTGTCAGCACTTTCGAGTGTAACCTGAAGAATAATGTCGTATGAACGCGGAGAATGAAGAAAATCCACGCCGACCTCAATGTCAACAAGTGTAGGCACATTGCCTTTCATTGATTTTAAAATCTCGGCAGTTTTTAAACAATTTTCAGGGCTGTTGTCTTTTAACTTAAAGCAAACAATGTGTTTAATCATATATTTATTCCTTTCGTATTGTAAAATTTGTTACAAAAAAAGCCGACATTTGTCGGCTTTTTAATTGTTTATTTTGCAATGTCGCTTGCCCTTGATTCACGGATGATGTTAACCTTAATTTGACCCGGGTACTCCATCTCGCTTTCAATTTTCTTAGCAATCATATGTGCAACATAAGGCATTCTTGAGTCGTCAATAACGTTAGGCTTAACCATAACTCTTACCTCACGACCGGCCTGAATAGCATAGGCTCTTTCAACACCCTCAAAGCTTGTTGAAATTTCTTCAAGCTGCTGTAAACGCTTGATATAATTTTCAATGTTTTCACGTCTTGCACCTGGCCTTGCTGCAGAAACAGCATCGGCTGCCTGAACAAGACAGGCAACAACAGTTTTGCATTCAATTTCACCATGGTGAGCTGCAATAGCATGAACAACATTTTCGTTTTCCTTATACTTTCTTGCAAACTCAACACCAAGGGCAATATGTGAGCCCTCCATCTCGTGGTCAAGTGCTTTACCGATGTCGTGTAAAAGACCTGCTCTTCTTGCAAGTCTTTCGTCGGCACCGATTTCAGCAGCCATAAGTCCTGCAATGTAAGATACCTCAAGGCTGTGCTTGAGTACACTCTGACCATATGAGGTACGATATTTTAATTTACCGATAAGTTTAACAAGTTCCGGATGAATTTGACCGCAGTTCGCTGAAAGAACTGCCTTTTCACCCTCCTGCTTAATGATTGCATTAACCTCTCTTGTGCTCTTTTCAAAGCATTCCTCAATTTTGGTCGGATGAATACGTCCGTCCTGAATGAGCCTTTCAACAGTAAGTCTTGCAATCTCACGTCTTACAGGGTCAAATGAACTGATTGTAATAGCCTCCGGTGTGTCATCAATAATCAATTCAACACCTGTGATTGTTTCAATAGAGCGGATATTTCTGCCCTCACGGCCGATGATTCTGCCCTTCATTTCATCATTAGGCAATGCCACAACTGAAACGGTGGTTTCAGCCGTGTGATCTGCTGCACAGCGCTGGATTGCAGTGCCGATGATTTCACGTGCCAGGATTTCGCTCTGGTCCTTAATCATTTGCTCGTGTTCCATAATGCGCTTGCTTTTTTCAGTGTCAAGCTGTTCTTCAAGAGTAGCAAGTAAATACTTCTTTGCCTCCTCCTGAGTCAGTCCTGAGATACGCTCAAGCATATCAAACTGGCTTTTCTTAATGCCGTCAATTTCAAGTAGTTTTTCATCAAGCTGCTTTTGCTTTTCGCTTAACGCTTCTGTCTTGCTTTCCAGCGAGTCAGCACGCTTGTCAAGATATTCCTCACGCTGATTTAAGCGGGCTTCCTGTTTTTGAACCTCGCCTCTTCTTTCGCGTATATCTTTATCAGCTTCTGAACGAAGCTTATGAATTTCATCCTTTGCTTCAACAAGTCTGGCTTTTTTAGTTGCCTCTGCCTCAGACAAAGCATTATTAATTATTTTTGTTGCCTCCTGTGTAGCGGAGCCAATTTCTTTTTCACTTGTTTTTCTGCGGTATTCGCCGCCGAGAACAAAACCGATTATACCAAAAATAACGGCACAAACAACGCCAATAATAATGGGAATGATAATACTACTCATAGTTAACAGCACCTCCTTCTGTTTAAAATTCTTGAAATTTACCATCAGAAAAGGTACAGTTTAAATGCGATTTTATAGCAACATTTTACATATTTCGTAGAAAATTAGCACAACAATATGTAAAACATATATAATAATATACACCTATATCTTGTATATGTCAAGCAACAAATTTCAGAATAGTTTTGTCAAATAGCAAAAAGCACATACAACCTGCCCTAAGACAGAATGTATGTGCTTGATTTATACATAATATTGTGCCTGTGCACTCCAAAGTTCGAAATATTTTCCGTTATTTTCCAAAAGCTGATGATGTGTACCTGTTTCAACTAATTCTGCATTATCAAATACCGCAATACGGCTGCAGAAAACACAGCTTGAAAGACGATGTGAGATATAAATGGCAGTTTTATTGTCAACAAAGCTGTTGAAACGGTTGTATATTTCATTTTCTGCAACAGGGTCAAGAGCGGCAGTGGGCTCGTCAAGAATTACAATAGGGCTGTCCTTATAAAGTGCTCTTGCCAGTGCAAGCTTTTGTGCCTCGCCGCCGGATATTTCAACACCGGATTTGTCTGCGTTTTTATATAGAGGTGTCTGTTCCTGTTTCGGCATTTTCAGAACACGTTCCTTAATATTTGCCTGTTCAAGACAGTCAAGCATTTTTTCACGGTCATAGTCCTTGCCGGAGCAGATATTATCCGAGAGGGGTAGGGAGAATATATGAAAATCCTGAAAAACAACGGAATAAAGTCGATTTATACTTTCTTCAGTGTAATTCTTGATGTTAATTCCGTTAATAAGAATTTCACCGTCTGTTACATCATATAACCTGCACATAAGCTTGATGAATGTGGTTTTGCCGCTGCCGTTTCTTCCTACAACAGCCAGGTGTTCACCGTTGCTGATTTTCAGATTGAT
Organism: uncultured Bacteroides sp.; assembly: GCA_964396885.1. Lineage (GTDB taxonomy): Bacteria > Bacillota > Clostridia > Oscillospirales > Acutalibacteraceae > Eubacterium_R. The sequence goes on along the minus strand of CAYNGP010000012.1, from coordinate 15,591 downwards.
GTTTTTCAATGAGTAGTTATTATTGCCGGGGTATTTAAATGAAACATTTTTAAATTCAATTTCAAATTCATTACTTTCAAGTTCTTTATCACCATAGGTTTTCGCGTTTTCAGATTCGATAATTGTGAAATAAACCCTTGCAAGCGGAAGAATTTCAACAAGCTTGCCGAGGGTATTGGCTATCTGCATAACACCGTTGATAATCTGCATAAAAGCACCGCAGTAGAGCACGAGCTTGCCGATGTCAAAAAGTCCGTAATGACCCTTTATTCCGATAAACAGATATACACCAAAACCGACGATTGCACCAAGTATTGCTACTATGGAGCTTGTTTTTGCCGTTTTCATTGAGATTTTTTTCAGCGTCTTTTCGCCGTCATTTAAGATTTTATCTGCTGCAATCTTATTGATTAATTCCTGCTCCTTATATATTCTGATTTCCTTGCCTGTTTTGTAATCTGAAAAAATGTCTATAAAGGAATAAAACAATCTGTCAAGTTCGGCATATGCTTCGTTTGCTGCAAGGTATGATTTGTTCATTTTTATTGCAATCAAAAGCATAATAACTGCCATTATAACAATTGTGGCAATAAGCGTGATAAGGAATACAGGTCTTTCGAAAAATCCGTTACCTGTCGCCTTAAATCCGATTTTTAAAAGGGGCATGATTGTAACAATTGCAATGATTAACGTTAAAAGACCGCTTATAAAAACAGAGGTTGTCCATACAAAATAGGGGAATCGTGCCCAGCGGCTGGCACCTGCCTCCTCGTGCTTATGAATGGTTTCTCTGAAATTGCTGTCCTCTAATTTTTCATATTCAGTTTTATATAGCTTGCCTGCCATTTTCTGACTTTCCCTGTCCAGCAGAATGGAACGCAGTCCGTCCTCATAGCTTTCAAGAAAATTATTAAGAAAATAGAGAACAAAATTAATTGCCAGTGCAAGGCATATTAACAATATTACATCATTAAAGCTTGCTCCTTCGGATAATAATGTAACCAGCTCAGCAGTGAAATAGATGTTGATAAACGGATGTACTGCCTTGACCAATGAGCTGATAATCATTGTGGGGAGCGTGTGCTTTTCAAGGCGGTGAATTTCACCATACATTTTAAAAACCATTTTTAAATTATTCATTTACAGCCACCCCCTGCTCCTTGTAATAGTAGCTTTGAAGCTGATACATTTTGTAGTATTTACCCTTAAGTGCCATCAGTTCATCGTGAGTACCCTCCTCGGCAATCTGCCCGTCGGATATAAAAATAATTCGGTCACAAAAACGTGTTGATGACAGTCTGTGAGAGATGAAAAATGATAGCTTGTCCTTGGTTAATTCATTGTATTTCAGATAAAGCTCATTTTCCGCAATAGGGTCAAGAGCAGCAGTCGGCTCGTCAAGAATTAAAACAGGTGCATTTTTGTAGATTGCCTTGGCAAGCAGCAGTTTTTGCTTTTCACCGCCTGAAAAATCAACAGCATTTTTATAAACCTCTTTATCCATTAAGGAATTTTCTTTGTCCTTTAAGGTGTTGATTTTATCAATAATGCCTGCCTTTTCAAGAGCAGAATATAGTTTTTTCTCGTCGTAATCAATTTCACCTGTGAGGTTTTGCGCAATTGTCATAGGCAGGAAGTAATAGTCCTGAAAGATTGCCGAAAATAAATCAAACAGACTTTCTTTTGAAAGCGTATCGGCGTTTTTGCCGTTTATGTAAATATTACCATCTGTAGGGCTGTATAAACCGCAAAGCAGCTTAATCAGTGTTGTTTTTCCTGCACCGTTTTCACCTACAATTGCAATGTTTTCGTTGCCGCTGAATTTCAGGTTTATATTTTTAAGCGTATCATTTTGGGCAGATGGGTATTTATAGCAAACATTTTTCAGCTCAATTGAGTTTATTTGGTTATCTGTAAATGGAGTGCCTTTATCAGAGGTGTCCTCACTTTCAATATATTTTCTGTAAGAACCACATTCGTTGCAGCATCTTTCAATTTGTGTGTAGGAATAAACAAGGCTTACTACCCAGTTTGAAAAGCCTGTAATAATTCCAAAGTAGAATATAAAATCGGAAACTGTTATTTTGCCCTTTGTTACAAGATAAACAAGATATATGTACGCCACTGCTTCTCTCAGCAGATTGAGTGTGGCTGTTACGGCGTCAAATGCAGCACACTGGTGCGTGTATTTTGAAATGATTTTTTCAATCTGACAAAGCGTGTCGGCGAGGGCCTTGATGAAATAATCCTGAAAACCGTATAGCCTTATGTCCTTTGCAGCCGCAGTATCCTTGCTGTTTTTATAGAAATAGTCGAATTTTGTTCTGAAAGTTGCCCTGCTGTCGAGATTTTCCCTGATTTTTTCGTTAATTACTCTTAGAAGAACAAATTGACCTGCACAAGTGGCAAGAATAATTAAAATCATAAAAATATCGATTTTGATTATTAATGCGGATGATGTGATTACCCCCACAACAGCAACGCAGAAATAGTTGCAGGTGTCTATAAAATTAGAGCCGCCTGACCATCTGCCGCTGTAAAAATCCTCGGCTCTTTTTTGAATTTCGCGTTTTTCAAGGCTTTCAATATTAACATAGTCTGTGCTTAGATTTTTTCTGAATGCCATTACGGCATAACGCATACGCACAATTCTTGCACCGCCTCGAACAAGCTCGCTCATAAACGGATCCATCCAGATTGTTAAAGTAAGCAATAAACTTAAAAGTGCCACAACTAAAATTAATCTTTCTGTTGTGACACCCTGTTCAATGCAATCAATCATTGCCTTTGGAATATATGCTGTTATAATCGGCTGCAAAACAAGTGCAGGCACACGGATAATAAAATAAGCAAGGCTTTTCTTATCCCACGTTATCCAATTTCTCAGCATATATCTGAGATTGTCCTTCATATTATTTCTCCTTTTTCTACTATAATATTTATAACTAATTATAACATTTTATAGTCATTTACATTTGACTTTTTGTGCTGAGTATTGGATTTTGGTTTATGCTTTCAGCTCACTGACTGTATAATCGCAGTGATTATTGTCATTGATATATTTGATTAATTCATCTGTGCTTTGGGCATATGAATAGATTTCTCTGCAGGTGTGACGAACAAAGCCCTCTTCAATTGAGGTGTTGAGCATAGCTTCCATTTTGTCATAGTATCCATTGCAGTTAAAAATAGCAATCGGCTTGTTGTGTCTGCCAAGCTGCTTGAGAGTGAGGACCTCAAAAAGCTCTTCAAATGTGCCTATTCCTCCCGGGACAATGACAAATGCGTCCGCCTTGTCCTCCATTACAGCCTTTCTTTCCCTCATTGTGTCGGTGTAAATCAGTTCATCACATTCTTCGTATATGGCTTCAACATCCGCTTCTTTAAAAAAAGTCGGTATAACACCTGTTATTGTTGCACCGCCCCTTTTAAAACCTCTGGCAGCAGCACCCATAAGACCCTCGCCGCCTGCACCAAATACAAGGCTGTGACCAGCTTTGGCAAGCTCCTCTGCCATCATTTCAACATCATCAATATATTTTTTATCTATTTCACTGCTTGCAGCACCGAATACGCAAATATTCATTGTAATTCACCTCAAAAATCTTATGTTTTTCCCGTATTTTTATTATATCAATAAAATAAGATTTAGATACAACAATTTTAACACAGTGTTAATAATTGTGTCAATTCCTTGTTTTTGCGATTGGTTTATAGTATAATATCTAAGGCTTAAATATAGATATAGAAACTGGTGCAGTATTGAAAATTTTAACAATCGGCGATATCGTGTCAAAACAGGGCTGCGATTATTTAAGGCAGGAGCTGCCAAAAATAAAACGTGAGCTCGGTGTTGATTTAGTCATCGCCAACGGTGAAAACTCTGCTGTAGGCAATGGTATTTTGCCGCAGAGTGCAAATCATATTCTTGACAGTGGTGTGGATGTTATCACGCTCGGCAATCATTGTCTTAAAAGAAGAGAAATTTACGATTATCTTGATGGAGATAATCCTATAGTAAGACCTGCAAACTATCACAGCAGTGCTCCCGGCAGGGGATATATGATTGTTGACAAGGGCTATTGCAGAATAGCGGTTATCAATTTGCAGGGTGCTGTTTATATGGAAAGTGTTGAAAATCCATTCTCTGTTATCGACAGAATTATTGATGAAATAAAAGTGCAGGGTGTTAAAATCATACTTGTGGATTTACATGCAGAGGCAACCAGCGAAAAAAGAGCAATGGGCTTTTATCTTGACGGCAGAGTGTCTGCACTTTTCGGTACACATACCCATACCCAGACAAGTGATAATCAGATTTTGCCGAACGGCACGGGCTATGTTACAGATCTTGGTATGACAGGTCCGTATTACAGTGTGCTTGGTGTTAATCCCCAGTGCATTATTGAAAAGCTCAGAACAGGCTTGCCTGTAAGATTTGTTAACGATGACGGACCTTGTGTTATGGAAGGCTGTCTGTTTGAAATTGATAATAAAACAGGTAAGACAATGAATACCATTTTAATTAGGAGGTAACAATGCAAAAAAGATTTATTGCTTTGGTTATGGCAATTGCAATGCTTGTTACCTGTTTAGCCGGCTGCAGCAGTAATATAAATAGTCATGAAACACAGGTTACTGAAATAACAACGGCTAAAAAAACAGATGACAGAACATTTAAACTGAGTTATACGCAGGCTGACAGCCTTGACCCGTTTAAAGCAGCAACTCAAAATAATCAGATTCTCGCAGACCTTGTGTTTGAAAGTCTTTTTGATTTGACCGAGGGTTATGAGGCTGTGACAAATATTGCCACAGGCTATGCTTTTACGGACAGCAAAACGCTCAGAGTGGATATAAATCCTCAACTTAAATTTTCGAATGGTGAACAAATTACGGTGGATGATGTATTGTATTCCACGAGAGCGGCAATGAAGTCTGATGCTTATGGCAATTCCCTTGAGCCTGTAAGCTATGTTGACGGCAGCGGCAATTCAGTCGTTTTTCACCTTAAATATGCAAATCCGTATGCCATTAATCTTTTAACATACCCGATAGCCTCAATGCATGATGATGACGATGGTTTCCCCATTGGCAGCGGCAGATATATTTATAAAAATAGTGATGACGGAGTAGTTATGAGGGCGAATATAAGCGAGGATTTTAACCCTTATATTACGACTGTTCACCTTGTTAATATTGCTGCATCAGATTCAATAGATAATGCTGTTAATATTGGCAATATTTCATATGCTTTCAGGGATTTAAGTGCCGATATTTCAAAAAGGCTGTCATGTGCAAAAAAGACAGTTTCAATGAATAACCTGATTTATTTAGGTGTGAATTCTTATTCGGGAATAACCTCTGATGCCAAAATCAGAAGGGCGATAAGCCTTGCTGTTGACAGGACAGTTCTGGCAGAAAGTGCATACTCGGGATATGCAACTGTGGCTCTATCTCCGTTTAATCCCGATTTTAAGAGTATCGAAAATGTTAAGATTTTTGATTCTAAGGCTGACACGGCTACGGCTAAGCAGTCAGTGAATCAGAGCGGCTACAGTGATGATAAGCTCAAGCTCAGATTACTGGTTAACCTTAACGAAAACAGAGTGATTGCAGCTAATCTAATTAAATCTCAGCTGGAGGCGGTTGGCTTCAGCGTTTCTGTTGAAAGGGTTAACTATACAGAATATATGAGAAGAATTGAAAATACAGAGTTTGATTTGTATATCGGCGAAATCAAGCTTGGTGATGATATGAATTTGTATCCGTTTTTTGATTCTTCAGGTGCGGCAAGGTTTGGCTTTGACGATAAAAATTTACAAAGTGATGACCTTTACACCAAATACCTTACAGGTGATGAAGAACTCGGTAAATTCATTCTTGCTTTTAACGAGGAAATGCCTTATATACCCCTTATTTACAAAAAGGGTATGATATGCTATTCTAAAGCAATGAATGGTGATATGCAGGGTTATTACGGCAATTTCTTCTCCAACATAGATAGTTGGAATTTTAATAATGATGAAACAGAGTAATAATCTATAAAATATAATTGGGGGTCAGATTATGATTAAGCTTGAAAATCCAAATGGATATATTGAAATCACAAATAATTATTTTGCAAATCTGGTTGGAAGGACTGCACAAAGCTGCTTCGGTGTAACAGGAATGGTTGATTCCAACGCACTCAGAACAATAAAAAATGCAATAAAAAGTAAAATAACCAACGACAATTCAGATCAGGGCGTTATTGTTAAAAGTATGAATGGTGAGCTTATTATTGAGCTTCACATCTCAGTTTCATATGGTGTTAACATCAACACAATTGTTGAAAGCATTGTTAATAAGGTCAGATATACTGTTGAGGAAGCAACAGACCTTAAGGTATCAAAGGTTAATGTTTACATTGACGCATTAAGTAAGTAATGGAGATTGAATAGATGATAACTGGATTAATGTTTAGAGATTCTATAATCTCTGCTGCGAATAATATTGCCAACAGCAGACAGGCTGTTGATGCATTGAATATTTTCCCTGTTCCTGATGGTGATACAGGTACAAATATGAGTATGACTATCGGTGCTGCTGCAAAGGAAATGGCGGCACTGCCTGATGATTGCACGATTGAGGAGGCGTCTGCACGCTGTGCATCTGCTCTTCTTCGTGGTGCAAGAGGTAATTCCGGTGATATTCTTGCACTGATTTTTAGGGGCTTTTCAAAGGGCTTCAAGGGGATTGAAGCGGCCGGTGCTGCTGATATTGCCAATGCCTTTAAGGAAGGTGTAGATGCAGCCTATAAGGCTGTAATGAAGCCGACAGAGGGCACAATTTTAACCGTTGTAAGAGAGGCAAAGGATGCCGCTGTTGAGATGGCAAAAATTCAGAATGACCCTTTGGAGGTTGCTTTTGCAGCACTGCAGGCGGCCAAAGAGGCTCTTGCAAAAACACCTGAGCTTTTGCCTGTGCTGAAAAAAGCAGGTGTTGTTGATGCCGGCGGTCAGGGCTTAATCCTTGTTTTTGAAGGTATGGAAAGTGTTTGGCACAATGGTGTCATTGTTCAGCCTATTGACGGTTCGGGTGTTACGCCTGTTTCAACGCCTTCAAAAAAGACAGTTGCAGATGCAAGTGATGATATTGAATTTGGATACTGCTCTGAATTTCTTATTGAAAAATCAAGCAGTGCGAAGGAAAAGGATCCGTTAAAGCTCAGAGCATTTTTAGAGTCAATCGGTGACTGTGTTGTTGTGGTTGATGATAGTGATATTATTAAGGTTCACGTTCATTCTAATGAGCCCGGCAATGTAATTCAGGCGGCTTTAAAATACGGTCAGCTTATTAATATTAAAATCGACAATATGCGCTATCAGCATGCTAATGCAGATATGGGTGTTAAAGATGGCGACAAGGTTATTGAGCCTGTCGTAACAAAGCCTGAAAATGATTACGGCTTTGTAACCGTTTGTGCCGGTGACGGACTTGCAGAGCTCTTCACTGATCTTGGTGCAGATGTTGTTGTAAGCGGTGGACAGACTATGAATCCGTCAACCGATGATATTTTAAATGCCGTTATGAGTACCCCTGCAAAAACTGTATTTGTTTTGCCTAATAATAAAAATATCATTATGGCAGCAGAGCAGGCTATTCCTCTTGCCGCTGACAGAGAGGTTAAGGTGCTGCAGACCAAAACTATCCCACAGGGCATTTCAGCAATGCTTATGTTTGATGAAACAGCAGATGCTGATGAAAATGTTATGAATATGATGGAAGCAGCAGGTGCAGTGCAGACTGCACAGGTTACCTTTGCTGCACGTGACAGTGAGGTTGAAGGTCAAAAGGTTCACGAGGGACAGATGATGGGACTTTGCAACGGCAAAATCAAGTTCCTTGGTGAAGATAAGGTTGATATTGCTGTTAAGTCTGCTGAAAGGTTATTTAAAAAGAACGAGCATTCACTCATTACCGTCATTTATGGTGAGGGTGTCAGCAGTGATGAGGCTGCACAGGTTGAGGAAGCACTGGCTAAAAAATGCGGTGCAGATGTTGAAATCAGTGTAGTTGACGGCGGTCAGCCGATTTATTACTTTATTATTTCAGTGGAGTAAATACTGATGCTTAATTTAAGTAGTAACATAAAATACATTAAGGGCGTTGGCGAAAAAAGAGCGGGGCTGTTTAACAGCCTCGCAATCTTTGATGTTGACGCTCTTGTTCATTTCTTTCCAAGAAAGTATGAGGATTGGACAAATACCAAAACAGTTCGTGAGCTGCAGAATGGTGAGCTTGTTTCAATCAAGGCAACAATGATTACACCTGTGAAGGAGCATATGATTCGCCGTGGTATGACGCTTTATAAATGCCGTTTCAGTGACGGTGAAAGTATAATTCATGTTACAATATTCAATAATAAATATCAGGCTCAGGCATTGAGGGTGTATGAGGACTATGTGCTTTATGGCAAGATTGAAAAAAATTTAACAAATGCCTCTATGTCCTCACCTAAAATTGAAAAGCTTGATTCAGGTGTCAGAGTTCATCCTATTTATCCTGCTACAGGCAAGCTGACCTCAAACGCTATTGCCAAGGTGATTAAAACTGCTCTTGATTCACTTGACGAAATTCCTGAAACACTCGATAAATCAATAAGGGATAAATATAATCTCATCAGCCTTGACAGAGCGATAAGGCAAATTCATTTTCCTGACAGTGATGAGGATGTGCAGAAAGCACGGCAAAGGCTTATTTTTGAGGAGCTTCTCACATTACAGCTTGGCTTATTGAAATTAAAAGGCAGAAATAAGTCTGTTACAAATCTATCCATAAAAACGGATTATACGGAAGAGTTCAAAAGCCTTTTGCCCTTTGAAATGACCGGTGCACAGAAAAGAGCAATCAAGGATTGCCTTGAGGATATGGCTGGCAGTTATCCTATGAGCAGACTTTTGCAGGGGGATGTTGGCTCAGGAAAAACGGCTGTGGCAGCAGGACTTTGTTATTCGGTAATAAAAAACGGTTATCAGTGTGCACTGATGGCACCTACAGAAATTCTTGCAGTTCAGCATTATGAGGGCTTGTCAAAAATGCTGTCGGCAGCAGGTATCCGTGTCAGGCTTTTAACAGGCTCAACCAAAGCCGCTGAAAAAAGAGAAATCAAGGTATCGCTTATGGAGGGTGATATTGATTTGTTAATCGGTACGCACGCTATCATTCAGAATGATGTTGAGTTTAACGCTCTCGGCTTGGTCATTACCGACGAACAGCATCGCTTTGGTGTAAAGCAAAGGGCAGCACTGACTGAAAAGGGTGAGGGAATACATACCCTTGTTATGAGTGCAACACCTATACCGAGAACGCTTGGGCTGATTCTGTACGGTGATCTTGATATAAGCATTCTCGATGAACTGCCTCCGGGCAGACAGGTGATACGAACAGACGTTGTGGATTCACGCTATCATCAAAGATTGTATAAATTTATAAAGGATGCAGTTAACAGGGGAGAGCAGGCATATATTGTCTGCCCTGCAATTGAGGAGAGTGAGGATGGATCAGATTTAAAATCTGCCCAGCAGTATGCGGAGGAGTTGTCAGAGGGTGCATTCAAGGGTTATAATCTCGGACTCCTTCACGGAAAAATGAAGCCTAAGGAAAAGGATAATGTAATGAAAGCCTTTTCATCAGGTGATGTGCAGATTTTGATAGCCACTACTGTTGTTGAGGTTGGTGTTGATGTGCCGAATGCCACAATCATGGTGATTGAAAATGCCGAGCGTTTTGGGCTTTCACAGCTTCATCAGTTAAGGGGCAGAATAGGCAGGGGCAGTCAGAAAAGTTTTTGTGTTCTTGTTTCCGACAGTAAGAGCGAAAGCTCGCAAAACCGTCTGGCGGTTATGAAAAATAACAGTGACGGCTTTAAAATTGCCGACGAGGATTTAAAGGCAAGAGGACCGGGTGACTTTTTTGGTGAACGACAGCATGGTCTTCCGCAGTTAAAAATTGCCGATATGCTTCAGGATATGGAAACTCTGCGGCTTGCCCAGCAGTGTGCAGGTGAAATCCTTGCCGAGGACAATAATCTTGATTTGCCTAAGCATAAATCCCTTTGTGATAATATCAATAAAATGTTCAGGGAAATTAGTTATAACTGATTTTGATTAGAATATAAAATTTGCATTATTATTACATTTGTGCTAAACTATGTGCGATATATTTTTGTGAGGTGATTTTATGTCAAAGTTATATACAGAAATGACTAAAGAAGAATTATTAAATGAACAGGCTGCACTGCTTGAAAGATACAATGCTTTTAAAGCAAAGGGCTTGCAGCTTGATATGAGCCGTGGTAAGCCCGGTAAGGAGCAGCTTGATTTATCAAATGGTCTTAACGCTTGCAGCAATTATGTTTCAGACGGCGTTGATATAAGAAACTATGGTATTCTTGACGGCATCCCAAGCTGTAAAAAGCTTTTTGCTGATTTAATGCAGGTTGAGCCGAAGAATGTTATTATCGGACCGAGCTCAAGCCTTAACCTGATGTTTGACTATCTCGGTCAGTGTTTCATTGAGGGTGCAGGTGACAAGCCTTGGAGTCAGCTTGACGAGGTTAAGTTCCTTTGTCCTGTTCCGGGCTATGACAGACATTTCACAATCTGTGAATATTACAATATTAAAATGATTAATGTTCCTATGAACAACGATGGTCCTGATATGGATGTTATTGAGGAGCTTATTAAAGACGAGGCTGTTAAGGGTATGTTCTGTGTGCCTAAGTATGCTAACCCAACAGGTATTACATTCAGTGATGAGGTTGTTGACCGCATTGCTAAAATGAAGCCTGTCGCAAAGGATTTCAGAATTATCTGGGATAATGCTTACTGCGTTCACGATATTGTAGAGGAAGGCGACAAGCTCTTAAATATTTTTGATATTCTGCCTAAGTACAGCAATGAGGATATGGTTATTGAGGTTTGCTCAACAGCTAAAATCACATTCCCGGGTGCAGGTGTTTCTGCTCTTATTGCATCAGATAACAACATTGCGGCAATTAAGAAAAGACTGAACTGTCAGATTATCAGCTATGATAAAATGAATCAGCACCGTCACGTTGAATTCTTTAAGGATGCAAATGGTGTTCTTGAGCATATGAAAAAGCATGCGGCTATTCTTAAGCCAAAGTTTGATATTGTTCTTAAGCATCTTGAAAATGAGCTGGCTGGCAAAGGCATTGCAAATTGGTTTGATCCTAAGGGTGGTTATTTCATCAGCCTTGATGTGATGAACGGCTGTGCAAAAAGAGTAGGCGAGCTTTGTAAAGAGGCCGGCGTTGTGCTCACAACAGTAGGTGCAACATACCCATATGGTGTTGATGCAAATGACAGCAATATCCGTATTGCTCCGACTCTTCCACCTGTTGCAGAGCTTGATTTGGCAGCTGAGCTGCTTTGCATTTGTGTTCAGCTTGCCTGCACAGAGAAGCTGATCGGCTAATGAAAATAGGTGCATCTACCGCCTGTTTCTATCCGCTTGAAACAGAAAAGGCGTTGAAAAAAGTTACAGACCTTGGCTTTGAAAAAGCCGAGGTCTTTGTAAATGCTCCCTGTGAGTATGAAGAACCTTTTGTTAAAGAGCTTTGTGCGATTACTAAAGATTCAAATACTGAAATCATATCCGTTCATCCGTTTTCAAGCTTTTTGGAAAGCTCCTGTATTTTCGGTGATTATCAAAGACGCTTTGAGGATTATATCGGTCTTTATCAGAAAGCCTGCCACGCTGCAGCAATGCTGGGTGCAAAGTTTGTTGTCATTCACGGTGCTGTTGCAATGCCCAAAATTCCGATACCGGATGAAAGATACTTTGACCGTTTCAGAACTTTGGTTGAAATTGGCAAGAGTGAGGGTGTAACTGTCTGTCAGGAAAATGTGAATCGTTTTAAAAGTCAGACAATTGATTTCTGCAAAAAAATGAGGTCTGCACTTGGAAACGATTATCATATGGTGTTTGATATCAAGCAGACTGTCAGAGCAGGGCAGGATACTTTTGCATTTTTAGAAGAATTTAAAAATGAAATCGTTCATATGCATATCAGCGATCATGGTGAGCGTGGTGACTGCCTGCCGATCGGATGGGGCAGTTTTGATTTTAATAAAATGAAAAGCATTATGGATAGTGCCGACTATAAAGGTGACTGTGTCATTGAAATATATTCGGGCAGCTATGATGTTGAAAATGTTTTAAAGGAAAGCAAGGATTATTTAGAAAGGCTATGGCAAGGTTAAGTAACAGAACAAAGGGAATCATTTGCATTCTGCTGTCAGCACTCAGCTTCAGCGGAATGAGCAGCTTTATAAATCTGTCAGGTGATGTTCCTGTTGCACAAAAGGTTTTTTTCAGAAATCTTGTTGCACTGTTCATCGCAGTGATTACTTTGCTTAAAAATAAAGAAAAATTTCTCCCTCAAAAGGGCTGTTTAAAATATCATATCATAAGGTCAAGTGCAGGGCTGCTTGGTGTGTTCGGTAATTTTTATGCCACAACTAAAATGGCTTCCACTGCCGATGCGGCAATTCTTAATAAGATGAGCCCCTTCTTTACGCTTGTGTTTTCTGCTCTGTTTTTAAAAGAAAAGGTTAAGCCGAAGCAGGCAGTTGCAATCGGTGTTGCTTTTGTCGGTGCAATGTTTGTAATCAAACCCACAATGAGCAATGTGGAGCTTTTTCCATCAGTCTGTGGTTTTATCGGCGGACTTTGTGCAGGCGGAGCCTATACCTGTGTTCGTCATATGGGCAATAAGGGCGAAAACGGCAGGTTCACAGTTTTCTTCTTTTCTCTGTTCTCCTGCCTTGTTACGGCTCCGTATCTTATTTTTAATTTTCACCCAATGACAGCAAAGCAGTGGGTGTATTTAATCATGGTTGGTGTTTGTGCCGCAGGCGGTCAGTTCGCCATAACAGCGGCTTATACCTTTGCCCCAAGCAGAGAAATTTCTGTTTATGATTATTCAAATGTTATCTTCACGGCTATAAGCGGATACTTTTTCCTCGGTGGTCAGATACCTGACTTGTGGTCGTTTGTGGGCTACTTTATTATTTGTGCAATGGCTGTCTGGATGTTCATATACAATAACAAGGAACATAAGCTCGAAAAGCAGTGATTTTATCAATATATTGCTGTAAAGTAAAAACACTTGCAATTTTCTATATGTTGTGCTACAATTACATTAAATTGGCAAAGGGGGAATTTTCCAATGAAATGTCCATTTTGTGGCTTTGATGAAAGTAAGGTAATTGATTCTCGTCCTACAGATGAGAATGAACGTATTCGCCGTCGTCGTGAGTGCTTGCAGTGTGGTAAAAGATTTACGACCTATGAAATTATTGAGGATGTGCCGATTATTGTTATTAAAAAGGACAAGAGCCGTGAGGTTTTTGACCGTAACAAGATTTTAAAGGGTATGCTCAGAGCCTGCGAAAAAAGGTCTGTTACAATCACTGAGCTTGAAACGGCTATCAGTGAAATTGAGGCTACTTTGCAGTCAGCGATTGACCGTGAGGTAACATCTGCAAATATCGGCGAGCTTATTATGGAAAAGCTTAAGGCTATTGACGAGGTAGCCTATGTTCGCTTTGCCTCTGTTTATAAGGAGTTTAACTCTGCCGAAGCATTTAAGGAATATATTTCAAGAATGTAAAATTGAATAATTTTAATCAATTCACAGGTATGCTGTTATTCAGCATACCTGTTTTTTGTCGTTATGCTACGGTTATAATGATTTTGTCTATTTATGAACAATTTGTAAATTATGGAGCTTTTTGCATAACCTTTTGCCTTTTTCGACACTTATATATTAGAAGGAAAATTAATATGAATATATAAGGTAAAGGTGATAAAAATGGTTTGACAAAAGTGTGAAAATAATATACTATAAAAGGAGGAAAAATATGGAAATCAAAAAAGTTAAAAACAGAATAATTTCAGTGCTTTTGCTGGTGGTTATCTTTGCAGTGAATTTTAATTTTCTGCCGATACAAAGCCTAATGAATCAATCAATATTTACAGGCACTGTTGTTGCTTATGCAGCCACAACAAAGCCAGGTAACTGGATTAAAAGCTCCGACGGTAAATGGAGATATAAGCATACCGATGGTACATACACCAAAAATGGTTGGGAATATATCAATGGTTATTGGTATCACTTTGATGCCAACGGATATATGCAGACCGGTTGGCAGAAAATCAATAACGAATGGTATCATTTCGACAGCGAAGGACACAGACAAACTGGCTGGGTAAAAATCGGAAATTACTGGTATCATTTTGACAGCAATGGAATAAGACAGACAGGCTGGCAGAAAATCAATAACGAATGGTACTATTTCAACAGTGACGGCATCCGTCAGGTAGGTTGGCAACAGGTTGACGGCAAGTGGTATCACCTTGACAGTAACGGCATAATGGAAACTGGCTGGAAAAAAATTAATGAGCAATGGTATTATTTCAACAGTGATGGTGTTAGGCAGACTGGTTGGCAAAAGATAAATAATCAGTGGTATCATTTCGACAGTAATGGAATAAGGCAAACAGGTTGGCAAAAAATAGGTAACTATTGGTATCATTTCGATAGCGATGGTATAAGACAAACGGGTTGGCAAAAGCTTAATGGAGATTGGTATTACTTCAACAGTGACGGCATCCGTCAAGTTGGCTGGCAGCAGGTTGACGGCAAGTGGTATCACCTTGACAGTAACGGCATAATGGAAATCGGTTGGGTAAAAATCGGAACTGATTGGTACTTTTTCCATTCCACAGGTGAGCGTTATGTAGGCTGGCTAATTGAAAATGGTAAAACCTATCACTTTGACAGTAATGGTATTATGGATACTGGTTGGAAAACAATAAACAGCAATAAATATTATTTTAATTCTGACGGTTCAATGCAAGTAGGCTGGAAAAAGATTGGTGGTAGTTGGTACTATTTCAATCCGAATGGCGGTATAATGAATACTAAAACTTTTAAAGAGGGTTCGAGGGAGTATAAATTTTTTGACTCTGGAGCATTGAAATCAACGGTTTTAAATATTCCTGTTCAGCCAACAGAAGGACTTGATTGGTGTTGGGCTGCGTGTGCAAGATCAGTTGGTATTTATGATATTTCTTTTAATGTAAGTCAAAAGGAAATATATGACTATATTACGGAAAAATATGGTTCTTTTAAATTACGAATGCTTCCAGAAGCAATAGTATATGCTTCTAACAATACTAAAAAGGCTGATTTGAAAGAAAATTTTGATTTTCAAACAATAGTAAATGAAATAGATAATAACAGACCAGTTGTGTTGGTTTTACAATATAAAAATAATGCTGTACATAGCAGTGTATGTGCAGGTTATGATTTGGAAACTAAGCAATTAACTCTTGTTACAACAGATTCAGGAATTGCTATCACAAAAAGCAAGTTTGAGAATTCATCAAAATCGTTTTATTATTTCGGTGATGAAGTAACTTGTCCATATATAGCTTATACATATTGAAAGGAAGAAAAATATGAAAAATAAAATAATTTCAATTTTAATAGCATGTTTAATTCTATTAAACTGC
>CAYNGP010000011.1:0-35215 GCA_964396885.1 uncultured Bacteroides sp. | reverse complement strand
CCTTATACCATGGAACGATTGCAGCGCATGTATACATATCTGGACGCACACGGAGGGATGTTGAAAAGACTGACGAGGATAAGATTAAGGATATTCTTGTTAAGCGTTTTTCACTCCACGAGCTTCATTCCTATGTATGGGCGTATTATGATGAGTATAAGGCTCTCGGCATTGAGGTTGAGGATAATATTAAGCTTGTGAATGCAACAAATCCTAATATTGAAACGATCCGTAAATCAATCATTCCAACCCAGCTTTGTCAGGTTAAAACAAATACAGGTTTTGACACGGATTTCGGTGTGTTTGAAATCGGCAGAGTTGTTGAGGGTGTTAATGATGAGAACCTTTGCAATGAGCGTAAAAAGTTAGCTGTTACTCTGTTCAGCAAAACGAAGTCTGTTGAAGCACTTTATTTTGAGCTTCGTGATATGCTTGCCGTTGTTTTTGATGATATTAAGCACAGCTCACTTCAGTTTGAAAAGGCAGATGCTGTTCATTCCTATGAGCACCCACGTAACCTCAATAAGATTATTTGCAATGGTGCTGAACTCGGTAAAATCGGTATTGTTCACCCTGTTGTTTCAAAGAAGATTGACAAAAAGGCTGCAATTGTTTTTGCTGAAATTGATGTTGAGACATTTGCTAAGCTTGCTAATAACAGCATCAGCTATGAAGAGCCATCAAAATACCCTGGTATTGAGATTGACCTTTCATTCATCAGCAACAAGTTTGCACCGATTATTGAAGCAATCAAATCAGCAAACAGCCCGCTTGTTAAAAAGGTTGATGTTGTTGACGTTTACAGTGACGAAAGCGGTAAATCAATCACCACAAGAATAACTTTTGCTCATCCTGATAAAACCCTCACAAGAGAAGAGGTAATGGATATTGCAGAGTCTGTTATTGCAAAGCTTGGTGAAAAGGGTATTGCTTTGAAAAAATAATTTTTTCGCAGGGGTCGATGCCCACATCGACCCTCAATCGGACCGATGTGGGCATCGGTCCCTACGAATTATAAAAAAATAAAGGCGAGGATTTCCTCGCCTTTTATTTATGCCTTTTTACCTGTATTAACCACAAACTGATTTTTGCAATGTGGGCAGCTTACATTTAATTTACCCTTGTTTTTCGGCAGTCTTAATACCTTTTTACACTGCTTGCATTTTACAAATTTGTGTGTTTTTCTCTGCTTATTTCTCTCTTTGGCAAAAATGAATTTCTGTCTTATTCCGCCTGTGATTTTCAGCCAGTCCTGATTTTCCTTTTGTCTTGCCTCAATGTTTTTTGAAAATACTCTGAATATTGCAAAAACAATAATTGCCAGTGACAGCACAGACAATGCGTAATACGCAACCCTTGAAAATCTGTAAACAATATTGGTTATCACGATTGCTATAAGATAAAAAATCATAAGTGCTCGCCATAGCTGGTCTGCACCGTATCTGCCTACCATAAACCGCTGGATTTTATATCCCATATTTTTGAAAAAATCTTTCATACTATCACCTATAATTTCCCTTCTTCGCCGTTGTTTTCACCGAAAATGTTTGAATTGTCTTGATAATCATATTGCTGTGCGTATTCAGTAGTCGGCTGCTGATCATACTGCCTTCTTGGTGTTCTGTAACCAAAGGAAAAAATAATACGCAAAGCAACTCTGATAGCTATAATAATGACTACTATTCTGAAAATCCTGCCTAAACAGCCTCTGTTGCTTCTGACAGTATATTGTCTTTGGTATGGAGTATCACTGCTGTTATTACTGCTGTAGCTGTAATAGCCTGTGAATGGATTTGAGTTAAGCGGATTCACACCGTTTATTATGTTTTCATAGGCTCGTCTGTATGTGGGATTATTCGGCTCTTTTGCATAAGCGCTTCGGATATGGTCCTCAGCAACAGATTGATTGTTCACTGCCATATTAGCCAGTGCAGAAAGATAGTACCAACGGGCATTTCTGTCCTCAATATTATTAAGCAGATTAATTGCCTGCTGATACTGTCCGGTTCTGATGAACTGTGCGGCAGAGCTTAAATAGTCAGGGGCCTGATTTGATGTGCTCTGATTATAATAGCCTGTATATGGGTTGTAGCTTGCCTCGGCAGTACCGCTTTTAATCTGGTCATAGGCGGCATTTATCTGTGCCATCTTTTCTTCTGCCGATTTGTCATTCGGATTCAGGTCTGGGTGATATTTCTTTGCAAGCTTTTTGTATGCCTTTGTGCATTCTTCCTCGCTTGTGCCGTCCGGCACACCCAATACCTTATATGGATTCGTTATCATATCATTTCCTTTTTTGTGATTTTGATATATATTACCATAAACATTTTACCACATTATTAACAAACATAGTACAGTACTTTAATAATTATGTTGAAATTATTTCAAAACTTTGCTAATATATATTAGTAAAGTTTGGTTTTGATTTTAAAGTATGAAAATTTTACAAAACCAATTTAATTTCAGAGGAGGTAAATCTATGAATCCTATACTTTTAACTTTAGGAGAAAGCATTGACAAAGTGTTTTACAATTTTGATTTATGGGTATTTCACTTTTTCGGCTCAATGCAAAATGGTTTTTTAACCTATGTGGCTAAATTCTTCACCACACTGGGTGACGAGGCTTTTGTTATACCGATGGTTATTGTTGGTGTTGTGCTCAGCCTTTTCAAAAAAACAAGAAAGTACGGCTTGACCTTAATTTTTGCAATTGTAATCGGTACGCTTGTAACGAATGTAATTGTTAAGCCTATGGCACTGAGAATCAGACCGTATAACACACTTCAGGGTAATGCAGATTACTGGGCTTGGTATGTCGGAGCAGGTGCTTTGTCTGAAAGTGACTATTCCTTCCCATCAGGTCACACAACAGGTGTTACTGAAATGGCAGTTGGTATGTTCCTTTGCTTTATGAAGGATAAAAAGAAGATTGCGTACTTATTCCCTGCATTGGCACTTTGCACCGCAGGCAGCCGTATTTACTTAATGGTACACTATTCAACTGATGTTATCGCAGGCTTGATTGTTGGTACAGTTGCAGGTGTTCTCGGCTATTTCTTAATGAAGCTTGCAATGGTTATACTTGAAAAAATCAAGCTGAATGACAAAATTGATTTAGGCAAGCTGTTTAATAAGGTTGATGAAACCAAACGCGGCAAAATCGGCAAGGCAGTCGTTACTGTTGCTATTCTCGGTATTTTCCTTTATGCATTCATTCCTTCACTCAGTGAGGGCGGTGAGCAGACCTGTGCTTATGAGGGTGAATACAACTGTAATAATGCAGCCAGAGTTGATGATGAAAAATATCCTGCTATTGACGGCAAGGAATATTGCAAAATCCATTGGAAGCAGCTTCAGGGTGTAGATGAATAAAATAAAAAAGACCAAAGGAATTTCCTTTGGTCCTTTTTATTCGTAGAGACCGATGCCTATATCGGTCCGCGGTGCGATGTGGGCATTGAACTCTACGATATTTGATGATTCATACCGGCAATCAGTTATTCATCTTTTTAACAACAAAAACAAGCCAGCCTTTTTCCTCAAAGCGTTCAATAACCTCAAAGCCGTTTTGTGCAAAGGAGTAGAGAACCTCGTCCTCACGAGTTTCTATTATACCACCTGTGATATAAACACCATCATCGGTGAGGAATCTGCCTACATCCTTGTTGAATTCCATAATAATATCAGCAACAATATTTGCAACAACAAGATTGTATTTGCCGTCAACCTTATCACTCAGATTGCCCTGAACAACCTGAAATTGATTTTCGTTGAAACCGTTTTCCTCTGCATTTGCCATAGCGGTTTTAACAGCAAGTGAGTCAATATCGACACCAAAAGCATTTTTAGCCCCAAGCAGAAGTGCTGCGATTGAAAGAATACCACTGCCGCATCCGATGTCGAGCACGGTTGAATTTTCATCAACATAATTTTCTAAGGTTTCAAGACAAAGCTTTGTAGTCGGATGACTGCCTGTGCCGAAAGCAAGTCCCGGCTCAATGTGAAGAACCTTTCTTCCGCCTGCATCATATTCATCCTCCCAGGTTGGTCGGATAAGCAGCTTGTTTCCAATCGGCATAGGGTGAAAATACTGCTTCCAGTTGTTCACCCAATCCTCTGTGGCACAGTCGGCTATTTTAATATCATATGTGATTTGCTGTGCGTCAAGTCTTTCCTTGATGAATGAAACAGCCTCAATCGGATTTTCGTGCGGATTAACATAAACGTGAATGATTCCCTTTGTTCTGTCTGCCTTTAAAAGCTCTTCTTCAATCAAATCAATGTGGGCGATTTCCATAACCTCGCCCTCTAAATCGGAATAATCCTCAATGTAAATGCCGTAGGACACGACCATATTTGCAATGTTGCCTGCAATATCAATGTCCTTTGTGTCAACTGTTATTGCAATTTCAGTCCAGCTTTCGTTAACTAAATTTTCCATATTTTCAGTTATTCTCCTAAATTGACTTTGTGCTCGGTTGATGAAAGACCGTGGTTGAACAGCTTTCTGTTATCAAGCGCCCATTGTCTTTCTGTAAATGCACCAACATCTATTTTGTTGGTAGCGTTGTTGATTTCAAATATTGTGGCGTCAAGACTGTCAAGGGTTGACAAAATTTCTGCCTCTAAAAACATTGGTCTGACAGGTGAGCCGTATTCAGGTATGCCGTGGTGTGATAATACCATATGCTCAAGAAGTGTTACCTTTTCGTCCTGTATGCCAAGCTCTTTAGCGGTGTCTTCAATATACATAGCACCTTTAACAAGATGGCCGATGAGCTCACCGCCTACTGTATATCCGCTGCAGAGTCCGCTTTTGGCGGTCTGCATTTCAAAGGTTTTTGCCACATCGTGCAGAATTGCACCTGATAAAAGCAGCTCTCTGTTGATATTAGGGTAAACGGTGCAGGTTTTCTCTGCCATTTCAACAATAGATGCTGTGTGAAGCATAAGTCCGCCCACAATTGCGTGGTGCAGCCTGTATGCTGCAGGGTATACCTCTAAAGCCTCTCTGTTATCAAGCATTATTTTTGATACGATTGATTTCAGCACCGAATCACTGAAGTTATTAACCTTTGCCAGCAGTGTTGAAAAAACAGCCTTGCCGTCATATTCGCTGCTTGGCACAAAGTTTGAAATCATTTCGTCAGGTGCTTTTTTGATTGTTGTTATATTAAGCTGGGTTTTGCCCTTGTAGTTATCAACGGTATAATCAATTTCAATAACATCGTTTGTTTCAAATTGACCGTTGTTGTCAAATCTCCAGACTTTTGCAGGGTATTCCTTTTTATCGCTGCCGATTACGATGAGGTCAAGAAAGCCATTGCCGTTCTTGTCCTTTTTTTCAGCCAGCTCTTTTATCAATGCAAATGATGCCATAGTTAATTCCTTTCAAAATATAATTGTATTTATTATACAATAAATATTCATCTTATTCAATTATAATATGAATAATAATTTACAGCACTCTTAAAAATATTTGTTGTTCTTGACAAAGGCTTTTATCATTGGTATTATAAATCTAATAATGCAAAAGATTTTATCTTCTGCAGTAAATGGAGTGAACAATTTGAAAGATATAGATAATCTTTGTTTAAACTGCTTTAATGATTTAACAAGCGGTAATATTTGTGAAAAATGCGGCTATGATAACGATACACAGCCTGAAATGCTTTATCTGTCACCTAAAACAGTGCTTAATGAAAGATATGTTATCGGTGCTGTTTCTCACCACGACAGTGATGCTGTTACCTATATGGCTTATGATACACAGCTTGATAATATTGTTGTTATAAGAGAATTTTTACCAAAGGGCATTGCGAACAGACTTGAGGGCAATACGGATATTCATATCAGAGAAAGATACAAAGCCGGATTTGAAAAATATAAGGCTTCATTTATCAATCTCTGGACTGCAATCATTAAAATGCATAAGCTTTCAGCGGTTATAACAACCTATGATGTGTTTGAGGCTAATTCAACTGCTTATGCTGTAATGGAGCATATTGAGTCAATTAGTCTTAGAGATTTTTTACTCAAAATTCCTGATGGTCATATTACCTGGGAAAAGGCTCAGATTATGTTTATGCCTGTGCTTACCACACTGGAAGCACTTCATTCAAACGGCATAATTCACGGTGGTATCTGTCCTGACAATCTTATGCTTTGCCGTGACGGAAAAATCAGATTAAAGGGCTTCTGTATCTCAGAGGCAAACTCCATTACATCTGAACTGGAGTTTAATATTAATGAGGGATACACTGCACTTGAGCAGTATGACAATAATCATAAAATGTGTCCTGCAACAGATATTTATGCATTTTCAGCCTGCGTTTTCAGAGCACTGGTGGGTCAGAATCCTCCTGATGCTAAATCAAGAGAAACCAATGACAAGCTGATGATACCAAACAGCATTGCTGAAAACATTCCGACTCATATTATTAAGGCACTTGGCGGCGGTTTACAGATTTATCCTGAAAGACGTATTCAGACAGTGAGCTCATTCAGAGAGCTGCTGAATGCTGCACCGTCAGTTCAGGCAGCAGCCGCTCCTGAGCCTAAGGAAGCACCGAAAGTTGTTCCTGTTGAAGAGGAAGAATATTATCGTGGCTATCCTACAGATTATGAGCTTGAGGACAAGGGCAGCAAGGGAAAGAAAATCACAATTATTGTTTTGGTTATATGTATTATAGTTGCCGCTGTTGCGGGGGGTGTTTTCCTCACAAAAGGTAACAATCATAATCCGGAACAGCCAAGCGAAACTGTTACGCTTGGTTCATATGAGGTGCCGAATTTTATAAATCAGGGCTTTACACAAAGCAATGTTGAAAATAACGGTGCGTGGAATCAACAGTTCAAAATTGTTTTTGAGGAAGAATACTCAAAGGAAGCTGAAGCAGGCATAATCTTTAAGCAGAGTGTTAAAGCCGGTGAAACTGTTACAGAGGGTACAGAAATTGTGCTGACAGTCAGCAAGGGTATTGAAACTGCACAGGTTCCTGATGTTGGCGGAATGCCTCTTGAGGATGCAAAGAAAAAGCTTGAGGATGAGGGCTTTACCGTTTCAACAGTAGAGGTTTACAATGACATTGGCTATGCTACAAATACTGTAAAGCAAAATAACGGTATGGCACCTGCAGCAGGCGAAACTGTTGCTAAGGGTGAGGAGATTATACTTCAGGTTTATGGTGAGATTGTTACAACCACTGAGCCTGAAACAACAACAGAGCCAACAAGTGAAAATGAATAAAAAACAAAAACGTCAGGGAATTATCCTTGACGTTTTATTTATGCAGATGTTTAAATATTATCAATTTCAATAATATCCTTTTTCCAGGTAGGCTGTGGATGATTACAGGTGAAATTGTTGATTGTAATATTTTCTGCGTGTCTTATCCACAGAGCATAAGACGGCAGATTTCTGAATCTCCAGCATTCGGGGTATTCCTTGACATATTCAGGGATAAACAGCCTTTTGTCAACTGTTTCAGGTCTGTCTGCATAATTCAGTGTGATATTTTCAAGGGCAACATTTTTTACTCGTTTAACCCTTCCTTTTTGCCTGTATCCTGCAATTATGACAGGCAGCTCAACCTCGTCAGCTTGAATATCTGATATATGAATGTCACTGATTTCACTGATTCCGTCAAACAGTTTTTTGCTCGATTCTCCGCCTTTTTGAGCCTTTGCACCAAATTCAATTGCGTTGGCACTCTGACTGTTAACGGTACTTGCTCTGTTCCTGTTGCCAAGTCTTATAAAAATAGGGCAGGTGCACCTGTTCATAGTTATATTTTTGATATCAACATTTGTGAGCTTAGTACCATCGCAGGCTTCAAGCGAAATGCCTGAAACAGAGCCCGGGTATAAATCAGTCATAAACAGCTTGCAGTTGCTTATATGTATATTGTTTATGTCATAAGTGGTTTCCGTGCCAACCTTAATGGCGTTCGTTCTGCTGATGATTTCACAGTCCGTGATGGTTATGTTGCTCATACTGCCTGTGTTGCCAAGCCAGATTGCATTTTTTATAACAATGCCGTCATCTGCGGTTGAAATAAAGCAGTGATTTATATTTACATCACTTGATCCTGCTAAATCAATACCATCGGCATTTGCAACATTTCTGTTGTTGTTTATTACAAAATCCGAAATGCTGATTTTATTGCAGTTTGATAATTTCAATGTCCAGTAAGCACTGTTTTCAATAATGATGTTATTGATATTTATATTGTTGCAGCCGATTAAAATAACAGGATTTCCGTATTTGCTCTCGTGTGCAAAGCGCAGCTGTGCACGATAGTCACGTCGCATCTCAATAACATCAATATAATCTGCAGGCTTGGTATTATTTTTTTCTGCCACAGGCTTTCTGCCGAACAAATGACCGTTTCCGCAGATTTTGCCGCCGCCTGTGATTGTGATGTTTTCACAACCTTTGGCATAAACCAAGGCTTTGTGTTTTTCATAGCCCTTGCCGGTTTCGTTTGAAATGATTGAAGAATTGCTGTCAATAAATAGTGTAACATTTGATTTGAGAATAACAGAAGTTGTTACATATGCACCGCCTGTTATTAAGACAGTTCCGCCTGTTTTTGATGCATCACGGATGGCGGCATTAATAAACGGTGCATTGTCCTTTTTGTCAGTACCTGCACCGTAATCATTTATATTAAAAATGTTTTCTTTTGGTATTTCCTGCTTTTTTATGTAATTCTCAATAGGGCAGTAGGAAGAAAAATCATATTTTCTGACCTCTGTATACGGCTCACCATCGGTTACTCTTAAGTCCTTACCAAAAAGCAAAGTGTTCAGCTTGTCTGATAGATTTCTTTTTTTCTTAGTCATAAAAAAACCTCATATCAATAATGCCCAAATATTATACCAAATTTTAGGTGCAATGTAAATACTGTTATTTGCTTTTAAAATAGTATATAATTAAATTACAGGGAATATAAATTTTGTTCTCTGATTTCACAGCAAAGGAATGATATTATGATTAACATTGCAGCAAGAGGCTTTGAATTAAAGCAAGGCACGAAGGACGGTATTGATAAGGAGCTTAAAAGAATTGAAAAAATGCTCCCTGATTCAGCAGCTTTTGACGTAACATTAGCTAAAAAGAAGGATGGCTATAAGTGCGATATAACAGTTTTGAATATAGGTTCGTTCGTTAAGGGTGAGTCAACAGCAGACAGAATTGAGCCTGCAGTTGATATGGCAGTGGATGATTTGAAGCGTAAATTAAGAAAGCTTAAAACGTTTCTTGTAGATAAAAAAAGAAAGGGTGGAATTGATGAAATTGCCCTCGCAATGGCGCCGCTTGAGGAAGAAGTTTCAATGGAAAATTTTGATCAATTTGATTCGTGCTCTGTTGAAATAAGAAGAAAGAAAAACATTGTACCTCAGATGATGACCGATGATGAAGCGATTGTACAGATGGAAATGCTTGGTCACAGCTTTTTCGTTTACCTTGGTGTTGACGGTGAAACAAAAATTGTTTATAACCGCCATAAAGGTTACGGTTTGTTAATATGTGAATAAAAAAATCCCCTCATTAAGAGGGGATTTTTTAATGAGATACTAAAGTTATTACAACGACAATATTTAATACAAAGTCTTTGAAAGAATAAAGCACACCCAAAGTGCGATTACAAAAAATCCCTCTGCAGGTATGGCTAATTTTGTATATGGGCATTTCCAGCCCTTATCCACACACAGGAATACCGTTCTTGTTACAAAAACTGTTGTAGAAAAAAACAAACCGCCGACCAAAGAATACGCAGGAGTTTTAAGTGCAATGGTTAAGTAAAGCAAAAATGCGCCAAGTGCAAAGGAAATACCGCCATAGTAAACACGAATTTCAGTCTTGCCTGCATTATCAACAGGCTTGATAGAAAAGCTTTCTGCATTCTTAATTGGTTTTGTTATAAACACAACCGCCATAGCAAAAAAATAGCCGATAAGACAAATTACTGCAAAGCCTGCAGGGAAATTGCTGAAGAAAATCGTTTTGATAGTTTCCATAATAAACTCCTTCTTTTTTTATTGTATTTATATTATACATCATCTGGAAAAATAAGTAAATAAAATTATCAACATAAATATATCGAATGCTGTTATATAAGAAAAAGGATTATCTTTGGTAAGATAATCCTTTTAAAACTGAAAAACTTTTTTGATTAACAAATCATACCTGATTTTATCCAGCGCAGAACATTTTCATATTCATCCTTATAATTGTCAAGCTGATTTTGGTTTGTGTCAACAAATGCGAGCATTTCCTCATAATCCTCAAAATCAAAGGTGAAGTCCTGTTCAAATTCATATGTTGCTGTGAAGAAATAATCAAACAAATCATCAGCAGGGAACATTTCGAGCATTTTGTCTCCCACGATTTCAGTGTTGTAGTCCAGTGCATTTTTTACAGTCAGCTCAAAATCATCGTCAACCTCAATTTCATCATTATTCTCACAGTATGCCATTATCTCTTCGTCAGAGTAACCGAGAGTCTGTAAATGCTCAATCACATCCTCAAGTCCTGTTTCGTTAACCTCGTCATAAAGTCTGTAAATGAATTCGCCAACAAGATTCTGAATGGCAACAGCTTTGATTACTGCATCTATCTCATATCCGTCCTCGTCTGTTATTACAAATCCGTCTTCTTTGAAATTGTCCCATATTAATTGATAGAAGCATTTGTGCTGTTCTTTTTCTTCAAATATTGCTTCATTAATATAGCTTTCAATGTCCATTTATAAATCCTCCTCATAAAGCCTAACTGTATTTTAACGCATATGTACAATATTTTCAATATTGCATTATAACTTTCTATAAGTTATAATGATTATGAATAAAGTTATGGATGGTGCGTTATTTATGCAGATTAAAATTACAAGCGGCAATAATTATGCTGTTCTCGGTCTTGACGGTGCACAGCTTAACTCACTTGTTAAAAATGATACAGAGTATTTATGGCAGGGGGATGGAACATACTGGGCAGGTCAGGCACCTGTTTGTTTTCCTATTGTCGGTGTTCTGCCTGACGGTAAGGCAAATGCCTTTGGTAAGCCTTGTGAAATGAAACGCCACGGCGTTGCAAGAATTAATCCATTTGAGGTTTATGAGGCTTTTGATAATAGTGTAACCTTTATTCAGCAAAGCAGTGAAAAAACAAAAAAACAATTTCCTTTTGATTATGAGCTTAAAATAAAATACACAATAAATGGTGATACTGTTACTAATGAATATATTATTACCAATACAGGTGACGATAAACTGCCATTTGTTATCGGCGGTCATCCGGCCTTCAACTGCCCATTGTCAGAGGACGAGGCGTTTGAGGATTACAAGGTGATTTTCGATAAGCCGATTACAAAGCCTTGCTTAAGACCTGACCATCACAGCGGACTCGTTAATGTTGATGAAGCGTATGATGTTATGGCGGGCAGTGACACACTTGAGCTTAAGCACGATTTGTTTGAGGAAAAGGACGCATTGATTTTTTACGGCTGTGAGTCCAAAACAGCCACTATGATTGGTAAAAACGGTAAGGGCATTCAGATTGAATTTAACGATATGAACAATCTTTTAATCTGGTCTGCCGTTGGCAATGCTCCCTTTGTTGCACTTGAACCATGGACAGGTATTTCAAGCTGCAATGATGAGGACGATACTTTTGAGAATAAAAGAGGAATGACTGTTTTAAATCCAAATGAAACAGTTTCCTTCAGATTTAAAATTACAATGATTTAACAATTTATAGGCTTTTTGTTTATATTTAGGTGATAGAATGAATTATGGATTTTTCAGAGTTGCAGCCGCTTCGCTTAAGCTGAGGGTTGCAGATCCGAATTATAATAAGGAAGAAATTAAGAAGGCAATTGATAAGGCGGTGAGCGAGGAGGTCAGACTCCTTGTTACACCTGAGCTTTCAATAACAGGCTATACCTGTGCTGATTTGTTTTTTACAAGAGCGTTACAGGAAGCTGCAAAAAAAGCTCTTGATGAAATTATCGAATATACTAAAGGCAAAAATATTTGCGTTATAGTCGGTGCACCTTATACAACTGGTTTAAGGTTGTATAATTGTGCTTTTGTTATTCAGGATGGCAGAGTAAGAAAAATATATCCCAAAACATATTTGGCTAACTATAACGAATTTTATGAAAAGCGTTGGTTTGATACACCGCCTGACAGTGTATATATAAGTGAATATGATGACTGTATTATGGGCTGTGATGGTGTAGTAGATTTGGGAAGCGGTGCAATTCTCGGTGTTGAAATCTGTGAAGATTTATGGGTTCCGAGTCCGCCTTCTGTAGGACTTACATTGAATGGTGCTAATATTATTGTCAATCTTTCTGCAAGTGATGAATATGTAGCAAAGGCTGAATATCGCCGTGACTTAGTGGCAAATCAATCGGCAAGATGCATTTGCAGCTATGTTTATGCAGGCGCAAGTGTTTATGAAAGCACAACTGACTTGGTTTTTTCAGGTGCAACACTTGTTGCTGAAAATGGCGCAGTGCTTGCTGAGGGTGAACGTTTCAGTCGTGATAACGTTATCACAATTGCTGATATTGATATTGAAAAGCTTAACACGCTTCGTCAAAAAAATATGAGCTTTGAAGAAGATGTCAACTATAATATTTGTGATAAATATTTGCTTGAAAATGATAACAACGATTTAAAATACCGTTTTGTTGACCCGCATCCTTTTGTTCCTGCTGATGACGAAAAACGCAGGGAAAGATGTAAGGAAATATTTGCGATTCAGGCATCCGGTCTTGCAAAACGTGTTGAGCATGTCGGTTCAAGCGGTGTTGTTGTGGGTATTTCCGGTGGACTTGATTCAACCCTTGCACTGCTTGTTTCTGTTGAAGCAATGAAAATGCTTGGCAGACCGAACAGCGATATTCTCGGTATTACAATGCCGGGCTTCGGTACAACTGACAGAACTTATCAGAATGCTATTGATTTAATGAAAGCACTTGGTGTAACAATTAAGGAAATCAGCATTAAGGATGCTTGTATTCAGCATATGAAGGATATTGAGCACGATGAGGCTGTTAAGGATATTACCTATGAAAATACGCAGGCTCGCGAGCGTACACAAATTCTTTTTGATATGGCGAACAAGCATGCAAAGCTCCTTGTTGGTACAGGTGATTTGAGTGAGCTTGCCATGGGTTGGTGTACCTATAACGGTGACCATATGAGTATGTATGGTGTCAATGCATCAGTGCCGAAAACGCTGGTTAGGTATCTGGTTGAATATGTGGCTAATGTCAGCGAAAAGGGAACAGCAGAAATTCTGTTGGATGTGCTTGATACACCTGTTTCACCTGAGCTTTTGCCGCCTGATGAAAACGGCAAAATTGCACAGAAAACCGAGGATAATATCGGTCCGTATGAGCTCCACGATTTCTTCCTTTACAATTTTGTTCGCTTCGGTTTTACAAAGGAAAAAATAAAGACATTAGCTGTCAAGGCTTTCAATGGTGTTTATGACAGCGAAACGATTGACAAGTGGCTGACTGTATTTTTTAAACGCTTTTTTATCAGCCAGTTTAAACGTTCCTGCATTCCTGATTCACCAAAGGTAGGCTCTGTTTCACTGAGCCCGAGAGGGGATTGGAGAATGCCGAGTGATGCATCCTTCAGTGCATTTATTTAGGGGGTAAAATTATGAAAAAAATAATCGCAGTATTAATAGTATTATCTATTGTTTTGGCTTTTGCAGGCTGCAAATCAAAGGAGTATACAGAAACTGTTGTAACAATTCCTGTTACTGACGAGAACGGTGAGCCTGTAACTGACAAGGATGGTAATGTGGTTACAGAGGTCAGCACAGAGGCAGAGAGCAGTACTAAAGGCAGCGGTAAAGAGGATACTAAGCCATCTTCAACCACAGCCGGCGGCAAGGAAGAAACAAGCAAGGGAAATAGTGGTAATAACAATAATAATTCTAATTCTAATAATAACAGCACCACTACCACGCAGAACAGCACAACCAAGCCGACTTCAAAGGAAACAACAAAACCGACTGAAGCACCGACCAAGTCAAAAAAGAGGAATATTCATTTAATTGTTAATGTTCCTACATATACACCTGTTGATACGAAACTGACTATTCAGTACAGGGTTGAGGGTGACAAGAAGTTTAAGGAGCTTACAAAAGAGGATGTCAAGCTTGGTGATGCTTTTACAAAGGAATATGACATTAAGAGCATTAAAGGTGCAGTTGAGTTTATAATCACAATCGACGGTGTGGACATAACAAATAATAAGTTTACGGTTGAATCAAGTGATAAGGATCAGACTCACGAAATCACGCTCGTTACAGGTATTGAAGTAATGGAAGGCGGCTGGGATTAATCAGGCAAATACGAAGCAGAAATTCTGCTTCGTATTTTTTTATATTTTGTGTCAACTTTTTTGATGGTTCAGGAACTAATATATAGAAATAGATTTAGAAGGTGAGTTGTATGAAAAAATTCATAAGTCTGATAATAGCGATTATTCTGTTTTTAACAATGATTTTTCCGAATCTTAACCATCTTTTAGCAGAAAGCAGCAGCACATCAGACCATAATCAAATTATCACATCTGAGTTGACAGAGTTTTAAATTAAAAACTCTGTCAACTTTTTTTATTTTATCATTGAATTTAATTATCTATAGTGTTATAATGTCTAAGGTTAAGTGGATTTATATCCGCTTTCGCTGAATTTACATTTTTTACTTTAGGAGGATGTTCATATGGCAAGAAAGAAAAAAACTATGGACGGTAACACTGCCGCTGCGCACGTGAGTTACGCGTTCACAGAAGTTGCCGCAATTTATCCAATTACTCCTTCATCAAATATGGCTGAGGAAACTGATGCCATGGCTGCAAGGGGAGTAAAAAACATTTTCGGTCAGACTGTTAAGGTTGCTGAGATGGAATCCGAAGCAGGTGCAGCAGGTGCTGTTCACGGCTCACTTTCAGCAGGTGCATTAACTACAACTTATACAGCATCTCAGGGTCTTCTTCTTATGATTCCTAATATGTATAAGATTGCTGGTGAGCTTATTCCATCAGTTATTCACGTATCAGCTCGCTGCGTATCAACTCACGCTCTTAACATTTTCGGTGACCATTCAGACGTTATGGCTTGCCGTCAGACAGGTTACGCTATGCTTTGCTCAGCAAACGTTCAGGAGGTTATGGACCTTGGTGCTGTAGCTCACCTTTCAACATTAAAGAGTCGTGTTCCTTTCCTTCATTTCTTTGACGGTTTCCGTACATCACACGAAATTCAGAAGATTGACATCTGGGATTATGAAGACCTTAAGTCAATGGTTGATATGGAAGATGTTCAGGCATTCAGAGCAAGAGCTTTAAATCCTGAAAGACCTGTTCTTCGCGGTTCAGCTGAAAACAGTGATATTTTCTTCCAGCACAGAGAGGCTTGTAACAAGTATTACAATGACGCTGTTGCTACAACAGAAATGTATATGAATGTTGTTAACGAGAAGCTTGGCACAGACTACAAGCTCTTCAACTACTATGGTGCTGAGGATGCTGAAAGAGTTATCGTTGCTATGGGTTCAGTTTGCGACACAATTCAGGAAACAGTTGATTTCCTCAATGCTCGTGGCGAGAAGGTTGGTATGATTAAGGTTCACCTTTACAGACCATTCTCAGTTAAGCATATGCTTGATGCTATGCCAAAGAGCGTTAAGTCAATTTCAGTTATCGACAGAACTAAGGAGCCGGGTTCACTTGGCGAGCCTTTATTCCTTGATGTTGTTGCTGCTCTTAAGAATTCAGAGTTCGAGAACGTACCTGTTTACGGCGGTAGATACGGTCTTGGTTCAAAGGATACTCTTCCTGCTCATATTATTTCAGTTTACAACAATATGAATGCAGAAGAGCCAAAGAAAGCATTCACTCTTTCTATCCACGATGATGTTACAAATCTTTCACTTGATGTTACTGAAACACCTGACACAACTCCTGCAGGCACAACATCATGTAAGTTCTGGGGTCTTGGCTCAGACGGTACAGTTGGTGCTAACAAGGATTCTATCAAGATTATCGGTGATAACACTGATATGTTTGCTCAGGGTTACTTCTTCTACGATTCAAAGAAGTCAGGCGGTATCACAGTATCTCACCTTCGTTTCGGTTCATCACCAATCACATCAACTTATCTGATTAACAAGGCAAACTTTGTTGCTTGCCATAATCCTTCTTATGTAACTAAATATGATATGGTACAGGATATTGTTCCGGGTGGTACATTCCTTCTTAACTGCATCTGGTCACCGGAAGAGCTTGACAAAGAGCTTCCGGCTAAGATGAAGAAGTATATCGCTGAAAACGATATTCAGTTCTACACAATCAATGGTATCAAGATTGCTGAGGAGGTTGGTCTTCCTGGTAGAGCATCAACAATTCTTCAGTCAGCATTCTTTACGATTTCAAATATCCTCCCTGTTGAGAAAGCAATTGAGCTTATGAAGGCTGCAGTTGTTAAGAAGTTCTCAAAGAAGGGTGAGGCTATCGTTAACGCTAACTGCAATGGTATCGAAAGAGGTTCTAAGGAGCTTGTTAAGATTGACGTTCCTGCTTCTTGGAAGGATGCAGTTGACGAGCCAACTGAGCTTGTTGTTCCTACAGAGCGTCCGGAGATGAAGAAATTTGTTAAGGAAATTCTTGATCCTGTTGGCAGATTACACGGTGATGACCTTCCTGTTTCAACATTTGTTGACTGTGCTGACGGTGTTTATCCTCAGGGCTCAGCAGCATTTGAGAAGAGAGGTATTGCTATCACAGTTCCTGAATGGGATCCTACAAAGTGTGCACAGTGTAACCTTTGCTCAATGGTTTGTCCTCACGCTGTAATTCGTCCTGTATGTCTTACAAATGACGAGGTTGCTCTTGCTCCTGAGGCTCCAATGGTTGACCATAAGAAAGCACCTTATAAGTATGCGCTTATCGTTTCAACTCTTGACTGTACAGGCTGCGGCTCTTGTGCTAACGTTTGTCCTACAAAGTCACTTACAATGAAGCCAATCGCTTCACAGATGAAATCTCAGCCTGTATACGACGCTCTTTGCGATGTTGATGCTAAGCCTGAGGTTGTTAATAACACAACAATTGGTGTTCAGTACAGAAAGCCATACCTTGAGTTCTCAGGTGCTTGTGCCGGCTGTGGTGAAACACCTTATGCAAAGCTTGTTACTCAGCTTTATGGTGACAGAATGTATATTGCTAACGCAACAGGCTGTTCATCAATCTGGGGTGGTTCTGCTCCTTCAACTCCATACACTGTTGACAAGAAGGGTCACGGTCCTGCTTGGTCAAACTCACTGTTTGAGGATAACGCTGAGTTCGGTTATGGTATGATGCTTGCTCAGAAGCAGATTCGTGAAAGACTTGCTATGGATGCTGAAGTTCTTTTGAACACTGCAGTTGCTGCAGAGGCACAGGCTTGGATTGACACATATGAGGATGCTGCTAAGAATACAGAGGCTGCTGATGCTCTTATCGCAGCATTAAAGGCTAACAGCTTTGAGGGTGAGGCTGCTGACGCTGCAGCTGATTTCCTTAAGGATGCTGACTACGCAGCTAAGAAATATCAGTTCATCTTCGGTGGTGACGGTTGGGCATACGATATCGGTTTCGGCGGTCTTGACCACGTTATCGCATCTAACGAGGATGTTAACATTGTTGTATTTGATACAGAGGTTTACTCTAACACAGGCGGTCAGGCTTCAAAGGCTACACCAACAGGTGCTGTTGCTAAGTTTGCTGCTTCAGGTAAGGTTGTTAAGAAGAAAGACCTTGCTCAGATTGCTATGAGCTACGGCTATGTTTACGTTGCTCAGGTTGCTATGGGTGCTAATGCTAACCAGTGTCTGAAGGCATTCCAGGAGGCTGCTGCTTACAATGGTCCTTCAATCATTATCTGCTATGCTCCTTGTATCAACCACGGTATCAAGATGCCATTCAACCAGACAGAGCAGAAGAAGGCTGTTGCTGCAGGTTACTGGAACTTATTCCGTTACAATCCTGCTCTTATCGAACAGGGTAAGAATCCATTCTCACTTGACAGCAAAGCTCCAACTGCTGATTACGTTGAATTCATCGAGGGTGAGGTTAGATATTCTTCACTTAAGAGAGCATTCCCTGGTAAGGCAGAGCAGCTCTTTGCTATCGCAGCAGAGAATTCAATTGAAAAGTATAATAAGCTTGCAAAGCTTGTTGATTACTATGCTCCTGATGCTGAATAATTATTGTTCGCAAAGGTAATAACAAAATCCCGATGGATTGTCCGTCGGGATTTTTTCTATATTGCTTGTATTCATCTTTAAAATATAATATAATAATTT
Organism: uncultured Bacteroides sp.; assembly: GCA_964396885.1. GTDB lineage: Bacteria > Bacillota > Clostridia > Oscillospirales > Acutalibacteraceae > Eubacterium_R. The sequence goes on along the minus strand of CAYNGP010000011.1, from coordinate 16,831 downwards.
TATATTGATTTAAAATGGCAGGTGATAAAATGGCTATATCGGTTATGCTTAAGCCTTCATCAAGTCTTTGCAACTTGCGTTGTGCGTATTGCTTTTACAGTTCACTGGCAGGTGAGCGAAGCGAATATTCAAAGGGTATGATGACAAGGGCTACTGCTGAAAATGTGATACTGTCAGCTTTTGATTTCGCTAAAGGCAGTGATGTATATTTTACGTTTCAGGGGGGCGAACCGCTTTTAAGCGGAATAGAGTTTTTCATTCGTTTTGTGGATTTTGTTAAAAAGCATAATGCACAGAATTCACCTGTCCATTTCTGTTTACAGACAAACGGCACATTGATAAATGATGAATTTGCAGCATTCTTTAAAAAGCACAATTTCTTAATCGGTGTATCACTTGACGGTGATGAGGCGCTGAATTCGTATCGAATTTATCCTGACGGAAAAAACTCTTTTGATGATGTTATCCATGGTATTGAGCTTTTAAAAAAACATAATGTTGCATTCAATGTGCTTTCAGTTTTAACAAAAAGAACGGCTAATAATTTCAGAAAGGCCTACAGATTTTTTAAAGCAAAGGATTTAAGGTATCTGCAGTTTATTCCTTGTCTTAGACCATTCAGCGGTGATTATGATGAAGATATGTATATGTCAGCAGAAGATTACAGCGAATTTCTGACAAGGGGCTTTAACATTTATTTTAACGATTATATGAGGGGTGAGTATGTTTCAATCCGCTCCTTCGATAATTACATAGCCTTGTCTAAGGGGCAGAATGCCGAGCAGTGCGGTATGAACGGCTGCTGCTCAACTCAGTTCGTTGTTGAAGGTGACGGCAGTGTTTATCCCTGTGATTTCTATTGTACCGATGATTGGTATCTTGGCAATATTAACAGTTCATCCTTTGACGAACTTTATCATAGTGAAAAGGCAGTGCGCTTTATGAAGGAGTCCTTTAAGCTTGATCCCGCCTGCAAGGAATGTGCGTATTTCTATGTCTGCCGTGGCGGTGGATGCAAAAGAAACAGACAGGATAAAGATTATTGCAGTGCCTATAAAAAATTCTTTTCGCTCAGTGAACATAAATTAAAACAGATTAAGGGTTAAAAATTATGAAAAAGATTATTTCAATTTGTATTTCAATATGCTTGCTTATTTGTGTTTTTGCCGGCTGCTCCAAGGATAATGATGACAAGCAGATTAAAGAGCTTCCTGTTGTCTATGACAGCCATTATGCAAATTATGACTCGAGTGCAGTCAGTGCTTATGAAAATCTCTGTACTGCAGTTATGAATGGCGAAACAGAGGTTAAATACAATATAAGAATGCTGGATTCTGTTAATCAGCTTTATTACACAAGCTTTCCGCTGAATGCATTGGTTGACAGTGTAGATATTCTGCCGGATTCTTCAGGTGTTGAAATAAAATATAAAAATGATTTAGAAACACATTTAAAGCTTGTACAGGATTTTAATGATAAGGTTAATGAAATTCTTGAAGCGTGCAATTATAGTTCTGTTACAAGCAGCAGGTTTGTTTTGAATGTATATAACTACATTACACAGAATTTTACAATTGATAATAATGTTGTCAATGTGTACGATACGATTATGCAGGGCAAGGGTGTTAAATCTGCTGTCAATTCTGCATTTGAATATTTGATATTGTATGCAGGCGGCAAGGCAAGTCACGCTGTGAATATGGATGGCGCTTCAAATATGATTTCACTTGCTAACTTTAATAATGATTGGTATTATTTTGACGCTGCAAGTGAAATTGATGCAAATGGCGGTAAGGCGTTAAAGTATTTTGCAATGAATGACCAAAGAGTCAGCAGTTATGTAAACGGTCAGTTCAAGTATACTGACGGTGTAATAATCGGCACTGTAACGGATAATAAGTATGATAAACTGGAAAACGCTTCCTCATATGAAGTGAAAAATGACGAAATCAGTGTTGTTTTGTCAGATGACGAAAATTATATGTTAGAAATCAACTAAATAATAGACGTAATATTCATAATTTTTGTTGTATTTGTTACGGCTTTATGTTAAAATAGTTCTACTATAGAAATTGATAAAGGGAGAGATGTTAGTGGCAGAAGTTGCAGGAATAAAACAAAAGGCACAAACTCTTTTTGATAATGTGCGTTTTTATTGGAAGGAACCCCCAAAAGGAAGACATATGACGTTCAAAGAAATAGCGGCATATGCCTTTGGTGGTATTGGTGCTTATTTTATAATTACAATGGGCACAAACCTTTTGGTTAACACAACCAATATGATTGTCGGAGGTGCAATTGGTATTGCTCCGACTGATATGTATATACTTTACATAATTTCTACATTGGCAAATATTCCGCTCACGGCAGTACGTGCTAATATGATAGATAATACCCGAGGCAAGGGTGGTAAATACAGACCATATCTTTTGTCAATGGGTCTTCCTACCGCAATAATTTCATTAGCATATGTATGGTTCCCGTATGAAAAGCTGGAATTTATTTTAGGAAGCGGTATGCTCTTCGGACAGAAGATAAGCTATGTAGTTACCTGTGCAATGGTACTTGTGTTTAATCTGTTGTTACAGTTTTTCTATAATTTCTTTAATGATGCTTACACAAATCTTATTCATGTGTTATCGCCGAATACGCAGGAACGTACTGATGTTTTATCAATTAAATCATTAGTTTATTCACTTGCTCCTTCAATTATCAATATTGTGCTTCCTCTTGTTGCACAGTTTGCTGCAGATAATAATCTTTATGATATTAAGGTTTACAGAATTTCTTATCCTGTATTTGCAATAATCGGTATTCTTTTGACAATTGTTGTCTACACGAATACACAAGAAAAAATTGTACAGGCAAAGACACATACCATCCAGATTAGTTTTAAGGATGCGTTAAAAGAGGTTGCTAAAAATAAGTATTTCTGGATTATTTCACTTGCCGGCTGGTTAGGCTTTCTTGAAGGTGCTTATGGCAGTATTCTTCAATGGTCTTATACCTATGGTCATACCTGTAATGGCGGTACATTTGCTTTGATTCAGACACTTACGGGTAATGCCGCAATGTGGGGTATGATTCTTGCACCTTTCTGCATAAGAAAATTCGGTAAAAAGAGAGTGCTTTTAGCCGTAAATACGCTTAATGTTATATTCATTCTCGCAATGAGAGTTAATATGTATAGCATTTGGTGGCTGTTCATTTGTGTGTATTTCAACTGGTTAGTTGGTGCGTTTGAGCAGATTACATCACCTGCTATTCAGGCAGATATCCGTGATTATCAGCAATACAGAACAGGCGAACGCATTGACGGTATGTTTTCAGCTGTTAAAACTATCGGTGACTGTGTAACACTTGCTACATCAGCGGTTCTTCCTGCTGTTCAGAAGTTCTATGGTGTTTATGAAGGAAACGGATATGCAAAAGCATTTGATATTCTGGATGTTGATAAAGGTGAACCCGGACTGCTTTACAAAATGATGAGTGCACTTATTATTATGGCTGCAATAGGTGCTTTCCTCAATATGGTTCCTTATTTCTTCTATGACTTTACTGAAAAGAAACAGAAGGGTGTTGTTCGTGTTCTTCAGGTTCGTTCATTGTTTGAGGACTACGCCAATAACGCTTTGGGCAACAGACAGCTTGTTGAAGCTATTGACCTTGTTAATAACGCCCGTGAAATGGCAGCAAGCGAACCTAAAGCCGTTAATAAGAATTCATATAGAGGTATTTCTGATAAGAATGAAAAGAAAGCCGCTAAGAAGGCATACAAAGAAGCACTTATTTTTAACGAGGAAATTGACATTTCTAAGTTTGTATGTGCAGAACTTGATAAGTTTAATTCAGATCTTTACAGACATCAGGTTTCTGTATGCTCAGCAATTTATGCGCAGGGTCTTGCAGGTATAAAGAATATTGATGTTTCTGAAGTTCGCCGTGAGCTTGCTGCTGCAAAGGGTCTTCCTAAGAATAATGAGGAAGAAAAAGAATTCCGTAAATTTGAAATTGAAATGGCAAAGAAAAAGATTTCTGCTAAGAAAGCATTTGACAAATATTATGGAACTCTCAATGCGTTTGCAGAGCCTGATATGGCAGCTCTCACCGCTCTTTTTGATAAGGAAGACGCGTGCGACGTTAAGATATTCGAGCTTACCGAAAAGATGACACTTGCAAAGAAAGAGGATGAGAAAGAGTTTGCAGCTGAGCTTAAGACTCAGATTAAAGCTATTACCAACGAGAAAAAGGATATTCAGAAGCAGGCTAAGGCTCTTATGGATGAATTTGCTAAGTTCAACCGTGCTGCAAAACCATTCAATGATGCTAAGAAACTCCTTGCTCAGCAGGAGAATTATAGTCACTTTGATGAAATTGCTGCCCTCTATGACGAGGCTAAGGCTAAGGCTGAAGAAGAGGACAGAATTAAGGAAGCAGAGACTGCTAAAAAGCGTGCTGAAGAACAGGCAGAACTTGAAAGACGTAAGGCTGAAAAGGCTGCTAAGAAAAACAAAAAATAATTTAATTTTAAAACTGCAAGGTAATAAGGCTGGGGTTCTTAACGGAGAACAGTCTTGAAAAGTTAATCTTTTTCCGTATAATTGCGTTAAAAAAATAGTTAAGGCGTTAGCCTTAACTATTTTTTTATGCCTTATTTTACGAAGAAATCTTTAATTTCAAGATGCTTTGCAGTTTTTTATTTACCCTTAAATCAGCTTTTGCATATAATGGAATATGTTTTATGAAATGGGGTAACTAATATGAGTTTATATATAAAGGTGGGGTCTATAACAAATGCTCAGCGCAGTGCCGGTTTGCTGCGCTCAAATGGTTACAGACCCAAAATTGTAAGAATAGAAAAGCCGGAGCAGGAGGATGGCTGCGGCTATGCAATTGAGGTTAATGCAAAAGGTGAAGAGCCTGTTAATATATTAAGAAAAAATGGCATAAAAATTAAGGGGGTTGAACATAAGTGATCTATTTTGATAACAGTGCAACGACTAACCCTAAGCCCATGAGTGTTATCAGTTCTGCAAGCTTTGCACTTAAAAATTTCAGTTACAACAGTGGTCGAGGTGGCTACAAGCAGTCTGTTAATACTGCTGAAAAAATTTATTCTGTAAGAGAAAAGGCATCCAAGCTTCTTGGATTTGATGCTCAAAACATTATTTTTACGCAGAATTGTACTGTGGCTTTGAATATGGCAATTAAGGGAATTGTTAAATCCGGTGACCATGTTTTAATTTCAAATTTGGAACACAATGCGGTTTCACGCCCTGTGGATGCTTTGGCTAAAAAAGGAATAATTACTTATACTATATTTGAGTATGATTATGACGAGGATATCCTGATAAACAATATTGCTTCCCAAATCAGACCTAATACAAAGCTGATTGTCTGCACACAGGCATCAAATGTGTTTGGCTGTGCTTTGCCGATTGAAAGGATAGGAAAACTGGCAAAGGATAACGGCATTTGTTTTATTGTGGATGCAGCGCAGGGTGCAGGTGTGCTGGAAATGAATTATGCAGATTGTAACGTTGATGTTTGCTGCATTGCAGGACATAAGGGCTTGTACGGACCAATGGCAACAGGTATTATGGCAATGGCAGAGGATTTAAAGCTTGACACAATTATTGAGGGCGGCACAGGCTCATCATCCCTTAATCTTTCACAGCCTGATTTTAACCCTGACAGATTTGAGTCCGGCTCTCTTAATAACAGCGGAATTATTGGCCTTGGAGCAGGAATTGATTTTGTTACCCGTAAGGGAATAGGCAATATCTATAAACATGAGCTCAGTATCGTCAGCTGTATTTATGAGGGCTTAAGCAAAAATTCTAATGCTGTGTTGTATACGCCATCGCCTGCAAGTTTTAAATCAGCACCGATTATTTCTTTCAACTATAAAGATTATTCGTCGGAAAAAACAGCAAATATGCTTGCGGCAAGGGGAATTGCAACAAGAGCGGGTATGCATTGTGCACCATTGGCACACAGAGCTTTTGGCACAGACAGCCGCGGTACAGTCCGCATAAGTCCGTCAGTTTTTACAACGCATAATGATTGTGAAATATTTTTAAACACTTTGAAAAAACTTTGATAATCACTTTATTTATTTAAAATAATGTGTTAAAATATTTAATAAATATAATACAATGTTCAAATGTAAAATAGTTAAAAGTTAGGAAGCATACGATGTTAGAGTCAATAACTGATTTATTCAATAAAATAATAAGCGTATTCTCCACCTTTTCAATAGCAGATTTTTTAGACATTGTTATGGTAGCAATTCTGATATATATCTGCATAAGAATTATAAGAGAAACAAGAGCAATCCTTCTTGCTAAGGGCTTAATTTACCTTGCTATTGTATATGGCATTGTCAATTTAATTGGTATGGAAGCGTCAAGCTTTATATTCAAGTCCATTTTCTCGAATATTCTGATTATTCTTGTTATTCTGTTTTCTCCGGAAATCAGGCACATTCTTGAACAGGTGGGTCACGGTGCTACGGCAAAGAGTATAAAAGCAATCATACATCCGGGTGTAGCAGTTGAGCTTGCGGAAATCAATGATGCAATCAGTGCGGTCTGCAGAGCTTGTTCTGATATGAGTGATAAAAGAATAGGCGCACTTATCTGCTTTGAAAACAACACAATGCTCGGTGATGTTATTTCAACAGGCACAGAGATTCACGCTAAAGTGACTAAGGAATTGGTTGAAACCATCTTTTTTCCAAAATCACCTCTTCACGATGGTGCAATGGTTATTCGTGACGGCGAGGTTTATGCTGCAGGCTGTATTTTGCCGCTTACCAAAAAGACTGTTTCCTCTGCACTTGGCACAAGACACAGAGCCGGTATCGGTTTGTCTGAGGAAAGCGATGCCATAATTGTAATTGTCAGCGAGGAAACAGGTGCTATATCCGTTGTTAAAAATGGTGTACTTGACAGAGATATTTCTGACGGTGATTTAAGAGATATTCTTACTACTGAATTTATTCCCTCCGGCTCATCAAGTGATGATAAAATTATTTCAAGATTAGTTAGGAGGATGAAAAAATAATGGCGGATAAGCGTAAAAAAAAGTTCTCCATAAGAAAGCTGATATATAACGACAAGTATCTCATAATTATTTCAATTGTTTTGGCAATTGTGATTTGGTGTGTTACATCAATGAGCCTGTCACCTGAAACCAATAAAACAATATCTGTTCCTATTACAATTGATTTCACCGATTCAGCAGCATCACAGCTTGGTATAAAATGTTATGGTGATGAAAAAGTTGATGTGGATGTAACAATCAGCTGTAAAAAATATCTTGCAAAGGATATAACAGCTGATGATATAAATGCTTATATTCAGACAAATACTGTTACAACCACAGGTAATTATGAGGTTCCTATTAAAATCGAGGGCAGAGAAAACGGTGATTTCAATATAGTCAGCTACTATCCTACAGTTTATAAGGCATACTTTGATGTTGAAGAAGAAAAGGTAATGGACATCAATGTAAGCTATGACAATGAGGATTTCATAGAAGATGGTTATGTTATGGGTGAGGCTCTTCTCAGCGAAAATAATGTAACGGTAAAAGGTCCGAAGTCATATGTTTCAACAGTTGACAAGGTCGTTTCTAATGTTAAGTTTGATGAAAAGCTCAAAACAACACAGACAGTTGACCTTAATATGACAGCAGTTGACAGTTATGGAAATAAGGTTGATTATGTCAGCATTGCGGCTAAAAATGAAAATGTTTCAATAACGATTCCTGTTCTTAAGCGCACAACACTTGATGTTACATCATCCTTTATCGGCAATCCGACAAAGGTTAATTTGTCCGATTTTTCAATAAGCTACAGTGTTAATTCTGTGAATGCAGGTGTTCTTGAGGAAGCGGATATAAAACAGGCTAATATCGGAAATATTGATTTTTCACATTTAACTATTGGCGAAAATCAGTTTGTGTTTGATGCCAATAAGATGGAAAGCTTTGCAGTTCTGGATAATATAAATGAAATTACTGCAACAGTAACAGTGCCTGATACCTATAAGACAACAACACTTTATGTGGATGGCAGTAATGTGGAATTCAGCAATATACCGAATGGTTATAAGGCTGAAATCGCATCTCTCAGCTCCTACAATGTAACCGCTGTGGGACTTGAGGATAATCTGAACGGTCTTACAAGCACCAATGTTAAATTGCTGATTGATATGTCTTCAATTAAGGATAAACCAGCTGAGGGCGTGTCAACCTTCAATATCACTGCAACGCTTGAAAATAACGATACCTGCTGGGTATATGGCGAATATAAAGCCAATGTAAGAGTGTATAAGAAATAATATATTCGGGAGGAGCACTGCTCCTCCCTTTGTTTGTTAGGAATATTGTTTTTTTGTTTGTTTTTTGATATAATGCTCTTGAATAAATTGGGTTTAAGGGGAACGGAAAAGATGACAACCGTATATTTTGTTAGACATGCTGAACCTAATTATGATAATCATGACGATATATCAAGGGAACTTTCAAATAAGGGATTGCAAGACAGAAAACTTGTTACTGATTTTTTATTAAATAAGCATATTGATGTTGTATTATCAAGTCCTTATAAGCGAGCAATAGATACAGTTTCTGATTTTGCGAAAACGGTAAATTTAGAAATCGGAATTATAGAAGATTTTAGAGAACGAAAAGTGGATAGTGACTGGATAGCTGATTTTAATACATTTTGTAAGAAACAGTGGGAAAACTTTAATTACAAATTATCTGATGGTGAAAATTTGAAAGAAGTGCAAAGCAGGAATATAAGAGCATTAAATAGTGTGTTGGAAACTTTTAACGGAAAAAATATTGTGATTGGAAGTCATGGAACTGCATTAAGTACTATTATTCATTATTATGACAAAACATTTGGTTATATTGATTTTGAAAAAATCAGAAATTTAATGCCTTGGATAGTAAAATTTACTTTTGAAGATAATGCTTGTATGAATATTCAACAATATAATTTATTCGAACGTTAAGTTCTGCAAGTTCAAATTTATATGGAGTGATTCTTTCTGATTTCGACCTTTCATTGGTTTGATTACAGATTGTATTGGAATTTATAAAGGCAAATGGTATTGTTTATGCGATGGATCAATGTGGTGGGATTGTGTAATGATTATGTTTTTCAAAAATAAAAAATATTTTTCAGAATTTTTGTAAAAAACGTTTGACAAATTGCATATAATGTGGTATAACTACATTGTGAGGAAAAATGAATATCAATAGCAAAGTTGATGAAAATCAATGACGCAAAACTAAAGGGGCTAAGTCCGAAGGATATGCCAGCCAGCTGCCGCAGAAGATGTGTTAATCTTCATTGTGCCGTTATAGGCACCCCAACAGCTTGGTCCCTTTAAATTTTAGGAAAGGAGATAGGCTGTTTTTTTATTTTTCCCAATGTTCAAAAAATTCAATAAGAACACCAATAGCAAACCCGATAAAAATCGGCGACGCAAAACTAAAGGGGCTAAGTCCATTAGGATATGCCAGCCAGCTGCCGTTCAAGATGTCGTAAATCTTAAAATATATTGAACAATAGATTGGCGTTCTTAATCAACAATCATTTAATTATGAGAAAGGGCTAATCTATGAAAAACAAATTATTAAATATTGCTAAAAAAGCCACAGCAATAGGTTTATCTTTAATTATGTCAATAGGAGCTGTTGACACAATCGCTTTTGCACAAGCAATGGAAACACCAAGCGAAATCGAGGAATACGTGTGTGTTAACCCTCGCTATGAAAGTGATTTATCTGACAATGAGTTAGAAACAATTTTAGAAGAAGAATTATTTACTTCTCAAACAACTAATGTAACATATAATGCAAATGAAGAGGCACTTCCGACAATAACGGATGCAGCAATATTCGTAAGGGATAATATGATCGCTCGAAACGAAGCATTCACTGTTGAATTTGAAAGCAGAAGCCTTGATTTCACCAGCCTTATTGCTGAGATATTTGATTTGGCTGTAAGCGAAGATTTAGCGAATTCAACTGTTGCAGGTGATTATCTTGCATGGCAATATGGCGGATATAGCTGTTCAGGCAGCATAGAGGTTACAGACAACGATACCTATTTATATATGGTTGATTTAAAAGTCAGCTATTATACAACAGCAGCTGAAGAAAAGGCTGTAACTGAGGCAATCACCGGTGTATTAAATGATATGGGTATTGATGAGTTGTCTCCGTACACAAAAATTAAGGCAATCTATGATTATATTTGCGATGTATGCGACTATGACTACAGCAACAATAACAGTTTTAAAAAATTCTCTGCTTACGGTGCAATAAAAGAGCAAACAGCAGTATGCCAGGGCTATTCAGTTTTGTTTTACCGTATGTGTAAAGAGGCAGGGATTGATACAAGAGTAATTGCCGGAAACAATCATTCTTGGAACATCGTTAAGATTGATAATATTTATTATAATGCAGATGCAACATGGGATGACAACTATTACGACAAAAACTTACCTTATCAGTATTTTTTAACTTGTAATCCGCATTTTCCAAATCACACAAGAATTGCGAAATATAATACAAAAGATTTTAATACTAAGCACACAATGACAAACGAGTGCTATTATGATATTCATCCTGAACTTTTACAGAGAAACTCCAGAATGGTTAATGAACAGAATAATACCCCTGTTGAATCACCAAAAGTATGCAAAACACACAAGGGTAAGCTTACAAAGACTGTTGCTGCAACATGCACAAAAGCAGGTTACAACACTTATGTTTGCACAGAATGCGGTACAGAAACAACAAACACAATTCCTGCAACAGGACATAGCTGGGATAGCGGTAAAGTAACAAAGAAAGCAACTTGTACAGCAGCAGGTACCAAAACATTTACTTGCACAAAGTGTAAGACAACAAAAACAGAAACAATAGCAAAAATTGCTCACACATACAAAACAACAACTACAAAGGCTACTACAGCTAAAAATGGCAGCACTGTAACAAAGTGTTCTGTATGCGGCAATGTTTCAAAAAATACAACTATTTATTATCCGAAAACAATCACTCTTTCTGCAACAAGCTACACTTATGATGGCAAGGTTAAGCAGCCAACTGTAACAGTTAAGGATAGCAAAGGTAATAAGATTGCAGCAAGCAACTATACCGTAACTTATGCAAGCGGCAGAAAGAATGTTGGTAAATATTCCGTTAAGATTACATTCAAAGGTAATTACAGCGGCAGCAAAACACTCTATTTTTCAATAATTCCAAAGGCAACAACACTGTCAAGTGTAACAGCAAAATCAAAGGCTTTTACAGTTAAGTGGAATAAGCAAGCTACACAGACAACCGGATATCAGATTCAGTATAGCACTGACAGCAAATTTGCAAAGAACAATAAAACTGTAACTGTAAGCAAGAACAGCACAACATCAACAACTGTTTCAAAGCTTTCAGCAAATAAGAAGTATTATGTTCGTATTCGCACTTACAAAACCGTAAGCGGCACAAAATACTATTCAAATTGGAGCGCTGTTAAAACAGTAACAACAAAAAAATAAGTTATAAAACAACAGATGTGACTGGTATTCAGTCACATCTGTTGTTTTATAAGGTGGTTTTGAATTACGTCTAATGATAATAAAAGTTAATGCACGAAACTCTATACATTATGCAAAATAAAAAAGATACTGATTATCAAATCAGTATCTTTTTTATTGTTTTATATTTATGACCATTTTAAAGCCTTGATTGAAAAACCTAATGTGGTATCAAGCTTGTTTTTCTGAACAATTGCAACAACCTTCTTTTTGTTACAGCCCTTTACGGAGCCTGTAACCTTATAGAAATTATTGTCACCAAGATCTTCAATCTTTGTGATTGAAACTACCTGCTTTTTAGCAGTGAACTCGCTTATTCCAAATGTATCATTGCTTTTATTATAGCTTATAGGTGCTTTTGCACTAACAGCAAATTCGTTGCACTGTGTTTTGAAATTAACAACAGTTTGTCCGTAGAATTTGAATAAATTCAGAACAACGGGACTTGAAGGATAGACTGTTCTTATGTTGCCCTCGTGTGCAGCCATCCAGACTGCAGTGTGACAGGCAATATCAATTGGTACACCATCACTGTTTTCGTAGTTTGAAAGGTATAGATACGGTACTTCCAGCATTGATTTCAAGATGGACTGATCTTCCACGCTGAAATTAACCTCTTTACCTGTAGCATCTGTTTTGGGAACTGATTCAGAGCCTTCAAACTTTGTTGTGTCAGGGGTTGAGGTGTTGGGCAGATTCGGATTCGTTGTACCTGTTGGCTTTTCAGCAGCGCCGGTTGTCAGCTTATCTGTACCTGCTGTGGGATCAACAGCTTCTGTGTTTTCAGGTTTGGTCGTTGTGATATTGTAATCTGTTTTTACAGTTACATATTCGCCGTTTTCATCTTTCAGCTTATTGCCGTCTTTATCAAGCTTGTATGCAATCGTGTTGCCGTTTTTATCCAGTTCATAAACTACCGCAACCTCTTCACCGTTTTCGTCGGTTTCAAAACCAATCTGGTTGTCGTAGTTTTCAAGGTTTGTATCAGCAGATGTTGTGCCATCCTCATTGGTCTTGGCAGTGCATGCGGCAAATACCGTTGCAATGATTACAACAAGCGCCACTGAAAGAATTATTGTTTTTTTCAAAAATAAAACCTCTTTTCGACTTAAGCTGTATATTATAAATAATATATTATTTTATAAATATGTAAATATAATAAATAAAAAATGAACAAATAGTTAACGGATACAGTTCTTTACATATTTAATTATTTTTGCTATTATTTAGTTGGTGATATAATGAAAAATACGTTAAAAGTGGCAATGTGCGGTGTGTCATCAGCGCTTTCAGTTTTGCTGTTGTTTTTTGGCGGTGTATCGTTTGTGTTTGCATATATAATGCCGATGGTCACAGGTCTGATTATGATAATACTTAGTCGTACCTTTGGTACATCCTGGGCTGCTACCACCTTTGCTGCAACAGGGCTGTTATCCTTTATGCTTGTTGCCGACAGAGAATGTGTTTTGATGTATATACTCTTTTTCGGCTATTATCCTATTGTTCATCCGCTGATTGAAAAAATTAAATTTAAAGTATTAAGATGGGCAGTCAAGCTAATCATATTTAATACAATGATCAGCATTGTTCAGCTGCTTTTGATTTATATATTCGGTATTCCTTTTCTTGAAGACGGCGAGGGCAAACTATTCATTTTAGTATTTGCTGTTTTAATGAATATAATGTTTGTTATTTATGATATGCTAATAGATAAACTGACCTTGCTTTATAAGCATAAGCTTGAAAAGAGAATAAAAAAGTATTTTAAATAAATAATAGGGTGACAGTGCCACCCTAATTATTAATAAAGATGAAAAATAAAAATAATCAGCCCATACAAAAATGATGATGCTATGCCATATAATATTACAGGTCCTGCGATGGTAAACATCTGTGCTGCCGTTCCGAGGATAAAGCCCTCGTGCTGAAACTCAAGGGCAGGGGACACAACTGAATTTGCAAAGCCTGTAATCGGAACAATCGTTCCTGCACCTGCGTGGCGTGCAATCTTGTCAAATACACCAAGACCTGTTAAAATAGCTGTTATTACAATTAATATGCAGGAAACGCCTGCGTTAACCTCTTTTTCATTAAGCCCTGCATTTTGCAGCAGTGTCATAATAATCTGACCGATTGTGCAAATCAAACCACCGAATAAAAATGCTTTAATGCAGTTTAATAATTTTGGTGAATTAGGGCTTGCTTTGTCTACCATTTTGCTGTAGTCATCTTTACTGATACTCATATGATCACTCCCAATTTAATTATTAACAATAAAATAACAAATATTCACTTGACATTTTTGATTATATTTTGTAATATCATAATATACAATTTGTAAAACGGAGGCAGGGTTATGCATCTTATTGAAGTGCGTGATGTATATAAAATATATAATCCCGGTGAAAACCAGGTAAATGCCCTTGATGGTGTTTCAATCACTATTGATGAGGGTGAGTTTGTCGCAATTATCGGACAGTCAGGCTCAGGTAAGTCAACACTTATGAATATGCTTGGTCTTCTTGATACGCCCACAAGCGGTGAGTATTATATTAACGGCAATCTTGTTGATGATTTGACCGATGACCAGATGAGTGTTATCCGCAATGAGCAAATCGGCTTTATTTTTCAGGGATTCAATCTGATTGCTTCGCTTTCAGCTCTTGAAAATGTTGAGCTTCCTCTTGTGTACCGTGGTATGAAAAAGGATGAAAGAAGAAAGATTTCCAAGGATGCACTTGAGCGTGTCGGTCTTGGTTCACGTATGAATCACTTGCCTGCTGAGATGTCAGGCGGTCAGCAGCAGCGTGTTGCTGTTGCAAGAGCTATTGCCGCTCGTCCTCCTGTTATTCTTGCGGATGAGCCTACAGGTAACCTTGATACACGTTCTACAAAGGATGTTATGGCTATTCTTCACGAGCTTAAGGATGAGGGCAGAACGGTTATTGTTATTACCCACGATAATGAGATTGCTGAAGAGGCTGAGCGTGTTATACGTGTTCGTGACGGCAAGGTTGTTGAGGATTATATTAATCCGGGTTATGAGGCTAAATACGGAAGAGCATCAAAAAAAGATAATAAAAATCCTATTGATGAGGGTTAATTGTTTTAAGGTCAGTTAAGAATTATCTTCACTGACCTTTTTGAAATTGTAAATTAAAAGGAAGAAAAAATATGAAATATAATTGGATTGATGAATTTTTATTGAATAAGCAGGGCGTTACCAAAGATTTGCAGGCTGAATGGAATTGGATACGCTATCAGATTGGCGGTAAAATGTTTGTTGCTGTTTGTCTTGATGATAACGATGAGCCGCACTACATTACTTTAAAGCTGGATCCTGCAGAGGGAGCATTTTTAAGGGAGCAGTATGAGGATATTATTCCGGGCTATTATATGAATAAAACGCACTGGAATTCGGTTAAGGCAGACGGAGAAGTTCCTGACGATTTATTAAAGGATATGCTTGATAAATCCTATCAGCTTGTTTTATCAGGATTCAGCAAGAAAAAGCAAAAAGAAATTTTGGGCGTTGATGAACAGTAATGCGAAAACCCTTTAAATTAGAATATATTTTCTTGAAATATAGATGAGAATTATATATAATAATTTTGGTGATGATATGAAACAGTTTTTGGAAGTCGGAAAAGTTAATAATACTCACGGTATCAAGGGTGAGGTGAAGTTCACACTCTGGTGTGATGATATAAGCTATTTAAAACAGTTTGATGTTCTTTATCTTGATGATAAGGGCGAAAAGCCTGTAAAAGTGCTTGCTGTCAGACCGCAAAAAAATCTGGCTATTCTTAAGCTTGATGGCATTCACACCATTGAACAGGCTGAGGAACTTAAGGGCAGAGTACTTTACGGCAACCGTGATGATGCTGAGATTGACGAGGACGCCAATTACATTGCCGACCTTATCGGCTGTTATGTTGTTGACGTGGATACTGAAGAAGAGTATGGTCAGGTTAAGGATGTGCTTAACTACGGCTCCTGTGATATTTATGATATTGAAAGCTGGGGAAAGCACACGTTAATTCCTGCTACCCCTGATATTGTTAAAGAAATCAACACCGAATACAGAGTTATCAGAATTAAAAAGATGAAGGGTTTATTTGATGAGGATTGATATACTTACATTGTTCCCTGCAATGTGCGACACGGTAATGAGTGAATCCATTATCGGCAGAGCCAGGCAGGCCGGCAAGGTTGAAATAAATTGCATTGATATACGTGATTACACGCTCGATAAACACAGGCGAGTTGACGATAAGCCCTATGGCGGAGGAATGGGCATGGTTATGGCACCTCAGCCGATTTTTGACTGCTTTAATGCACTTTGTGATGAAATCGGTGCAAAACCACATCTGATTTATCTTACTCCGCAGGGTAAGTGTCTTACGCAGGAAAGGGTCAAGGAGCTTGCAAAATTGGATAATATTGCATTGCTCTGCGGACATTATGAGGGTATTGATGAACGTGTTATTGAGGCACTGCAGCCGGAGGAAATTTCTGTAGGTGACTATGTTTTAACCGGCGGCGAGCTGCCTGCACTTATTGTTGCCGATTCTGTCTCCCGTATGCTGCCGGGTGTTCTCAGTGATGATGAATGCTTTGAGGAGGAAAGTCATTATAATTCTCTTTTAGAATATCCTCAGTATACGCATCCTGCAGAATGGCAGGGCAGAACAGTTCCGGATGTTTTGTTGTCAGGTCACCATGCAAATGTTGACAAATGGAGGAGAGAACGCTCTCTTGAACGTACCTTTTACCGCAGACCCGATATGCTCGAAAATGCGCAGTTAACAGACAAGGATAGGGCGTTTTTGTCGAAACTAAAAAAAGAATAAAAATTTATGTGAAAATTGCACAAATAACGATAAATTATTTTGTTTGTAATTAACAAGTCAAACGAACTTGCATTTAACTTATTGACCGTTTTAAATTTGGTGCTATAATATGTAAAGTAAGAAGTAATAAATAGCTTATGCACTATATATTATTTTAAGGAATGAGAGGTTTTAACTATGTTCGTTAAAGATGTTAAGGTTGAAAATCAGGTTGGTTTACACGCTCGTCCGGCAACTTTCTTTATTCAGAAGGCTAATGAGTTCAAGTCTTCAATCTGGGTAGAGAAGGAAGAAAGAAGAGTTAACGCTAAGAGCCTTTTAGGTGTTCTTTCTTTAGGCATTATGGGCGGAACAGAC
>CAYNGP010000010.1:0-36146 GCA_964396885.1 uncultured Bacteroides sp. | reverse complement strand
GACCAACACAGAAAATCCATACTTTGAAAAAATAATATTTTTTGTTAAGCCTGAATACAAGACGGCTGACAGGAAAAAACTACAAAAGGAGGCAGAGGCATTGGCAACAATAACCCAGAAACCCCCTAAAATCAAAGTGCCTAAAAAGAAAATTTTTAGGATTGCGATTGGGTCGGTATTGTTTACCGGTGCAGGTTTTGCTCTTTCATTTTTAATGAATTTAATTTTTTGAGGTGATATTATGACAGTATACAAAGCATTTAAAAATTTTATAGCAGTGATTACAGCACTGGCAATTATTATTGCAGCAGGTGCAGCCTTCGGTATCGGATATAAGGTTTATAACGACAGGCAAAACAGTAACAGCAGCTATACTTTATCTAAACTGGGGTCAAGCGGTGACGAGGTTAAGTCCATTCAGCGTAAGCTCAGCTCGCTCGGTTATTATAAGGGCAGTATTGACGGTGTTTATGGCACAGCAACAAAATCAGCGGTAACTTCCTTTCAGCGTAACTGTGGTATAACAGCCGATGGTATCTGCGGCTCACAAACGCTGCTTTATTTAGGACTTGGCGGTAGCAGCTCGGGTAATAACACATGCTATTCAAGCTCAGATGTTGAATTGCTTGCCAAGGTAATCAGTGCCGAGGCACGTGGTGAGTCATATGAGGGACAGGTTGCAGTCGGTGCGGTCATTCTCAACAGAGTTAAGCATCCAAGCTTTCCGGATTCATTAAGCGGTGTCATTTATCAGAAGGGTGCTTTCTCTTGTGTAAACGATTCTAACTGGTATGCGGCTGTGGCTGATTCTGCAAAGCGTGCCGCAGTTGATGCGATTAACGGCTGGGATCCTTCAGGCGGTGCGATTTATTATTACAATGCAAAAAAGACGAGTGATTCATTTATGCACTCAAGACCTGTCGTTAAGGTTATCGGCGACCATAGGTTCTGTATGTAATTTTTTTGGAAATATTATTTTTTAATAACAGATTTTCTTTATTTTAATAGCGTCACAATTGCAGACAATATTATTGCACAACAGTGCAGGAGGAGAATTTGTTATGAAAAAGAAAACAGCAAACACAATGAGAGCATTAGGTGCAACACTGGCTGTATGTTCAGCAGCGGCAATTTTAGGTGCAACAAAAACAGACTCTATGTCAGCTAAAAAAACAATGAAAAAAACTGCAGACAAGGTAGTTGGCTTTGTTGACACAGTAGCATCTTTAATGTAATTAACTTCTCAAAAAACAAAAGCGAGCAGAATTTCCATTCTGTTCGCTTTTGTTTAATTATTTCATAAATTTATCAATTGCGTTGTTCAGTTCGTCAAGCATTTCGGTATTGCCCTCTTCAACAGCATGCACAATACAGTGGTCAAGGTGATCCTTAAGTATAACCTTGCCTGTGTTGTTAAGGGCTGATTTTACCGCTGCAAGCTGAACTAAAACATCACTGCAGTCCTCGCCGTCCTCAACCATCTGCTTAACCTTCTGCAGGTGACCGATTGCCTTGGCGAGCCTGTTTGTTACATCCTTAGTGTGTTTATGGCTGTGGGTGTGGGTGTGATTGTGGTGATGGATTTCACTCATATTTTATCCAGTGCCTGCTGAATATCAGCAATAATGTCATCAGCATCCTCAATACCAACGCTGAAACGAACGAGGTCAGGACTTACGCCGCATTCCTCGAGCTGTTCGTCAGTGAGCTGACGGTGTGTGGTTGATGCAGGGTGCAGACAGCAGGTGCGTGCATCTGCAACGTGTGTAACAATTGCTGCCAACTTTAATGAATCCATAAACACTGTTGCGGCTTCTCTTCCGCCCTTAATACCAAATGAAACTACACCGCAGGTGCCCTTTGGCATATATTTCTGAGCAAGTGCATACTGTGCATCATCCTCAAGCATTGCACATTTTACCCAGTTGATTTTATCGTTGTTTTTAAGGTACTCTGCAACCTTCTTTGCATTTTCGCAGTGTCTTTCAACTCTCAGATGCAATGTTTCAAGTCCTACATTAAGCAAAAATGCATTCTGTGGTGCAGGGATTGAGCCTAAATCACGCATAAGCTGAACGGTTGCCTTGGTGATGTATGCACCCTCGCCGAAGGTTTCTGTATAGGTGATACCATGGTAGCTTTCATCAGGTGTGGTTAAGCCCTTGAATTTATCGTTCTGGGTCCAGTCAAAATTACCGCTGTCAACGATTGCACCGCCGATTGTTGATGCATGACCCTCCATATATTTTGTTGTGGAGTGTGTAACAATGTCGCATCCAAACTCAAACGGACGGCAGTTGATTGGTGTAGCAAAGGTGTTGTCAATAATAAGCGGAACACCGTTTGCGTGAGCAACCTTTGCAAATTTTGAAATATCCAGTATATCAAGGCTTGGGTTCGAAATAGTTTCGCCGAAAACAGCCTTGGTGTTTGGCTTGAATGCTGCCTGAATTTCCTCCTCAGTTGCCTGTGGTGAAACAAAGGTGAAATCAATACCAAGCTTTCTCATAGTTACATTGAACAGGTTGAATGTACCGCCATAAATAGCAGATGATGACACAATGTGGTCGCCTGTCTCTGCAATATTGAATACAGCGTAGAAGTTAGCTGCCTGACCGGAGGATGTGAGCATACCTGCTACACCGCCCTCAAGCATAGCAATTTTTTTTGCAGCATAGTCGCAGGTAGGATTTTGCAGACGCGAGTAGAAATAACCGCTCTTTTTTAAATCAAAAAGGTCGCCCATTTCTTCACTGCTGTCATATTTATATGTTGTGCTCTGTACAATCGGTATTACTCTCGGTTCGCCGTTCTTTGGCTCATAACCGCCCTGAACACAAATTGAATTAATCTTCATTGTTTATCCTCCTTTATCAGTCACCCATATATCCGCTGAACAGAATATCGCCGTTATATGCGTCAATGCAAAGATATGCTGTTCCTATAAACTCGGCAGTATCGGTATAACCGACTACATAAAATGAATGACCTGTTAAATTTTCTGATTCGGCAGTGTTGCCGTAACCATGGTTGTATGCCCATACTCCGTCATCAGAGCTTTTCAGCTCAATGCCGGAATATTCAAAATTATCAAAGCTGTTGTAACGTTTATTGTCACATTCAGCCTGAAGTGCTTTGTCGGCAATTTCCTTTGCTTCATCCTCAGTAATATTAATTATTTCGGATTTATCGGCAATGGTTGTTCTTTCTGTGGTTTTGCTTTCTGTAACAGTTGCTTGTTCAGATGTGCTGTTGTTATTCTGTTCAGCATTTGAACATCCTGCAAGGGCAAAAATAACAGTAATGCACAGCATAAAAGCAATTATTTTTTTCATAAATCAGTCCTCAAGAAAATGCTTCATTATGCTTGGACCGTGGTCAACATAATTACCTGTTTCCTTGGCAGTTTCCTCGTTGATTGTTTCAACACCGTCAATCTCGTTGTTTTTATGATAAATGAGATATGGTACAGGGTCACTTGCGTGTGTGCGTGTAACAATCGGTGTTGGATGGTCAGGTAAAATCATAATTTTATAATCATCAAATTTTTCAAGACCTTTAAATAAAATAGGCAAAACTCGTTCGTCAATCATCTCGATTGCTCTTACCTTGTTTTCAGGCTCATTTCTGTGACCGCATTCATCAGGTGCTTCAAAATGGATGTAAACTAAATCGTTTCTGTCAAGCAGTTCAATGCCTGCTTCTGCCTTGCCTTCAAAGTTGGTGTCAATATAGCCTGTTGCACCCTCAACCTCGGCAACCTCCATTTTTGCACATCCGCCGATACCCTTGATAAGGTCAACCGCAGAAACTACTGCACCCTTGATGCCATAGATTTCCTCAAATGGTGAAAGTGCAGGGCGCTTGCCCTCACCCCAGAGCCAGATTGAGTTAGCAGGGCGCTTGCCTGCTTCTTTTCTTGCGATGTTAACAGGGTGGTCCTTTAAAAGCTCATAGCTCTTTTTCATCATTTCAATAAGCGGCTTTGCATTTTCGCTTGTTGAAAGGTGTTCGGTAATCACCTTGCCTGTTATATCATGAGGGGGAGTCATTTTACCAAGGTCTGTTGTGCCGTTGTCCCAGATAAGGCAGTGGCGGTAAGAAACACCGGGGTAGAATTTAAACTCTTCTGTGCCAAGCTTTTCATCAATGTATTTGATTAATATTTCAGCCTCCTCGGTTGAAATATCGTCTGCACAGTAATCCTCAATCGTTTTTTCTTCATAAGGCAAATCGTCCTCGCTGAGCGTAACAAGATTTGTTCTCAGTGAAACATCTGTCGGTTTCATATCAATTCCGATTGATGCAGCCTCCAGCGGACTTCTGCCTGTGTAATATTTCATTGGGTCAAAACCCATAACACTCATATTCGCAACGTCGCTTCCCGGCTTTAAGCCCTCAGCAACTGTTCTGATTAAGCCAACCTCAGCCTTTGATGCAAGCATATCCATATTTGGCTTTTTTGCACACATCATAGGTGTTTTGCCGTCAAGTGCAGGTACGGGGTAGTCAGCCATGCCATCGTATAATACAACTACATACTTCATTATTTATAGCCTCCAATTGTGTCTTTTTCCGTTATGCAGCGTTACTGACAAAATTCCGCTCGGTCACATACAGCAAGTATGCTCCCATCGTCGAAATTTTGTCAAAGCCTTGCCTAACGAAAAAATCCATCAATTTTAATTATTTGTATAATAGAGTTTGGTTTTTCTTATTACTTAAAGTAATTTACACCGCTCTCAAAGATTTTCATATCTTTTTCAAATGGAACATTTGCATAAAGGTCAGTGCCCTTACGTTCACTGTGACCCATTTTACCGAGCACTCTGCCGTCCGGTGAGGTGATACCCTCAACTGCGCAAACAGAGCCGTTAGGGTTAAACGGCATATCGTCAACAGGTGTGCCGTCAAGGTTAACATACTGTGTAGCAACCTGACCGTTTTCAATGAGTTTTTTCATAACGTCATCGTTTGCAACAAATCTGCCTTCACCGTGGCTGATAGGCACTGCAAAAACATCGCCTGCATTAACACCGCTAAACCAAGGTGATTTAACACTGCTGATTCTTGTGTATGCCATTTGTGAAATATGTCTGCCGATGGTGTTGAAGGTCAATGTTGGGTCAGTGTCCTTAATCTCTCTTATTTCACCATATGGTACTAATCCTAATTTTATGAGTGCCTGGAAGCCGTTGCAGATACCAAGCATTAAACCGTCACGGCAGTTCAGAAGCTTTGTAACAGCTTCCTTAACCTTTGGATTTCTGAAGGTTGTAGCAATGAACTTACCTGAACCCTCAGGCTCGTCACCGCCGCTGAATCCGCCAGGTAACATAATAATCTGTGATGATTCAATTTCCTTAACCATTTTGTCAATGGTTTCATTGATTGCGGCTGATGAAAGGTTGTTCACAACAAGGATTGATGCTTCTGCACCGGCCTTTTCAAATGCTCTTGCAGTGTCAACCTCGCAGTTTGTACCGGGGAATGCAGGAATAAATACTTTAGGTCTTGCAACCTTGTTTTTAGCAACAAAGATTGAACGCTCCTTGTAAAGCGGAACATCAAATGGCATATTTGCCTTTTTGCCTGAATCTGTTGCAAATACCTTTTCAAGCTTACCGGTCCAAGCGTCAATCAGCTCGTCAACGGTTTGTACTGTACCATCAATGATGAATACGCCGTTCTCGTTTGTTGTACCTAAGAGAATACCGTCAAATGCATCTGCGTCTGCAAGCTCAACAACAAAGCTTGCTTCCTTAGCTGCGAATAAGGTTTCCTTATCAAGTCCCTGTGCGAAGGTAAAGCCCTGCTTGTTACCGAATGCCATTTTGCAAACACAGGCAGCAGCACCGCCCTCTTTAACAACAGATGCAGCAAGGATTTTACCACTGCGGATACCCTCATAAACACTTACCATAAGTGCCATTGCCTTTTCAAAATCAGGCAGACCGCTGTTTTCATCAACAGGCAGAGGTAAAAGCTTAACTGCTGAGCCTGTTCTCTTGAACTGAGCAGATACTGTTTTGGATGCTTCACTCATACCAACTGCAAATGAAACGAGAGTAGGCGGAACATCAAGCTCGTTAAAGCTGCCGCTCATTGAGTCCTTACCGCCGATTGATGGGCACTTGTAACCAAGCTGTGCTTTTAATGCACCAAGGAGTGCAGCGGTTGGCTTGCCCCAGCGTGTAGGTGCATCGTTTAATCTTTCAAAATATTCCTGGAATGTGAGTCTTGCTTTTGATGGGTCACAGCCTACTGCAGCAAGCTTTGCCAGTGATTCACTGACAGCAAAAGCAGCTGAGTGGAATGGTGACCAGCGTGACAGCTTTGGTATAAAGCCGTAAGCCATAACGGTTGCTGTGTCTGTTTCGCCCTCGAGAAGCGGAATTTTAGCAACCATTGCTTCTTCAGGTGTGAGCTGGTATTTACCTGCATAAGGCATTAATACTGTTGATGCACCGATTGATGAGTCGAAACGCTCAACAAGTCCCTTTTGTGAGCAAACCTCAAGTCTTGCAAGGTTTGCCTTTAATGCTGCTGCATTGTCAAGGTCAGCAAGCTCTGCAGGAATCTGCTTTGTGTAATCCTGGCTGTCATCAACTGCAGTAATTTCAGCTTTAGCGTGCTGGGTTACACCGTTTGTATTTAAGAAATCACGGCTGAGGTCAACGATTTTGTCACCTCTCCATGTCATTTCAAGTCTGTTTTCATCTGTTACAACTGCAACAGGTGTTGCCTCTAAGTTCTCTTCGTTTGAAAGTGCAATGAACTTATCAACATCGTTCTTGTCAAGCACAACAGCCATACGCTCCTGTGACTCACTGATAGCAAGCTCTGTGCCGTCAAGACCGTCATATTTCTTTGGTACCTTGTCAAGGTCAATCTTTAAGCCGTCTGCAAGCTCACCGATAGCAACGGATACACCGCCTGCCCCAAAGTCGTTGCAGCGCTTAATCATTCTTGCAACCTCTGTTTTTCTAAACAGACGCTGGATTTTACGCTCGGTAGGAGGATTACCCTTCTGTACCTCTGCACCGCAGGTTTCGATTGATGAACTGTTGTGTGCCTTTGATGAGCCTGTTGCACCGCCGCAGCCGTCACGTCCTGTTCTTCCGCCAAGGAGAACGATAACATCATCCTTCTGTGGGCATTCACGGATAACGTTGTGCTTTGGTGATGCACCGATAACTGCACCAATTTCCATTCTCTTTGCAACATAGCCTGCATCATAAAGCTCTGTTACCTGACCTGTTGCAAGACCAATCTGGTTACCATAGCTTGAATAACCTGCAGCAGCACCGGTTGTGATTTTGCTCTGCGGCAATTTAGCGTCAAGTGTTTCCTCAAATGGAGTTGTTGGGTCGCCTGAACCGGTAACACGCATAGCCTGATAAACATATGCTCTGCCTGACAGCGGATCACGGATTGCACCGCCAAGGCAGGTAGCCGCACCGCCGAATGGTTCAATTTCTGTTGGGTGGTTATGTGTTTCGTTTTTAAACTGAACAAGCCATTGCTCTGTTTTGCCGTCAATAACTACAGGCACTTCAATTGAGCAGGCATTGATTTCTTCACTTTCGTCAAGATTGTCAACAAGTCCTCTCTTTTTAAGAGCCTTTGTGCCGATACAAGCCATATCCATTAAGCAGACAATCTTATCTCTGTCACCATAAACCTCCTTGCGAACATCGAAATATTCGTTAAGAGCAGCTTCGATAGCTTTGTTATATTTGCTTTCGTTAATTTTAATTTCATCAAGCTCTGTAGCAAATGTGGTATGACGGCAGTGGTCAGACCAGTATGTATCAATAACCTTGAGCTCTGTTAAGCTTGGATTTCTGTTTTCGTCATTCTTAAAGTAATCTCTTACCCAGCACAAATCAGCAACGCTCATTGCAAAGCCCATTGATTTGTGATACTCTGCGATTTCATCATCGCTTTTTTCAATAAATCCGTTAATGCGTACAATGTCAGCAGGAACATCACTCTTTAAGTCAAGTGACTCAGGCTTGTCCATTGATGCAACACGTGATTCAACAGGGTTGATAATATAGGATTTTATTTTTTCAAATTCCTCGTCGGTGATATCACCCTTAACAGCGATTACCTTAGCTGATAATACGTCAGGTCTTTCACCTGCGGTAAGCAGCTGGATACACTGAGCAGCAGAGTCTGCGCGCTGGTCATACTGACCGGGCAGGTATTCAGTCGCAAAATATCTCCAATCATCAGGGATTGAAAGCTCGCTGTAAACGTTATCAAGGTTAGGCTCGGAAAGAATTGTTTTAACAGCTGTGTTAAATTCCTCCTCGCTTAAGCCCTGTGCGTCATAGCGGTTGATAATTCTCAGGTCCTCCAATGCAGTAATACCTACATTGTTCTTCAAATCAGCCAGTGTCTGACCGGCTTCAATGTCATTGCCTTTTTTCTTTTCAACAAATACACGATAAACCATTGCCATTTGATTTCTCCTTGGTAAAATAGTTTTATTTTAATCTCATATATAATAACACAAAACATACAAATTGCCTATACTAAATTTAATATTTTTTCATTAAATTTTAAGGGATAGTTTAGCCGATGTGCGTTTGATAAAAATTTCACAAAAAATTTACACAAACTATTCAATCTTTTCATTTTTTGTGATATACTTAATAGCTGAATGTTCATATTATTTTACGGAAAGGGGTGGAGCTTTGGCTGAAAATATTGAAGAGATTATAATCGGGAATATAGATGATGGTACATATGATGTTGAGTTTATGAACCTTGTGGTTGATAAGGCAGATAATCTGAAGGTTGTTGATTCTGACAGCCATTTCAGAAAGTTCACAGGTGTTCACCCGTCTAAAATTAAGCAGGGCAAAATGTTTCTTCATGATTTCATCAAGCCTGTTTACCGTGAAAAAATAATGAAAATTCTTTGTAAAAAGAATTCGCCCTATGTGTATTTTGATGCAGAGTTTTTTGATAAGAATGGTGACAATGTATTCATATATTGCACAGGGCAGAACTGGGACAATTCAACACTTTGCAGGCTGACACTTGTTGACGTGTCAAAGTCACAGCTTAAACAAGAGCAGCTTAAGCAGCAGGCAAAGGAAATGGACCATTTAATTGATATGGTTACCGGCGGTGTGTGTCTTTTCAAGGTAACAACGGATATGCATATTGAACCGCTTTATCTTAACGAGGGTGGATGCAAGCTTTTCGGTACAACTAAAAATGCCTGCAAAAACCAGCTTCACAGGCTTGATGAACTGATTCATCCTGAGGACAAAAGTCTGGTTTTTCAGTCTATCGGTAAGGCAATGGCTACGAATGAGGCTATTGATATTGAGTTCAGAACAATTGTGCACAGGAATGAGTACAGATGGTGTAAATTCAACGCAGCCATTCAAAGCTATGACGATGAAAAAAATCCGGTTTTTCACGCAATGTTCACAGATATAACAAGTGTTAAAGCGGCAGAAGAAAAGGCTGATTTGCTTAATGAACAGCTGATTAAAATGTTTAAAAATGTGCCCACACCTGTGTTCTCAACATCAACTGAAACACCGTTGATTTTAAATCTTGTAAGCGAAGATTTTATGAAATTTATGGGCTATTCAAGAAGCTTTTTGTTTGATGAACACGGTGGCAATCTGGCTGATTTTATGGTGGAGCGTGATGTTAAATATGCTTCTGCTAATATCAGAAAACAGATAGAGGAAAATGGTGTTGTCAAAATACAATATTCACTCAAGGTCAAAGGTGGAAAGTTCATTATGGTCGAAGATACCAGAAAAATTGTTGACCAAAATGACGGAACAAAATCAATGCTTTGCAGTTTGAAAAATATTACTGAAAGCTATCACGAAATTTAATAAATGCATAAAAACAACAGCAGGTCAATGACCTGCTGTTGTTACAAAATGTCGATAAAGCAGTCATAACCACGCAAAAATTAATAAATATTCGTAGGGTGCGATGTCCACATCGCACCGAAAATGGGCTGATGAGGGTATTATCCACTACTATAATTAAACATCTAAAACATCGCAGAAACATTAAGTTTCTGCGATGTTTGGCGTTTCAATCCTTTGCCAACTCTCGCGGTACCATCGTACAGCTTCGGTTGTCAAATGATTTATTCTGACTACTTTCTCAACATCTGCCAGCGTGTAGAAATCTGTAATTTAACTTTTTTCTACACGCTGAAACAACAGCAGGTCATTGACCTGCTGTTGTTTTATTTTTTATGGATGGAATTTTTGAATTTTAAGAATTTATATCCGAACTGCGTAAACAAAATAACGTAAATCACAAACAGAACAACAAATACCCATTTTATAACCGGAACAGCAGTGTGATTGTTAAAAATATTTGGTATTATTATGTTGACAAACAGTATGATAAGCGGAAGCATTTTCCATCTGAATACTCTTTTCATCATATCAAGCTTTGATGCATCATCACAAAAAATTTCTTCCTTGCCGTTCATTTTACAGGCAGGCTTTCTAAAATAGCTGTAGCCTGCAAAATCCTGCAGATATTCCCAACCGCAGTCATTGAAAAGCTGCACATATTCGGTCTTGTGTGATATGCCGTCGGGATTGTAATCAAGCTGATAAATCACATCCTCAGGTTCGCACTTTTCAAAGTGATAAAAACAAAAATTCATTTTGGTAAATTTCCAACCGTTTTTATGCATTCTGCCAAGGTAATCCTGTTCCTTTTCCCATTCCGGTACGGAGAAAAATTTCAGCTCGGTTTTTGTGTTTTTCATTTTACAATGCCTCCTTCATAGTTCTGTGCAATCGTTCAATTCGGTTCATTTCCAGCTCTAAAATCTGTTCGCCCAGATCGGTAATGTGATAAATTTTTCTTTTATCTTCTTCGCGTACAAACTTAATTAATCTGTCTTTTTCCATTTTTGACAAGCTACCGTATAACGTTCCCGGTCCGATTTTTATGTCACCCTGCGTCAACTTTTCTACTCTTTGTACAATGCTGTAACCGTGCGATTCTTCACGCAGGCACATTAAAATATAAAAGCTCGTTTCAGTCATAGGTATATATACTTTCTTGATGTGACTGTCCATAATTCAACCTCACTATTTACTACGATACATCGCACTGCGATATAACGTTATTATATAGAACCAATCCATAATTGTCAACAAAAATTAGTAAAATAAAAAATATTATTTATCTATATTTATAAAAATTCTTTGGTAATAATAGACAAACAATTGATGTAAAGTTTGTTAATGTTTTTTATGTTACCTGTGTTGAAAAGCTTTATAAAATGTTTTATAATTTAAATAATAGTATACCTGTATACTTTTGTATTACTTTTTGTATATAAGAACCGAATTAAGGAGAAAAGGTTATGAAAAAGCAAAAACTCACAAAGCGACTGCTCAGTTTGCTTTTGGCATTGCTGATGGCATTTACAGGCTTAGTGCCTGCAGCATCAGCTTTTGCGGCAGACGGTGTTGAGGGCTATCACACCATTGAGCTGTTCTACAAAGAAACGGATACGATCGTTCCGTCAACAATGCTTAATGAGGCTGGCGAAGAGGTTTCCTATATTGAATATATGGTCGAGGGTGACGAGCTTCAGCTCACTTATAAGCTGATTGATACTGTCATGCCGGATAACGGCTATATCAAGTGGTTCAGTGAAACGCCTACTCTGGTTGATGTAACGCAGGATGGTCTTGTTAAAGCATTTGACTCCTCAAAGGGTGCTGTTATCCATAGCTGGATTGACAATGAGGTTAAAACCATTCCTCTTGTAGGCAGTCTTATTGCGAAAGCACTGGAAAAGGTTTTGTTTAACGATAAGATTAATG
The DNA here is from genome assembly GCA_964396885.1 of uncultured Bacteroides sp. Taxonomy (GTDB): domain Bacteria; phylum Bacillota; class Clostridia; order Oscillospirales; family Acutalibacteraceae; genus Eubacterium_R. The sequence continues at coordinate 24,297 of CAYNGP010000010.1, read as the reverse complement.
TTGACACGATGGATACCGATGCCATTATTGCTGTTGTTGATGCAGCCTTTGGCGAAGATTCACCTCTTGCTAAGTGGGTTGAATCCTACAAGGGTGATCTTATTGATTCATTGCGTTATTATCTTGATAATATCAATTCAAATATTCATGTTCAGCTTTATGATGCTGACGGTACTTTGCTTGCTGATGACTTTGTGCGTATTTGTGTTACAAGAAATAATGAGTGGTATGCAAATTTCCTTCCTAATGGTACACATATCACAAACAAGTCGCAGATTAACACAACGGTTGCTGTTGGCTCAACCTGTCAGCTTTATGCAGTTACCACACCGGTAAGACTTGAATATGGTTGTATATACTCCGTTAAGAGTACATCCGTTTTTGATCAGGGTAAGGTTATAGCGACTGTTGATGACAGCGGTCTTGTTACATTTAAAAATCCCGGTACGGTTACCATTATGGTATCACCTGATACCGAGCAGGTAATCCAGAATATTCTTGAGCTTATCAATAAATTCTACGAAATAAACGGTGGAATGATTGATAGCGATAAAGTTGCAGAAATTCTGATTAAATATGTCGGAATTGATATGAACAGAAATGTTCTTGCTGCAATTCTTGATGCTTGCTTTGCAATTGCAGATATTGCAGGCGGTGCGGCTGATCCTGTTAAGCTTACAGCTACTGCTGCAAAGATTATCGGTAACCTTGTTCTCCAATTTAAATATAATGATAAAATCACTTTCACTGTTGTTGAGGCTCAGCCGATAACAGATTTTAAAATTGACGGTGCTACAACTGTGCAGGAAGGCACTGAGATTCAGCTTTCAATCAAGGATGTTCAGCCAAGCACAGGTGATGTCAGCGATATTACATGGCGTTCATCTGACCCTTCAATTGCCAGCGTTGACCCTAAAACAGGTGTAATTATGGGTCGTGATGCAGGTCAGTACGGTGCTCTTGGTAGTTCGGTCGGTCAGGAATGTACAATTTATGCCGTTTCGGCAGCTAATAATATTGAAAGATCATACACTATCAAGGTTGTAGGTAAGCTGGGTAAGCCATTGTCCGATGTAGAAATCTCCGGCGAGAAGTATCTTGAAATGGGTATGGAAACGGATTATTCCTACACTGTTTATCCAAAACGAACAGCTTCTTCTGATAACCTTTATATTACATGGGGTGTTGTAACAGGTGAGGATGAAGAGGGCAATACTACATATGCATGGGCAGATGCAGAAAGTTCTGCAACTGACGGCAGAGGTATAATCGACTCAAAGGGTCATTATGTTGTTGTCGGCGGTGGTATTACCACACTTGTTCTTAAAGCTCAAACAGGTGTTTATCTGTCAAATGGTACTTTTACCGAGTTCAACAGCTTTATCAAAACAATGGAGATTACAAATGGTATCCCTGTTGAAAGCATTGAAATCAGCCCTACAAAGGCAGTTGGTATTGCCAGCAGTATGAAAACACCAAACAAGGTTGAGGTTAACGGCGAAACACAGACATATGTGTCCGTAAGTGCAGGCACACAGTATGCCGGCTTGGGTGCTGTTATTAATGCTACAGTTTATCCTGAAAATGCTTCAAACCAGAATCTGACATGGGTTGTTGATAACGGCTACTATGAGTCAGAGGCTTCGTCTGATACGCACCAGACAACTGTTAAGCAAAAGATCGGTCACGAGGTTGCTGATACATTTAATATTTATGCAGTGTCAGCTGACGGACAGGTTAAGTCAAACCTCGTAACTGTTTGTGTTTCTAAAAATACGGTTACCGATGACGGTAATAAAATAGTTGACTCAAACAAAAACAAAATCAGTACTCTTGATGTAATAAATGGCAAGCGTGTGGACGTTAATCATGCTATTGATTTTAAGAAGGGTACAGACGGTACATATTCAGCTTGCTATAAATGTAACTGGTATTCAAGCGATGAAAGTGTTTTCACGGTAGCTCCGAAAAATAATGATAACAGAGATGCTGTTGTAACAGGTATTGATGTTGGCACTGCAACACTTTATTGTGTTTCTGCAGACGGCGGTATTATGGATACCTGTGAGGTAACTGTTTACCCTGATAAGGAATATTTAAGAAATATTGTTAATCTTTGCGATAAGACAGTTGTTACAAGAACAAGTGATAATGCGGCTTTATATAAGGTATATATGCATAAGCTTGACCTTGCATACGCAGTTTTATATGACCAGGAAATGGCATCACAGACTGCCTGCGATACTTATGCAGATGAATTATTGAATGTTTTCTATAAATTAGGCGGATTTGTAGGTATTCTTGGCATTGATATTCTTGGAAAAGGCGGAGCTGAGCTTGACAGTGATTATATTACTGTTAATGTAGGTTCAGTTTCTGACTACAGAAATTACAGCTATGATTTTGATTACACAATCAAGCCGAGTAATGCAATGTACAGCTCTATTACCTGGACATCTTCAAACCCCAATATTTCAGTTGACAGGAATGGTGTATGCAAGCCTGTAAAGAATGAGGCTTGTGCAGCAAAGATTACCTGCACTGTTGCAGATTATATGGGTGAAAGCATCAGTGACAGTGTTTATATTGCTTTCTCAAGAACTGCTGTTACAGGTGTATCTCTTGACAAAGATTCAATCGTTGGCGGAAAGATTGGCGAAACAGCAACACTTAAGGCTACCGTTACACCAAAACCAGTCGGTTTGGTAGGCGGTGCAAGCAATACTGCTGTTTACTGGAATTCAAGTGATGAATCAATCGCAACAGTTGATCAGAACGGTGTTGTTACATTTGTTGAGGGCGGTAACTGTGTAATCACAGCAACAACCTTTGACGGCGGTAAAACAGCACAGTGTGCCGTAAATGTTGTTACAAACTATACAGCACTTGAATTACTTGTTAATCAGTATAATGATCTGGCACTCAACAGTATCAACTTCTATCCCGATAGCTGGGAGGTTTATGTTAATGCAATGGCTAAGGCTCAGCAGATGCTTGATGCTGCAAACAGCTCACAGGCCGAGGTTAACAAGATGTATGATGAGCTTAAGGGTGCATACGAATCACTTCAGAAATATAATTATATTAAGAATATTGAGCTTTACCTTGACGGTGAACAGACTCAGGAATTCTATCAGTATGATTTAAGTCTTCTTAAGGAAGGTCTTACTTATAAGAATGCAGTGCTTGATTTGAATGTAAGACTTTATCCAAATAATGCTTCTTATGATAAGGTTAGATGGGAATCATCCACAACTGATATTTCAGTTACAAGCGACGGCAGATGTTCACCTACAGCGAATTCAAGCTGCTATGGTTTGATTACCTGCTATGTTACAGACCATTTCGGCAATGTATTTACAGATACTGTATGGGTATCATTCTCCTTTGTTCCCGTAACATCCCTTGGACTTTCAAAGGAAAGCATTTCAGGTGCTATAGGCACAACATATCAGTTAGGCTGTACTGTATATCCGACAGGTTCATCATTAATGCACTGGGGCGCAGCAAGCATTCAGGATTACTACTGGGAAAGTGATGACGAGTCAGTTGCAACAGTTGATCAGGATGGTTTGGTTACATTTGTAAGCACCGGTGCAACAATTGTAAGAGCTGTATCCTACGACGGTGGTGTATCTGCTGAATGTGTTGTTTCTACAAATGGTGACAGAACAGCACTCAGAAAAGCGATTGAAGATTATAAGGATGTTGACTATAAGAATTATGCTTTAGCATACGGCAAGGATTTCACAGACGCTTATGAAGAAGCTGAGCGTGCTATGAATGATGTAAGCTATTCTCAGGAAAAGATTGATGAGGCAACAAATAATTTGATTGATGCCTATGAAACCATGGCACAGCATCCATTTGTTTTTGTTAAGTCAGTTAATGTTGATTACAGCACAACCAAAAAACCACTTGTGGGCAATTCTTCACAGGTAACAAGTGGCACTGTGGGTTCAAACGATGCAGTATCAATTGATTTATCAAAGAATTATTCAAACTATAACAACTATAACTGGATTACCCTTACAGCAGGTGCTTATCCTGCTGATGCAATGGTTCAATCCGTTAGCTGGAATACGGATAAGTCTTACAAAGCAAAGGTTGAGATTAACGGAAATTCAGTTCAGGTTACACCTGATAACGGTCACGATAATGGTGCGTGGGCAATACTTACCGCAACAATTACAGATGACTATGACCGAGTAACAACAAGAACAATTTATGTTTTACTCAGTGATAAGGTTTGCACAAGCTTTGATATTACGGAAGCAAGCAAAACAATTTATGCAGATGATAATCCTACACCGATCGCTTATACAATTTCAGGTGCTCCTGAATTTAAGGATGTTATCTGGAGCTCAAGCAATGAGAATGTTGTTAAGGTTGATGCAAACGGCAATTTAATTCCTGTTGAAAAGGGCAGTGCCGCAGTTACAGGTAAAACAATTGACGGCGGCTTCTCTGATACAATTACTGTTAATGTTACAACAAACTTCTCAAAGCTTGTTGAAAAGAGTACCACATATTATGAGCTTGTTCAGAATGTTAAGAACAGCTACACATATACAGAGGAATCATTGGATATTCTTACTGCGGCAGTTGCCGAGGCACAGGCAATGATTGAAGACGGCAGAGCAACTCAGCTTGAGGTTAACGAGATGGCTGCAAAGCTTGATGCTGCATACAATTCATTGGTGCTTTATGTTGCAGTAACTACAGTTCAGCTCAGTGCCGAAGAGGCAGAGGGTGTTGAAATTGTAAAAGAAGATTATATTCGTTACACCGGCTCTATGATTAACGGCAGAGAAATAACACTTAAGCCTATATTCAATTCGGATAGTGCTGTTTATACTGACATCAGCTATGAATCATCAAATTCAAACATTGCCGTTGACAATGATGGTGTTGTAACCAATAAGTCAGCGATTGCAGGCAGTGCTTTGATTACCTGTAATGTTACAAATGCATTTGGTTATACCTGCAGTGACACTGTTTATGTAACCTTTGCAAGATATGGTGTAACAGGTATTAGCTTTGAGGATGAAATGGTATACGGTGCACCTGCAGCACAGGTACTGCTCAATCCGATTATTACAAATACAAATAATTCCGCACTGGCTTCCTCTTATGTTAAAACTTGTACCTATACATCAAGTACCCCTGATATTGCATCAGTTGATGACAGCGGTGTAATAACCTTTAATACACAGGGTATGGTAACAATTACCGCTACAACAACAGATGGTGGTTACACTGCTACAATCAATGCGTTCACAACTTGGGACAGCACAGCACTTAAGGCAGCTATTGATGAAGCAAATAAGATAACATATACCGATTATGCTTATGCGTATGGCGTTGCTTTTGATGAAGCACGAACCAAGGCGAAAGAGGTCTATGCAGATGTGTATGCTTCACAGGCTGAAATGGACAGTGCTTGTCTTGAATTGACAGAGGCAATGTCAAACCTCAGCGGAAATGAATTTATTGTCCCTGAAATCAGTTTGGTTCAGGGTGACGAGGTTATCGAAAACAAGGCAGTTGTTCAGGTTGATATAGAAACATCAAAGGCTGAATTGGCACTTTCATTCAATGAAGGTGCAATGGTTAAGAACTCAACGATTACCATTGACAGTCAGAACGGTGTAACTGCCGTAGTTAACGGTAATCGTGTTGAAATTACCAAGACAGCCGAAAAGGGCAGTATTGTATTGTCTGTATTGGTTGTTGATGATTATGACAGAGAATATACAGCAAGCTACAGCTTGAATGTTATTGAGAAAATAATCCCTGTAACATCACTTGTGCTTACTGCAAACGGTGAGGAAATCGGCTCAAGCCTTGTTCAGAACGATTGCGGTCTGAGTTACAGAAATTACGAAACAATCACAGTTGGTTATATTGCAACACCTGCAAATGCGAATGCAATCACAAGTGTTGAATATACCTCAAGTGCTGACAGTTATATTAAGATTGACAAAAATACTGGTGTTATTACTGTAACTACTGCAGGAAAGTTGCGTTCATCCAATGCAACAACAATCACATGTAAGGTTACTAATGCTGACGGCTCAACAGCAACTGCGTCCTTCGCTCTGACATTAACCAGATAAGGGGGAAGGCTGCTATGTTAACTAAGAAAATGAAAAAAAGTATGTCGCTGCTTTTGGCAATGGTGCTTTGTTTATCCGCTTTGTGGATGGCACCATTCGCCTTCGGCGATGATTTGGTTGAGATTAATGAAAATACATTCCCGGACCCTGTGTTCAGACGCATTGTTACCGAGGTGTATGATAAAAATAATGATGGTTATTTAAGTGTTTCAGAACGAAGCACGACTTATATGAACCTGTCAGGACGAATTGATATTGATGACCAAACAGGAGAGCCTGTTGAAACAATTGACAATTTAAAGGGTGTTGAGTATTTTACAAGCCTTACCATGTTAAGATGCGGCGGTCTTGGACTTAATACACTTGATGTTTCTAAGCTTGTTAATTTAACACTGCTTACTTGTCAGGGTAATAATCTTACCAATCTTGATTTAAGCTATAATATTAATTTGTTAACAGTTAACTGTTCTGACAATCAGTTAACAAACATTATGCTGCCGATGAGCACAAAGTTTGAATCGCTTGACTGCTATGCAAATTCACTTGAAAAGCTTAATGTATCAGGTGTTGTAGGCTTGAAAAGTTTGTATTGCCATCAAAACGAGTTAACAAAACTTGATTTATCCAATAATATAAACCTTAATGTTCTTAACTGTCAGCAGAATCATTTGACTTCACTTGATTTAAGCAGAACAGCATTAAGTACTGTAACGCCGTATGAAATCGGCAATCAGACAGTTACTATCAGTGCAGTACCGAGCGGTAATCAGATTGTAATTCCTTTTAAGGGTATGGGATTAAATGTTGCGACAAATTACAGAGGTTGTTCACTTGATATTTATGAGGATAACTCCGGATTTTTTGGTGACCAGTTTGTAGCTTTTGATGTTGATCAGATTAAAGACGGCATAACATACGAATGTTATCCGATGCTTGAGAATTCATCAAATATGACAGTTACTATTGAAGTGCTCCGTGATTTCTATCAGGTTGACTTCTTTGCAAATGATACAATGGATACTGAGCTTGCTAAATTAATGGTAACAGCAGGGGCTGCTGCCGAGCCGCCTCAGATTACAGATGTTCCGCAGTGTAAGGCATTTGATCACTGGAGCAGTGATTTAACTGCTGTTAATGAGGATATGGATGTGTATGCAATCTGGGCAGATGCGCATAATTATGCACCATATGCTATAGCGGCAGATAATGATACTGTAACAATCCGTTGTAAGGATTGCGGTTCAAGCTATGATATAAGCTTCAGCTCAATCGTTAATAGCCAGACTGGTGATGAAAGGTTTGACCAATATGTGGATGTTGTGAATGACGGACATATTAATGTTAAAGACCTTGCTGAGCTATTAAAGAAGTTAAGATAATAATTAAACACCCACGAATTTTCGTGGGTGCTTTTTTATATATAACTCTTGTTAAATAGGTAAAAATCTGTTAATATAATATTATATAATTTAAGTAACTACAGAGGTGTATTATGAATCTAAAAAACAGGCTTAATGAAGAAAAAAGCTTTAAACAACTTTTTATAGCTTCAATCATATTTTATGTCGTGGCATTTGTGCTGATGATAGTCGGTACTTTTCTTGATTTGCAGATAGATAAGGCACTGTTTTATCCTGAAAGCAATTTTGTTAAGGGTGCTGAGCAGTTCAGCCAGTTTGTTTATTGGGGAATGTGGGGTCCTATTTTCACTGTTTTAATTCTGTGCAGACACGACCTTAATGAATCACTTGAAATTATCGGTGAAATCATTCTTTTTGTCGGACCGGTTGAGAATACAGAAGCAAAGGCGTATAAGGTGTGCAATACTATTTTGAATATTTTTACAGCTGTGGCTTTTTATGTTCTTTCAATTATCGGATGGAAAAAGCTGGTTGAGAATGTTGTTAAAAATATTCTTGCTGATTTGGGTAAGGATGATCTTCAACAGTGGATTTATTTTGTAATTTGTGCAGTGCTCAGTGCAGTGGTTATTTTAGCTTGCAGAAAAATTGACAAAGCTAAGCTCAGAAAGCTTGAAGCCTTAGCTCTTGCAGGTGTGCTGCTTGGTATTTGCTACAAAATTGTTGAAGAATGTAAGGAAATTACAGGTCGTGTTCGTTTCCGCGAAATGGTTGCTTATTCAAACGGCAAGGTCGATAATAACGGTATGAGTAATGGTCAAAAAGCATATCTTACAAGAGATATGCTCAATTATACCAACTTCGGCCAGTATACGTCTTGGTATAAAAAGGGCGATAATATGATGATTTATAAGCATTCAAACTCTTTCCCAAGCGGTCATACAACCTATTGCTGCACAATGTTTTTAACATATCCACTGTGTCTTGCTTTTGATAAGCTTAAGAAATTCGCACCGTTTATGTATGCATTTAGTACGGCATATGTAATTCTGGTTGCCGTTACAAGAATGATTGCAGGTGCACACTATTTAACAGACGTTGCTGCTGCTGCCATTATTGGCTACACATTGTTCTTAATCGTTAATAAAATTTATAACGTATTCACTAAAAAAGGCATTATCGGTTAATTTATAGAAGAAAAAAGCAGGTTTTTAACCTGCTTTTTTTAATCTTTTAATTTTATACTATCGCCTGTATCCATCATTTCTTTGAATATCGGGCGTTCTGCCAACGTCTGATTTGGTGTGTGAATGGTTAAATACAGCTTGTCATCAGTCTTGAAAATCATGCCGTGACCGCCGTCATTTGTAATGATTGGCGGCAGATGAACGAATTTGCCGTCAATCTCACCGTTTGTTGATTTAGCCACACACTGGCAATACATATGGTTAACAAAGGTTGACCATATCATAAGCAGTTCGCCATTTGTTGTTCTGTACATAAAAGGTCCGTCGGTGATGTAATGTTCACCTTCGGGCTTTTTGTCTGCCCATTGTGGTGTTGAGCCACTGAATATATAAATCGGTTCACCGATACTGTGTGTTAAATCTGTACTCAGTTTAACATAACAAACAGTGCCGTCGATGATTTGAGTGTGCTCATGGCAGAATACCATATAAGGCTCACCCTTTTTGTCAATGTAAAGTGTTCCGTCAAGGCATTCCCATTCATCAGGTGTAACCGCACCATTTGAATGTGGTACAAACTCACCGTCAGGACTATCGGATTTAAGAATATAAACACCTCTGAGTCCGTTCGGTTTTGTAAAGGTTGCGAACATATAATATTTATTGTTGTATTTATGAACCTCAGGTGCCCAGTTTACTTCTTTGTTAAGCTCCCATTTATCCGAGCAAAAGCATTCCTTCGGCTCACTGAAATTCATTAAATCCTTTGTGGTGTAAACGTCAAAGCCACCGACATTTTTACCGAAATCTTTGGCTCTTGTGCCATAAAGATAGTAGGTGTCGCCTTCCTTTAAAATGAAAGGGTCACGAATATTAATATCACTCAGTTTCATTTTAACTCCTGAAAATTAGTTTTTATTATTTTTTCAACCAACTCATTGGTTGGAAAATCAACGTAAATCATACCATAATAGGTTTTGTCTTTCAACGGGTATTCCATAAATTTCGGATTAATGTATTTTGAATTGTTGTACGGACCTTTGAATCCACCTGCTGTTGAAAGATAGTTAATCATATATGTACCGCTGAAATCGGTCATCGTATCAAGAAATGGCATAATACAATCGTGCCAGCGTGGAATAGGTTTATATTTATATCTGTCCTGAACAACAAAGGTCATTTCATTTTCACCGCCTGTTTTAAGGGTGAGCGGCTCCGGTAATGCCTTATCCTGTTCAATCCATTTTGAAAAATCAATACCGGTGTTCTTTTGATTATATTCGTTGCTTTGCAACATTTTGCATCGGCGGATAAGGATGATTTTTCCACGGGCTTCTTTTAAAAGAGGACTTCTGTTTTCCAAAAACCATTTGTCTTTGTTGTTCTTGATATAGTAGTGAAACAGTATGTCAAAGCAGTGCTCCATCTCCTTACCACTGTCATTTTTAAACTGAAATACAATCGTTTCACTTGGGTTTTCATTTAAAAAGCGGTAGCACTGTTCAAGCACATCTGATAAATCCATTTGTTTTCCAAAATGATTTGGTGTATTGAAAGCCTTCGCATAACCGTGCACCATACCAAGCCTTTTGCCCAGTGATTGAACTCTTATATCAAGTCCTCTCACTCCAAGACAAAGCTGTTCGTATATGCTTAAATTCTGGCATTTGGAGATATGTGAAAACTGAACATATTTCGTGACACAATCGTGAGTTCCCACTAAGTTTAATCTGAGTACCTCGTTATTGTCGTCAATATTCTTCATCCATGATTTTAAATTCATACTTATCACCAAAAACACTATAACATTTTTGTGAAATAATATCAATTGAAAATATTAATTTATTATCTTATAATTAAATATATAAAGCCAATTTTAGGGGGACATTATGTTAATCTTTTCTACTAAGGGCAAAATAACTACTGCCAATGATAAAACAAATCTTATTCACAGGTTTGATGTGCCTGAGAATGTGGAAAAGCTGATTATTAAATATAGCTATTCACCCAAAACATTAGAGAACAGAGAAAAAGCAGTAGCAATCATTCGTGATTGCTTTGATAAATATAATGAATCACTTGTGGGCAAGCCTGCAGATTATCTGCCGGTTAAAAATTTAATTACACTTTCTGTTGATGAAAACGGCAAATACCGTGGTGCTGCTCACAGACAGGCAAACGAGCAGGAGCATATTTTAAGTGCTGATTTTGCTTCACCCGGTTTTGTCAAAGGTAAACCTCAGGCCGGCGAATGGGATATTATTTTAAATGCTCATTGCGTTTGCTGTGATGTTGATTATGTTATTACTGTTGAAGGAGAGGTGGAATAAATGAGCTATTTACCATGTGAGCTGCATTGCCATACTGTGCATAGTGATGGTGATTTCAGCGTTAAGGGACTGCAGGAAGCTGCAAAAGAAAATCACCTTTCATTAATCGCTTTGACAGATCATAACACAATGTCAGGCTGGGATGAGCTTGATGATTCCATTGTTCCGTCAATCAGGGGTATTGAATGGACCACATATTTTGGTCATATGCTTGTTTTAGGTGCGGAGGATTTTGTTGACTGGCGAGATGCCGTGCCGAATAATATTGATGAAAAAATAAAGCAGATTAAAGCCTGCGGAGGCTTGGTCGGAATTGCACATCCTTATCAGATGGGCTCACCTGTTTGTACAGGCGGAAGATGGGAATTCAATGTTAAGGAATGGAGTAATGTTGATTACATTGAAATCTGGCATGAGGATATGAATAAAATAAGCAGTGAGAATACTAAGTCTGTGGAATTATGGAACGCCCTTCTTGATAAAGGCTATAGATTGGCTGCAAGCTACGGCAGAGATTGGCACAGGCTTGAAAACCATGGTCACTACGGTTGTACTTATATTGATATTGATGGTGAAATTAATCCTCAGAATGCGCTCAGAGGCATAAGAATGGGCAAAACTGTTGTTTCAACAGGTGCAAAATTCTTTTTCAGAGTGCACAGACACGGAAATACTTACACGATTGGTGACACTGTTAAAAGAGGTAACTATACCTTCAGCTTTTTCACGGACATTCATTCTCGTGAAAAGGATGCAGGCGAGGAGTCTGTAGTTTATAAAACCATAAAGGTTGTTACAAACGGAGGCAAGGTTGCACTCGAAACAAGGTATAGTGAAAAGCACGTAAGACTCAGAATGGATAAGGGTCAATGGTACCGTGCAGAGCTTTGGGGTACTGTTGACGGCGAAGCTGTTGCACTGGCAATAACCTCTCCGATTTATTGTGAATGATTTTAGCGATTTTAAAAAAATTAACACGAATTTAACATAAACTGTATCGTAACTTAACTCTGAAAATTTATTATATGAGCTGATTTATGAAATGAGGGACTGAGAATATGACAATATTTAATGTTTTAACCCTTATCGGTGGACTCGCACTTTTTCTTCTTGGTATGAACACAATGGGTTCAAGCCTTGAAAAAATGAGTGGCGGTAAGCTTGAGGGAATACTTGAAAGAATGACGAACACCAGAATTAAAGGTGTTTTACTCGGTATGGTTGTAACTGCACTTATACAGTCGTCAGGTGCCGTTACTGTAATGGTTGTGGGCTTTGTTAACAGCGGAATTATGGAACTCAGCCAGGTTATAGGTATTGTTATGGGTGCTCATGTAGGTACAACGGTTACTGCCTGGATTTTGTCCCTTGCAGGTATTGAAGGCACCAATATTTTCCTCAGTCTTTTAAAACCAAGCTCTTTTGCACCAATTCTCGCTTTTGTGGGTATTGTTCTTGTTATGTTCTTTAAAAGTGAGAAGAAAAAAACTGTGGGTTCAATTCTTTTGGGCTTCGGCACACTTATGATTGGTATGACAACAATGAGTGATGCAATGGCTGTTCTGAAGGAAATTCCTGAATTTACAAGCATTCTGACTAAGTTCTCTAATCCTATTTTAGGTGTAGCAGCCGGTGCGTTATTAACTGCCGCTATTCAGAGCTCTTCAGCTTCAGTTGGTATTTTGCAGGCACTGTCTACAACAGGTGCAATTTCTGTTGGTGCGGCTTTCCCAATTATCCTCGGTCAGAATATCGGCTCATGTGTTCCTGTTTTGCTTTCATCAATCGGTACAAATAAAAATGCTAAAAGAACAGCAGGTGTTTACCTTACCTTTAGTGTTATAGGTGTTATTGTAGCAATGGCACTGTTTTACGGTGCAGATGCGTTGTTTGGTTTGCCGTTTGTTCAAAATACGGTTAGCCCTATTGGTATTGCTATTATTCACACATTGTTCAACGTGTTTGCTACAGTTATTTTGTTCCCATTTGGCAAGCAGCTTGAAAAATTAATGTGCGTAATTATCAAGGATAAGGATGGGGATAAAGAAGCCGAAAAAGGTGCTGAGTCTACACTTGTTGATGAAAGATTCATCATCACTCCTTCTTATGCACTTGACAAAACAAAGGAAAAGTGCGACGAAATGGCACTGCTTGCTAAAAAGAATATTCTTTTGTGTCTTGACTTTATAAAGATGTATAACAGGGTCAAGGATGAAAAAATCAAGTCAAACGAAAAGCTTATTGATAATTTTGAGGATGAGCTTGAAACATATCTTGTAAGAATAAGCACCATGGATTTAAGTGTCGGTGATTCTATGCGACTGAGTAAGCTGTCACACGCAATCGGTAACTTTGAGCGTATCGGTGACTATGGTGTTAATATTCTTAAAACCAAACGTAAAATGCATAAGGATAAAATCCACTTCAGCGATGACGCAAATAAAGAGCTTGATGTTATGGCTCGTGCGGTTAAGGAGATTGTGGAAAATTCAACAAATGCATTTATCAATGATGATGTTGAACTTGCAAGAACGATTGAACCTCTTGAGCAGGTTATTAATAATCTTAAAGCAGAACTGCGTGCAAAGCACTCCAGACGTATGGAGGAGGGTGAATGCTCAGTTGAAAATGGTATGCTGTTCTTTGATATTGTTAATTCATTTGAAAGAATTGCCGACCACTGTTCCAATCTAGCAGTGTGCATTATTGAGCTTTCACAGGGCAGCTATCAGACCCACAGCTATTTAAAGGGTGTTAAAACTGCCGAAAATACAACCTTTATGAAGAATTTTGAAAATTATCTTAATAAATATTCACTGCAATAAGGTAATCTATTATGGAAGAAAAGCAACTTGTCTATATTGTTGAGGATGATACCTCAATACGAGAGCTCGAAACCTATGCACTCAAAAACGCATCCTTTGAGGTTTTGGGCTTTGCCGACGGTGTCGCAATGATGACAGCCATGGAGAGCAGAGTGCCTGATATTATACTTCTTGACATTATGCTTCCTAATGAGGATGGACTTGACATTTTAAATAAAATCAGGAACTCAGCGATTTATTGCAATATTCCGGTTGTTATGGTTACTGCAAAAACAAGTGAGATTGATGCCGTTAAGGGTCTTGATATGGGTGCTGATGATTATATAACAAAGCCCTTTGGGGTTATGGAGCTGGTGTCAAGAGTTAAGGCAATACTCCGTCGGCTTGAACGTGGCAAAAAATCAGTCCTTAAATTTAAAAATATTTCGCTCGATGAAAACCGCCATACTGTTTTGGTTGATGGCACAGAGGTTGAGCTTACATATAAGGAATATGAAATTTTAAAACATTTGATTAGAAATAAAGATATTGTTCTTTCCCGTGACCGATTGATGGAAATTGTGTGGGGTTATAATTTTGAACAGGGTAACAGAACAGTTGATGTTCATATTCAGTCCCTAAGGAAAAAGCTTGGTGGTGCCGGCGAGCATATCAAAACAATAAGAAATGTTGGCTATAAGGTTGGTGATTAAATGACAGGTCAAACCTTAAAAAAATTGCTTGCCTTTGGCTTTTTTATCATTTTTATTACCGCTTTGCTGATTTTACTGGTTTTTCATCCCTATGTTAATAGTATTGAAGGGAAAAAGTTAGCAGAGCTTATTGCAGCATTTGCAGCAGTTATTATTGTTGCAGTCATATGTGCTGTTCTTGTGAGTATCAGAATAACAAAAAGTATTGTTGAGCCTATTAAAAAACTGGGTAAAAATTTAGATAATATTGAAGATTTAAAAACCTTTCGTGAATTGCAGCCCTTTGTATCAGAGCTTACTGTTCAAAAGAAGAAACAAGCTGCATTAAGCAAGCAAAAAAAACAGTTCACAGCGAATCTTTCACACGAGTTAAAAACCCCCCTTACTTCTATTGCCGGCTATGCTGAGCTGATTGAGTCGGGTATAGCCAAAGAAGAGGATGTTAAGCCCTTTGCGGCTACAATCAGAAAACAGGCTCTGCGTCTTGTATCTGTCAGCGAGGATATAATAAAGCTTTCTCAGCTTGAAGAAAATGACGATGAAAACACGGTCAGCTTCAGCTCCGTTGATATTTATGAAATTGCTAAAAGGTGTGTGGAGGCACTGTCGGCTTCTACAAAATTAAGGGGAATTGATTTATCTGTTGAGGGCGAAAGTGCTTTTATTAATGGTAATTCCTCACTGCTTGAAGAGTTGATTTATAACCTTTGCGATAATGCAATAAGGTATAACAAAGAAAGCGGAAGTGTTACTGTTAAAATTTCATCAGACGAAAACGGTACTACCCTTGCTGTGGAAGATACAGGAATAGGTATTGATGAAAAATATCAGCAGCGTGTGTTTGAACGCTTCTTCAGGGTTGATAAGAGCAGAAGCAAGGAAACAGGCGGTACAGGTTTAGGTCTGGCAATCGTTAAGCATATTGTGCAGCAGCACTCAGCAGAACTTAAAATTGACAGCAAATTGGGTATTGGAACTAAAATATCCATATTTTTTAGTAAATAAAATCAAAAAATGTATTGAAAATTATTGCGTTTTAGTATATTATAGAAAAGTAATATACTATAGATGTAATACACTGTAAAAAGGGGAATTTATATGAAACGCAAATCAGGACTTAAAACACTCAATATTATTTTATCTATTGTTCTTGTTGTTTGTATTGTAGCAACAGTTGTTATGGTTTCAAAGCCTATTAAGGTTGAAACAACAACGAATGAGGAGAATACAGGCGACGTTGCAGTTATCGACGCTTTTGCAGCAGGTACATACGGCGGCAAGGATTTTCAGTCAATTGAGGATGTTGTTAATTACTATGTAGAGTGCTTTAACTACACAAAAACATTAACTGCTGAGTATGACGAAAATGGTGAAACAAAGACTTATTACAAGCTTCTTGGTGATGAAAATCTCAGCGTAGGCAATCTCCTTGTTGAGGGTAAGTCAAACTCAATGCTTGATAACCTTGTTCCTGGTATTGTTGGTGGTTTGTTCACCGGAAATGTTAAAGGCTTATCACCTTCAGATAACCGTGCTCCTGATCTTGATACAAGAAATGATGGTGCACTTGATTTAAGAACTTGCCCATTACAGGTTGATGATGTTCTTGAAGCTAATGTTGTTGATAACAATGATGGCACAATCAATATTACAATTCAGCCAAAGAGTGCAATTCTTTCAATGCCTGGCGAGGATTCACAGGGTCGTTTCTTTAACGTACTTGGTGATATTTCATCAACAGTTGAGTCAATCAGCGTTCTTTCATTCTCAAGCGGTACAATTCAGGATAACTTTGTAGTTGATTATAAAGGCGGTACAGGTACTGTTACAATCAACACCTCAACAAATGAGATTGTTGCTGGTGACTTTGAAATGAAAGTTCATATTGATGTTAGCCACGCTAATGTTGCTGTTCTTAAGGATAAGAGTGCTTCACTTGACATCACTTACACAAACCATTATCCTGCTGATGATCAGTACCTTATGGATTCAAGACAGATTTCAAGAAAGTAATTTAATACAATGAACAAAAGGCTGTCTTTATGACAGCCTTTTTTATGTGGTGTTGAGATATGATTGAAAAAAGATTAAATGAGCTTTACAACAGAGCGTATGAAAGAGGTTATACTACCTTTAGTGAGTTTTTAAATTTAGAGGAGCAGAGTATACTTGAAAGCAGTTATCTGCCATGCTTTAAATTTGGTGGGTATTCGATGGCAGAACGAGTTGTAGCTGCCTTTGGTGATGATGCTGAAAATACAGTGTTCCCTATTGCCATACTGCAGATTTCCCCTGCTATTGAAAAATTTTCTGATAACTTAACACACCGTGATTTTTTAGGCGGTCTTATGAATCTGGGCATTAAGCGTGAGCTGTTGGGCGATATACTTTTAAACGGAAATACAGCGTATGTTTTTTGTCTTGAACAGATTAAGGAATACATAATCCGAAATCTGACAAGGGTTAAACATACTACAGTTAAAATCAAAGCGCTTGATGAATTGCCTGAAACAGCAGTGAATGAGCCAAGGAATGCAGAGCTGATTGTTCCGTCATTAAGGCTTGACGCAGTGGTGAGTGCTGTTTATAAGCTGTCACGAAAAGATAGCTGCAACTTGATTAACAGCGAAAAGGTTTTTATTAACAGCAGACAAATAAAAAATACCTCCTGCCAGATTAAGCAGGAGGATATAATTTCTGTTCGTGGATTAGGACGTTTTAAATTTATCGATCAGTTAAGGGCAACAAAGAAAGACAGACTTGTCATATCTATTAATATTTATTAAAAATATAATTAGTTGTTTGGCTTTTCTGTTTCATCAGAAGGCGGGTCGAATTTTCCGTCAAGAGCATCAAGACAAAGGTCGATAAAATTGGTATCCATTATATCCGGATCCTTTTTTAACTCTTCGTCAATCATTTCGTGCAATTCGGCCTCAGTGAACCATTCTCCGTCATCATCAAACATAATATGTTTAAATGTTTCGAGTTCCATTATCACACATCTCCATTTAGTAGTAATTAAAATAAAAAAGTGCGTAGCAGAGCCACGCACAAAAAACACGGGCTTACTTGTCGCCAAACAAAGTTAAACAAATCAAGAGAGAATATGCTTAATAAAGCCAGTGTTTTTATCAAAAGATAAAAACATAGGTTTCCCTTGATTTATTATTAACTTTGTTTGGCACGTTTATTATATCATCATACAATTTTATAGTCAATAATTAAAGTGCACGATATTTTACCGTGCACTTTTTCAGTTATTTTAATTTTTGATACATTGTGTAAATGTCGTTTTCTGTAAGTGTGATTGGATTGCGTTCCATAAGCATTGACATACTTTTTTTAGTTAACACTTTGATTTGCTCGTCTGTGATACAACCAATTTCTGAAAGTGTGGTTTTCATTCCCATTCGCTTTTTCATAGCCATTATTTCATCTGCCATTGCATATGGGTTTTCAAATCCACAGTCCTTTGCCAGTGCAGTAATGCGTCCGTCATCGTCCGCATGGTCAGCATTGAACTTGATGAAATAGTCAAGTGTGAATGCGCAAGCCTCACCGTGGGGTACGCCATAAATATTCGTCAGAGGAAATGAACAAGCGTGTGAACCTGTGGTGCGTGGATGCGAAAATGCTACACCTGCCACGATTGAAGCCTCCGCCATTTTCTCTCTCGCAACCAAATCATCAGGATTGTTATATGCTTTTTCAAGCCACTCAAATACAAGCCTTGCACTGTAAATTGAGCAGGCAGTACAAATTGGTTGATGAATTGTTGCCCAGTAGCTTTCAACAGCGTGAGCCAAAACATCAAGTCCTGTTGACGCAGTAATCTGTGCCGGAACTGAAACTGTCAACTCAGGGTCGATGACAGCAATTTTCGGATACATTGCAGGGTCATTCATAGGATTTTTGAGATTGAGTTCAACATCTGTTAAAACAGAAATATTCGTAACTTCACTGGCTGTACCGGATGTTGTAGTAACTGCAATCATCGGTATCGCCTCATCGGCGTTAATTGCTTTTCCTCCTGTGTGGTACGAACGAATAACATCGTCACCCTTAGCAATCGCACAGGCAGCCTTGCAGCAGTCCATCGGCGATCCGCCGCCAAGAGCTACAGCAAAATCAGCACCGAGTTCTCGCATCAGCTTAACGCAGTTATCAACATTTTCAGTTGTGGGGTTAGGACGCACATCACTGAAAACACCTTTTATTAAACCATCGCTCATTTCAACAAACTCGTCAGCCAGTCCGTTTTTTGCAAAGCTTCTTGAGCATACAAGCACACCTTTCGTGCCGTTTATTTCTTCAATATATTTTTTTAAATCTTTTCTTTTGCCGTTGCCAAATACCAGCTTTACAGGCAGTTTAAATTCCCATTCCATAAAATTCACCTCTACTTTAATAGTTTAACATTTTTGCATTTGCTAATCAACATATTATTGAAAAATGGCTTAAATAAAGGTATGCAACCGTCGGTTGCGTAAAAAACAGGGTAATGTAAAGCGTGATTTGTAGTAATTGGCACGGGTTTTGGTTAGAATTTAATTGTTCCCAAGAGGAAAGCAAAACTAAACAAAATCGGAGATTGAAAATATGAAACAGAAAATGACAATAACTAAATCAGAACATTTTGGAATTGCAAGAAAGATTGTTTCTAATATGACAACTGAAAGCTGGGAAACAATTCCGCACGCTGTTGTAACTGTTGAACCGGAGGTCAGCGAATTCTTAAAGGTTATGAAAGAAATCAATAAGGATGCTGCAAAAGAAACAAAGCTGACCCTTAATACAATTATGTTAAGAGTAATTGTTGAGTGCCTTAAGGCTTGCCCTGTGCTGAATTCTCATATTGATTTTAACAGAAAGCTCGTAAGAGGTAATGTTAAAACCTTTGAAGAAATCAATATTTCAATGCCTATGATTTTGAACACAGGCGAAATGATGACCATTAATATGCATGATATGCAGAACAAAACAATGTCACAAATGCGAGATGCAATTGCTGAAAGTGCAAGACGTGCAAATAATTCAGATATGAATGAGGTTATGTATGAGGTGTCCCTTGATAACACGCTCACAGGACTGGCGCAGGGTAAAATTGCACAAACAATCAACAGACTTATCGGCTCAAAAACAGGTAAGCATAAGGTTAAAACTTTAAGCGGTAAAGCTAAGAAGGATTACTATTCCATTCCTGAGTGCGACAGACTCACAAAACACGATATTGAGCAGGGTACAATAACTGTGTCAAATCTTGGTTCAATCTGTAGAGACTGGAACGGAGTATGTACACTTCTTGAAATTATTCCGCCGCAGGTTTGTGCAATCGGTATCGGCTCTCTGCAAAAGGTGCCTGTTGTTAAAGCGGATGACTCAATCGGCGTTGGAACAAAGCTGCCGCTGACAATTGCTTTTGACCATAGAGCACTTGATATGGGCGATATTACACCTTTTATAAATAAGCTCAATGAGATATTCAGAAATCCTGAAATGATTAAGGAATGGATATAAAAACTTATTGAACATATAGTAGGGGCGGATAATATCCGCCCCTATGATAATATTAGGTAATAAAAAAGGAGATGTATTTCTACATCTCCTTAATTTTATTTAATTATTTCTTGTCAGCAATTGCAGCCTGTGCAGCAGCAAGACGAGCAATCGGAACTCTGAATGGTGAACAAGATACATAGTCAAGACCAATCTTGTGACAGAACTCAACTGATGATGGGTCACCACCGTGCTCACCGCAGATACCGCAGTGAAGCTCAGGACGAGTTGTCTTACCATTCTTAACAGCTAATTCCATAAGCTGGCCAACACCGGTCTGGTCAAGCTTAGCAAATGGATCGTTCTCGAAGATCTTTGCATCGTAGTAAGCGTTTAAGAACTTACCAGCGTCATCACGGCTGAAGCCGAATGTCATCTGAGTTAAATCGTTTGTACCGAAGCAGAAGAACTCAGCCTCTGTAGCAATGTCAGCAGCTGTTAAAGCAGCACGAGGAATTTCGATCATAGTACCAACTTCGTACTTCATCTCAACACCTGCAGCAGCAATCTCAGCGTCAGCTGTTTCAACAACCATATTCTTAACGTACTTAAGCTCCTTAGTGTCGCAAGCAAGAGGAATCATAATCTCAGGAGCAACAGTCCAATCAGGATGAGCCTTCTGTACATTGATAGCTGCACGGATAACAGCCTTTGTCTGCATCTTAGCAATTTCAGGATAGGTAACTGCAAGACGTAAACCACGGTGACCCATCATTGGGTTGAACTCGTGGAGAGATGCGATAAGAGTCTTAATATCTTCAACAGATTTGCCCTGTGCATCAGCAAGCTTCTTGATGTCCTCTTCGTCTGTAGGAACAAACTCGTGGAGAGGTGGGTCTAAGAAACGGATTGTTACAGGACAGCCCTCAAGTGCTTCGTAAAGAGCCTCGAAGTCACCCTGCTGATAAGGCAGAATCTTCTCAAGAGCAGCTTCTCTCTCCTCAACAGTATCTGAACAAATCATTTCACGGAAAGCAGCAATTCTGTCTTCCTCGAAGAACATATGCTCTGTACGGCAAAGACCGATACCCTCAGCACCGAGCTCTCTTGCCTTCTTAGCATCAGCAGGAGTATCAGCGTTTGTACGAACCTTGAGTACTCTGAACTCATCAGCCCAGCCCATGATTCTGCCGAATGTACCTGCGATAGTAGCATCAACAGTAGGAATTACACCGTCATAGATGTTACCTGTTGAACCATCAATTGAAATATAGTCACCCTCGTGGTATTCTTTACCAGCAAGTGTAAACTTCTTGTTTTCTTCGTCCATAGCGATGTCGCCGCAGCCTGATACACAGCAAGTACCCATACCACGAGCAACTACAGCAGCGTGTGATGTCATACCACCACGAACTGTAAGGATACCCTGAGCAGCCTTCATACCTGTGATATCCTCAGGTGAAGTCTCAAGACGAACAAGAACAACCTTCTCGCCCTTCTCATTCCAAGCAACTGCATCGTCAGCTGTGAATACAACCTTACCGCAAGCAGCACCAGGAGAAGCGCCAAGACCCTTACCAGCCGGTGTTGCAGCCTTTAATGCAGCAGCATCGAACTGTGGGTGAAGGAGTGTGTCAAGGTTACGAGGATCGATCATAGCAACTGCCTCTTCAGGAGTTCTCATTCCCTCGTCAACTAAATCGCAGGCAATCTGAAGAGCAGCCTGAGCTGTTCTCTTACCGTTACGAGTCTGGAGCATAAACAGCTTACCGTGCTCAACAGTAAATTCCATATCCTGCATATCTCTGTAGTGATTTTCAAGAGTTTCACAAACCTTTGTGAATTCAGCAAAAGCCTCTGGGAACTTCTGCTCCATCTCTGAAATGTGCATTGGTGTACGAACACCGGCAACTACGTCCTCGCCCTGTGCGTTTGTTAAGAACTCACCGAACAGACCTTTTTTACCTGTAGCAGGGTCACGTGTGAAAGCAACACCTGTACCGCAATCGTCACCCATGTTACCGAAAGCCATTGACTGAACGTTAACAGCAGTACCCCATGAATATGGAATATCGTTGTCACGACGGTAAACATTTGCACGAGGGTTGTCCCATGAACGGAATACAGCCTTAACAGCACCCATTAACTGCTCCTTAGGATCAGTTGGGAAGTCGTCGCCAATCTTCTCTTTATACTCAGCCTTAAACTGAGTAGCAAGCTCTTTAAGGTCATCAGCATCAAGATCTACGTCCTGAGTAACGCCCTTCTTCTCTTTCATTTCGTCGATAAGCTCTTCGAAATACTTCTTACCAACTTCCATAACTACGTCAGAATACATCTGAATGAATCTTCTGTAGCAGTCCCAAGCCCATCTTGGGTTACCTGATTTTTCAGCAATAGCGTTAACTACATCCTCGTTAAGACCTAAGTTAAGGATTGTGTCCATCATACCGGGCATTGATGCTCTTGCACCTGAACGAACAGATACAAGAAGAGGATTTTCCTTATCACCGAACTTTTTGCCGGTAATTTCTTCCATTTTAACAATGTACTCATTGATTTCAGCCATGATGCCGTCGTTGATTTCACGACCGTCTTCATAGTACTGAGTACAAGCTTCAGTTGAGATTGTGAAGCCCTGTGGTACAGGCAGACCAATGTTTGTCATCTCGGCAAGGTTTGCACCCTTACCACCGAGAAGTTCTCTCATGTCAGCATTACCCTCTGAAAAAAGGTAACAATACTTTTTTGCCATTTGAGAATACCTCCTAATTAAAATTTACAAATTAATATTTGTACCTCTGCCGAAGGATGATTGCTCATTCTTATAATAGCATAGTACAGTGCAGTAGAATTATACCATAATATGAAAGAAATTACAAACTTTTTTTATAATTTTTTATCTTTAGTATTATTTGTCTTGAAAAATTAATTGTTTTGTTGCATAATTAATTAGTAAAAGTATTAATTTGGAGGTTAAGCTATGAAATGTGCTATCATACTTGCAGGCGGTAAGGGAACAAGAATGAAAGCAGACTGCCCAAAAGTTATGTGTAATGTTATATTTAAACCTATGATTAGTTATGTTGTTGATGCTGTTAAAGAGGCAGGGGCTGAGGATATTTGTGTTATCACAGGTTATAAGCATAATGAGGTTGAGGATTATCTTGCTTCTGTTGATACTGACATCAAAACAGCTTTGCAGGAGCCACAGCTCGGCACAGGTCATGCAGTTATGCAGGCTGGTGAATTTATTGCAGCTCATACTGAGGATGAAATACTGATTTTAAATGGTGACGGCCCGCTTATGGATGCTGAAACTATTAATAAGGCGTATGATTATCATAAGGAAAACAACAATTCAATCACACTTATCAGTGCAATTGTTGATGATTTAAACGGTATTGGTCACATTAAGCGTGACGAAAACGGCACATTGCTCAGAATTGTTGAGCACAAGGATGCTACACCTGAAGAAAAGCTTATTAACGAATCAAATGCAGGTTGTTATTGGTTTAACGGCGGTGATTTGCAGTACGCACTTTCAAAAATCACCAATGAGAATGTTCAGCATGAATATTATCTGACCGACAGCCTTGAAATACTCATTAATGCAGGCAAAAATGTGGGTGCATATGTTGTTGAGAATAATGAGGTTATTCTTGGTGCAAATGACAGAGTTCAGCTTAATGACCTTAATACAATAATGAGAAAGAATATCAATAATAAATTGATGGTTGAGGGTGTTGATATTCCTTGTACTGACGGTGTAATCATTGGCAAGGATGTTAAAATCGGCAACTCAACAGTTATTTTGCCAAATACAATTCTTATCGGCAATACTGTTATCGGTGACAGTTGTGTTATCGGTCCTAACACCTATATTGATAATTCGGAAATCGGTGATGGCGTTGTTCTTGATAACTGTAAAATCCTTGACAGCACGGTTGAAAATGATGTTGACGCAGGACCTTTTGTTAAGGTAAGAGCAAATTCCGTGCTCAAAAAAGGTGTTCATATCGGCAATTTCGTTGAGGTTAAAAATTCAATCGTCGGTGAGGGCACAAA
This sequence comes from uncultured Bacteroides sp., assembly GCA_964396885.1. Classification (GTDB taxonomy): domain Bacteria; phylum Bacillota; class Clostridia; order Oscillospirales; family Acutalibacteraceae; genus Eubacterium_R. Next base: position 216 of record CAYNGP010000010.1, on the reverse strand, counting down.
GAGTGCGCATTTAACCTATATCGGTGACAGTGATGTTGGCAGCGGTGTTAACTTTGGCTGTGGGAGAGTTACTTGCTGCTATGACGGCAAGAATAAGTCACGCTGCAAAAGCGGTGACGATGCATTCATCGGCGGTAATACAAATGTTTTTGCGCCTGGTGAGGTTGGTGACAAGGCATATATGGCAGCTGGTTCAACAATTACTGCTGATATACC
>CAYNGP010000009.1:0-36301 GCA_964396885.1 uncultured Bacteroides sp. | reverse complement strand
GACGATGTCACCGGCGGTGAGCCTGAGACCCAGGCCGCCGTGGAGACCAAGGTCACCATAGTGGTTTTTGATGATTTTGTCCTCAACAACACCCATGCCTGTTTCCTCAACTGCCATTTTAGCAAGTGGAATTCGAGCCATATTAGCAGCTTTAGCGGCAGCAAGAAAAATCTTGTCAACCTGCTCCTGTGTATAGGTTGAAAACTCTTTTTGAGCTTTGCGAATGTTTGCAAGCTCTGCTTCAAGCTTTTCAACACTATCAATAATTTCTCTAGCCATATTTGTTCCTCCAAAATTAATTGTTAAATAATTAACAATGTGTTGCCAATATAATAATATTCTTTATTTGAAAATGCAATATATTTTATGCAAATTCTGCATTTCTAATAAAAAAACAAATAAATCACAATGATTTTGTGTGAAATTCCATTACAGTTTGTTAAATTTGTAACAAACTCGTTCGCTAAAATAACTAATGCTTAAAAATTTTTTGAAAAATTTGAAATTTCTTGCAACACTTCAGCGATTTTTTTATACTTAAATATATAGGTGGTGAAAATATGAACGAAAAACAACTTATTCATTCGTCCGGAAAGGGTGACAAGGAAGCTTTTGCAAAGCTGTACGGCTTATATAAAGACAGGCTCTATCGTTATGCTTATTATCGGCTGGGTAATGCCTGTGACGCTGAGGATGCGGTTTGTGACACCATTCTTTTAGCATTTGAGGAAATTGGCGATTTGCGAAAGGCTTCGGCTTTTTCTGCGTGGTTATTTAAAATGCATTATGCCACCTGTTCAAAATATGTTGCAAGGCAGATTGATAACAGAGAATGTGACAATGTTGATGATTTTGAAAATTCAGCTAAACTGTCAGAAGAAATGAACACTATGTCCACAGAGCTAAATGAAGGGCTGAATATCTTAAATGATCAGGAGCGTGAGGTTGTTCTTTTGTCAATTGTTGCCGGTTTTAACAGCAGAGAAATTTCAGATATTACAGGGCTGACCGATGGCGGTGTTCGATGTAAGCTGTCACGCAGTCTGGAAAAATTGAAGAATTTTTTGGAGTGATATTATGGATAATTTTGATTTTATAAAGAATAAATTTGATACTGACGGGTTAAAAGCCCCCGATAGTATCAGCGAGGATGTAATTGCAGAAAAGCTTGCTGATAAACCAAAGCTTAAGTTGTATCAACAACCGGTCTTCAAAAAGGCTGTAAGCATAGTTGCCTGTTTTGTGCTTATTGTCGGCATATTTTCCATTGCCCTGCCTAAAGCGGAATATCGGTATGTAAAAAGTGGAGAGTGGTCTGATGTAACATCTACTAAGATAAAAACATTTAGCAACTATAATCAAATGGTAATTAAAGCTGATGAAATTAAGCAGGCTAAAAGAAACTATTATGATTCTTTATATTATGGCGGTGATGTATATGACGATGGTTGGGATACAAATACTGCATCAGGAACATTTAATAATGATATGATAGGCGGTATCGGCTCTTTCGCAGAAACCTATAAACAGGTTGAGGGTGTTGACGAGGGTGACATTATTAAAAATGACGGCAAGCATATTTTTTATGTAAATAATGACAATGAGGTATTGATTTATGAAGGTGAAAAACTTGTAAGTAAAATCACCGACTATGTTTATTTAGAGGATAGATATGGTTATCATTATGATAATGTTCACGGTAGTATTAATGAATTGTATATAAATAATAATCAATTAATACTTATTGAAGTTTCTATCGATGATGATAATAGAACTGCATCTGCAACAAAAACCAATATTCATATTTATGATATATCAGATATAAATAATCCTAAAAAAATTAAAACCTTCAGTCAGAACGGTAATCTTCCCAAAACACGAATGATAGGCTCTCAGCTTTATGTTATTTCGAATGTTTACACTTATAGTTTAGAAAACGCAGAAGATTATTATATGTATACTGAGGAAGATGGTGTTGAAACAATAATTTCTGCTGATTCTATTCATTATTGCGATGGCAGTACAGAAACTGATTGTTTTGTTATCAGTGCAGTCGATACAGAAAAAATGAAGCGAAGTACAGATACAAAGGCGTTTTTCGGATTCGGTTCAAAAGTATATTGTAATGAAAAAAACTTATATATAATTCTTAATAATTACAGCTTTAGCAATAACAGAAGTACAGGAATTGTTAAAATTGAACTTAAGACAAATAAAATTAAATTTTCAGAAGCAATAGAAATTAATGGATATGTTCATAGTCAGTTTTCACTTGATGAAAAGGATGGTTATTTAAGAGTTGCTACTACTGATGAAAATGGCAACAATCTTTATGTTTTTGATGATGATTTCAAAAAAATCGGAGAGATTACAGGTATTGCAGAAGGGGAGTTAATTAAGGCTGTAAGGTATATTGGAGATATGTGTTATTTAATTACCTATGAGCAGACTGACCCACTATTTGCAATTGATATTTCTAATCCTAAAAATCCTGTTATTAAGGGTAGTGTCGAAATTACAGGATTTTCAAGCCAACTTCATCCGATTGACGAAAATACAATTATGGGTATAGGGTATTCTGATAATTTTGGAATAAAACTTGTTTTATTTGATATAAGTAATGCAGCTAAACCTAAGGTGCTTGATACTTATGTTATGGATGCTGAGTATGCTCGTTCAAATGCACAGGAAAATCATAAAGCAATCATTGTTAATAATGATAAAGACTATATAGCAATTGATTATCTTTGTTATGATAATTATAACGTTGATACTGGTGCACTTTTATTCAATGCAGAAAATAATAAGATTAATGTATTAAATAAATTTCAGGTGAATTGTGTCGAAGAAAGTGACAATATTGAGAGAGTTACTTATATCGGTGACACACTTTATGCTTTTGACTCTAACGGCAGCATCTATTCATTTGATATGTAATATCCTGACAATTCATTATCAATAGTATTACAATTTAGTAATAAATATATATTTTTCTTTAATATATGGTACAATATCTCCGTTATTTTTTCTTGATGGAGATATTATATGAGTGAAAGTGAATTAGATGAGATATTAAAAGAGGTCAGAAGACGATCAAATGCAGAGAACGCTGCAAAGCCTGCTTCAAGACCTGTTAACAATGAGATAAAAAGTGCAGAGAAGCAGCAGGCAGCAAAGCCGCCTGTTAAAAGGGCAGAGCCTCCTGTTCAAAAGACTGCACCAAAACCTGTTCCAAAGCCGATTCCTAAGGCAGAACCAAAAAATGAAGATTTTGATATTCTTTCAATTGTTGAGGATTATAACGAGCCGCATCGTGAAAGAAAAGGCAGAAATAAAAAATCAGACAACAAAAGTAAGAAGGGTATAATCATTGCAATTGCTGCTGTTGTTATAGTGGTTGTCGCAGTGGTTTGTGCTGTGTTGTTCTTAAGTAATAAGAGTGACGACAAAACTAAAAAGGAACCTGAGAGTGTAAGCAAATCAGCAGTTGTTGAGAATAATGCAATTGTTGGTGACATCAATCCATTAACTGGTGAAGATCAGTATAATTCAGCAGCAGTAGGCAAGCGTCCTATTGCAGTTGTGGTTGAAAATGAGTATTCTACTGAGGCAGTAAGACCTCAGTGGGGACTAAGTGATGCTGATATTGTTCTTGAGGGTGAGAGTGAATTTTCTACAAGACTTCTGCTTTTCTGGGCTGATTATACTGATGTGCCTGAGCAGGTAGGTCCTACCCGTTCTGCAAGACCTCCGTTTATCAGATTCAGCCAGCTTTTTGACAGTGTGTTCATTCACGCAGGTTTGTCAAAATCAAAGGGCAATTATGTAGGTGCAGACGATGTTTTTGTAAATGAAAATGTTGACCATATTAACCTTTTGTCTATGTCAGAGGATGGGGGATATTTCGGCAGAGATAACAGCCGTTATACAGCAGTGGAGCATACCGGATTTTTTAACGGAGAAAATCTTCCAAAGCTTTTAGAGGAAAAGAATATTTCAACTGATATTCATGAGTCAAAATTTTCAAAGCTTAATTTTAATCAAAAGGCTGCTGCAATCGGTCAGATAACTGCCGATGACTGCGAATTCAATTGGTCAGGCAATTGCCCTAAAACTGCACGCTTTAATTATGACAGTGATTCTCATAAATATTTGACAACAGATTTTGATTCATCATATGGTGAGGCAGGTTTGAAATTTGAAAATCTGATTTTCCTTTTTGATGAAACAGAATATGTAGTTAAAGAGGATTATAAGGGCTCAGGTCAGAGTGAAACTTATTGTGATTATAAGCTCAGCGGCGGCAGCGGTACCATCCTTTCTGAGGGCACTGCAGTTGAAATCAATTGGGGTGTAACAGACGGTAAGCTTTGGATGAAAACCATTGATGGTGAAGATGTTTCTCTTAATCCGGGTAAAAGCTATATCGGTTATGCTTCCTCAAATCACGGCGGCAAGCTTCAGCTGAATACAAGTCAGAATACTGACAGCGATGCAGAGAATAATTCTCAATATAATTAAAAATCGGCATAGGACAAAAGTCCTATGCCTTTTTTATTAAGCAAAATTTACTTCATGCTTTCCTCGTAAGCCTTGATCATTTTCTTAACCATCTGACCGCCTACTGAACCAGCCTGCTTTGAAGTAAGGTCACCATTGTAACCGTTCTTAAGGTTAACACCAACCTCGGCAGCAGCTTCCATCTTGAATCTGTTGAGAGCTTCCTTAGCCTCTGGTACTACGTTTTTGTTGCTTGACATTTAAATACACCTCTTTTTTGTTTATTGCAAATGTGAATAATGACGGTTTGATAAACAATCATTTCTCACACTTGCAAGTATAGTTTATGAAGTGTATTCGATTTTACAATTGAAAAATTTTAGCAATTAAAAACTCTAAAATTTTGATATTCGTATGTGTTAAGTCTTTGTATTTTTCTTGTTTTGAAAAATAGTTGATACAAATCATTTGTATTGCACAAATGATATATGGTATTGCTTGTTTTTCTTGTTGTGTTAATTTAATGATGTTATCATAGCCGTTAACTAAGCTTTTCAGGATGTCAAACCATTTTTCATGGTCACAGTTTGTATTGTTAAATGTTTCCGAAAGTATAGCAGTTGCACAGTAGCAAATATCAAATATACGTATATTTTTTTCAGCTATATCAAAATCAACAAATCCATAACCATTTTCGTTAGTCAGAATATTTTCCGGGTTTAAATCTCTGTGAATAGTCTGTGTTGGAAGCTTTGATATAAGACCTTCAAACAGTAATTTTAAATTACTGTAAAAGGAGCTTGGCAAATTTGTAATTGCTTTTACATTATCAATGCAGCTAATTGCATCCGCTACAACACAATTTTCATCACAAATACTATTTTGATTTAAAAAGGCTTGGTGAAGTTTTCCTATTGCTGTTCCAACCTCAAAGCAAAGAGAATGATTGTTGTAAAAATCTATGCTTTTCAGTGGCTTAGCATTGATTTTTTCGGTTAGTGTGAAATACAATTCTTTATCAGTAAAATATAAGTCACCGTTAATCGTTTTAATCGGCTGAGCTGTTATGATTTGTGAATTACAAAGCATTTTTGATATCGTAAATTGGTTTGTTAGAGCAGATAAATTCGTTGTGACTTTAAGAAAATATTTGTTGTCAATCAGCCAAATGTTTTCAGAGCGTTTATCTGTATTAATATGATAGTAGTCACTGATTTCAGAATTATGTAAATCCCAGTTTTTCAAAACTTGCTTTAGTTTTTTGTGTGTTATCACAATGTGTTCCTCCTGCAAAAGATTAATTTTATAAGGCTTGCAGGCAATATGATTGTTGATAAAATCAGTGGGTGAGCATCCGAATTCTTTCCTAAAGGCTTTATAAAATCCTGCTCCTGTGTCAAATCCATAGGTGAGAGCAGTATCAATAACCTTTTTGCCGTTTGATATTTCAAAGGCAGCGTGAATCAGCTTTCTGCGGTTTACATATTCTATTACAGATAAGCCGGTTAATGATTTAAAAATGCGAGAATAATGATATTTTGAATATCCAGCATTGTTTGATAACTCTGTTAATGTTATATCGGATTTTAAATTATTTTCAATAAAGTCGATGCTGTTTTGAATCGTATCAACAATTTGCATATTACCACCGCCTGAATTAATCAAATGCATTTGATACGATTATAATAACATATCAGCGAAGTGAAAACAGTTCCTAAATTGCTGAAAATATTATAAGAATGTTTTTATTATAATTTAAAATATTCTATAGAATCGATTTTTATTCCATACGTGAAAATTGCATTTTGAATTGCATGTAATATAATATCGACTATTTCACCACTTGGGCATCTTGCAAAAATATCTAATGAATTTTCTTTATGGTTATTGTAAAGGGATACTAAATCGCAATCTTGAATATCTAATTCGAAAATTAGACTGCCATTTAATTTTTCTAAATCTTTTTCTGATAATTCTTCTGAATATTTAAAAATGAATTTCCAATTATCATATTCATTTGTTTTATCAGATGTTTTATTGTTAGGTATAATGCTATCTAATTTATCAAGTCTATCAATAATATATTGAAAAGCATCGGTATTACCACTATTATCATTTTGTTTTGCAATTTTTATAATGTTTTCATCTTTAATTATTACATCTAACAACTCGTGGATAGGGCTTGTAACTTTTTCACTGTCAATTGTTTTTTCAAATTTGATAAGCTCGTCTCTTAATTCAAGAACGCCTTTTGCATCATTTTCGTAGAAAATTGTTCTTTCGCTGATAAGGTCAAAGGGCAGGTCTGTGCCTTTTTCTGCAATCATAATTACCGGCTTGCCAAGGCAATGTCTGAATGCAAGCTCATACATAACATTCGGATTTTTGTTTGTAAGATTTGCAATTACTAAATCACTGCTGTATATCTCATTGATTATTTGTTTTGTGATTGAGCCCGTAATGCTGATTTTGTGTGCAACATTGATTTGGTAATTAGCCCCTAATGCAGGTCTTATTGATGCATCTATAATGCCATCAATATGTCTTCTTATTTTATCTGTTTCGCTTCCTATAGGAGTAATGACGAAACACTTTTTCATTTCGTTTTTTGTTAAGTTAATCATAATGCACCTCCAATTCCATTATATATCATAAAAATAATAAAGCAAGAATTATGAGTTAATTTGTAATATACTGATGAAAAACAGTTTTTTTTAACTTATTTATATGCTACAATATTTTAAGAGGTGAGTGGATTATGGTTTTATATTATACAGGAACAGGAAACAGTAAGTATGCAGCAAAGCGTATAAGTAATGCAATCAACGATGATTGTGTTAATTTATTTGAAAAACTGCGCAAAAGTGATTTCAGTGAAATACATTCTGACAGGCCGTTTGTCATTGTTACACCGACTTATGGCTGGCAGATACCGCATATATTGAGAGATTGGCTTCTCAATACTGTTCTGTCAGGCAACAAGAATATTTATTTTGTAATGACCTGTGGTGGAGAGATTGGTAACGCAACTAAATATGTTCAACAAATCTGTCAGGATAAAAAGATGAATTTTATGGGCTGTGCAGAAATCGTAATGCCGGAGAATTATATTGCAATGTTTGGTGTTCCTGAAAAGAATGAGGCACTTTCAATTATTGATAAGGCAGAGCCAATCATTGACAAAATTGCACATCAGATTTCACAGAATGAATACATTGATGATAAACCTGTGCGTGTTATTGATAAACTCAAAAGCAGTGTTGTGAATGCAGTATATTATCCTGTTTTTCTGCATGCAAAAAAGTTTGCTGTGTCAGACGCTTGTGTGTCCTGCGGAAAATGTGTAAGATTGTGCGTTATGAATAATATAAAATTAGTAAACGGTAAGCCTGAATGGAAAGATCATTGCACGCACTGTATGGCGTGTATTTGCAGCTGCCCTGCAGAAGCAATAGACTATGGCAGTAAGAGCAAGGGCAAACCAAGATATAATTGTCCCAAATAATAAACAAATAAATAATTATGTAAGCTACAGAGAGTTTAAATTATTTCTGTAGCTTTTTAATTGGCTTTCGGTATAGTTATTTAATATGTTGTCAATGAAATCGATTAGCTTCAGCTATGCAGTAATCTTGTAAACAAATGCGAAATAATTTATCGACGAATGCTATATTTTTTTCTTATGTATTCCAAATCGTCAGAAATATCGCTTCTGTATTTCATATAGTTTTTGTCAAAAGGATTGTGTCTGTGAAAAAGAACCGTATCAGGAGCCAATACCGAAATGATTACACCTGCTGCACGATAGAAAAATTCATTGTGGTCAATCATTCTGATATTATCATCCCAGCCGACAGCTCGCACCTTATCCGTTCTGGCAATATAAGTATTTTGACTCTTGAAAACAACGATATGCTTCTTATCTAAATTCGTCAAATGAGGAATTATCAGCTTTTTGTTGTATTTAATGTTGAAATAATTTGAAGCATTATTTAACGGTGGCTTGCAATTTGGAGCACTTATCCAACCAAAGCCTATAAGATCAGCATTTCGGTTTTCCTCTAAAAATTTCAGTTGATTGTGAATATCTGTTTTTCTTGTAAGCAGAATATCATCATCAAGTTTTACAAGATAAGGTGTTTTTACCTCTTTTAATGCCTGATTGAGTCCATAACTCAGTCCACTGTTAAAAGGCAGATTGATGACTGTTACATATTCTCCCTTAATATGCAAAGGTTTTCTGCTATCATCGGCGATTATTACTTTAGCACCGGGATAATAGTGCTGAATATTTTTGTAAAGCTGCTTTGCAAGTCTTTTTCTTTCAAAAGATTTATACATAAAAGTTACATTTTCGCAAACATATCTGCACTCTTCTTCAGCAGGCTTTTTATAGCCCTGAAGAAAAAATTTGAAAGTGAAAAAGTAATATTCTGCGTCTGCGAGTATCATAAACAAAATTTTAAATATAGGATGCAACTTGGAATTTTTAAGCTTTTTTATGAATTTTTTCATACAGTTACCAATATCTCCTTATTTTTACAAGCTCTGCATAATCATTGTAATTCATATAGAAATTTTGTCAACTGTTAAATATTCCAAATAATGTCAATCTTATCACTTGTGGCATAAATCTTTTTGATTACTGCGTTTGCAAGCTCTCGCTTTTTTTCAAACGGCAGCTCTTCGAGTTTATTAAAATCGCATATGATTTTCGCGTTTGCTGTGTGTTTGTTAACGCGAAGTCTTTGGATTTCGGACTGAATCTGCACTTTTTCCTTGTGCAGTCTTTCAACATTTATATTGATATATTCCATTACGGTTTCGCTTGCGCCTGCAACATTTTTGACTGTTTCGTTTATCTCATTTTCAATTGCTGTCAGTCTTGCTTTTAATTCCTCAATTTTGGGATTGTTCGCATTTGTATCTTCAATTTCAAATTCTTTAAAGTCGGCAAGCTTTATTTTGATTTTCTGTAATATCATATTTTCAAGCTCATCTGCATGGATTGTTCCACAGCCGCAGCACAGATTATCATTCATCTTGTGCGAACAAAGAAAATAGCTGATGTTTTTCTTAGCATAGTTTTTTCTTACCAGTGCATAACCGCATGCACCACATTTAATCAACCCTGCAAGCCAGGTGTTTTTTGCCTTTGGGTTGCGTTTAATTTGCTGTTGGTCTAAGGCTCGTTCTCTGCATTTTATCCACAAATCAGAGTCGATAAAACCCTCGTGTGGCGCAATCACCAAAACTGCATTAGATAAATCGGTCTGCTTTCTTGTATCCTTGTTTCCAGTGTAAAGATAGCAACCGTTTGTGCCGATGAAATCCTCCGGCGGATTGATTATCTGAACACCCTTTGATTTGAAAAAGTTATACAGATGAATATCTGCCTTTGCATAAACAGGATTTTTTATGAAATCCTGAATTCTTGCTCTTGTAACAGTTCGGTTTCGTCGGTGTTCAAGCGTCATATTCCGTACTGCCTTTGCAATATCCTCGTTGGAATAATTCACATCGGCATACATTTCAAATACCTTTTTGACAAGCTCTGCCTCTTCTGACACCTGCTCATACATAGATGTTTTGATTCCGTCAATTGTTAAATCAACTTTTCTAAAGCCTATCGGCACAGGTCCGCCCATATAAAAGCCTTTCTGACTGCGAGAGATATAGTTGTCCTTAACTCTTTGCTGCGTTGTTTCACGCTCAAGTTGGGCAAAGGTTATGCAGATATTCAGCATCGCTCTGCCCATTGGTGTGCTTGTGTCAAACTTTTCGGTTGCCGATGAAAATTCCACACCAAGCTTTCCGAAAGTATCCATCATATTTGAAAAATCAAGAATACTTCGGCTGATTCGGTCAAGCTTGTAAACGATAACCTTCGTTATCCCTTTTCGCCCTGTTTTGATGTCCTCCATCATTTTTTGAAATTCAGGTCGATTTGTGTTTTTACCGCTGAAGCCTTTGTCTTTGTATACTAAAAATGCCTCGCCTCTTGCCTCATAGGTGCACATTTCAATCTGTGATTCGATTGAAATACTGTCCTCTTTTTCTACCGATTGCCGAGCATAAATGGCAATCATAAATCGGTCGCTCCGTTATTACCGAATAGTTTAATAAGAATGCCTTTGACAATCATTTCATTTAATTCAATTTCATCCTTGGTGAGGCAGGGGGCGTATTCGTTTACTATGGCTATCCCTTTACCAAAATTAAGCTTGTGGCTCTCGATTAATTCTTCAGTGATAACAGGCTTATCTATAGCAACACATCTCCTCATAATCTATTTATATTACAAGGACCGGCTGCAGTATTCTGATTTGTAAAATTGACATAATTAAAGCAAGGTGCAATTTTGCACCTTGCTGCTTTTTACACTATGGATTCAATTGCCTTTGCAGTGAATTCAGCAGTGCCGACACCGCCTGCTTTATCAATATTATTTTTAAAGCGTTCATCTGCGATATATAGCAGACCTAAGTTTTTTAGAATTTCATCTGTGCAGGTGTAATAATTCTCTGTAATAAAATTTTGCAGCTTTTTAATCAGATTCTTTGCGTTTTCTGAATTTGGCGGAAGATGCTTTATTTTTCCTATTTCTGCAAAAATCTGTATAAGCGCATCGGTTTTATCTGCTGAATTTGAATGCCTTTGCTCAAATTCTTTATAGGCATCCGTATGCCCCCATTTTTGCTTTGCCTCATCGGCATACTTATTCATTTCTGTTTTATCAAATGCTGAAAAATTCATGTTTTCAACGCCTTTCGTTAATAATTCATGGGCTGAACGAATGATTTCATCAAGTCGCTTCCTCTGCAATTCAAGTAATTTAATCTGCTCCTTCAGGGCTGATTGTGTATCAAAGTCAGGACTGTCAAGAATAACCTTGATTTCTTTAAGTGGAAACTGCAGTTCACGAAAAAGCAGTATACTGTGCAGCCGCTCAAGTGCCGTATCGTCATACAGTCTGTAGCCTGCTTCTGTTATCTGCGTTGGCCTCAGCAAATTTATTTCATCATAATAATGAAGTGTGCGCACGCTGATACCTGTTAATTTGCTTATTTCCTTAACTGTTTTCATCATTATCCCTCCCACTGATTACAGTATAGACTATAACGCAAGGTCAGAGTCAATAGTGTTTTTAAAGTTTTTATATCAATTGACTTGTTCTTATGCTATAATGAATTATACACAAAAAAGGAATGTGATATAATGGTCGGAAAGACAAGTGTTAAATATCTTCAGGAATATATTAAGGACAAGGATTATAAGCCTGAGCTAAAGAAAGAGTATTTTCTCAAGCTGTCTGAAGAAGTGGGTGAGCTTGCCAAAGCTATAAGAAAAGGTGAATTGTATAATAATACTGACAGTATTAAAGGTACGATTGATGAGGAAATATGGGATGTCATTTATTACGCTTTAGCAATTGCAAACTGTTATGACATTGATGTTGAAAGTACAATAAAAGCGAAAGAAGAAATAAACAATAAAAAATATAATACAGGAATTGAATTTAAAACAGGTCATTAATCATGTTGAGTTTACACAAATACACACCTTGTGATGCGCAGGTAATAACAAAATGGTTGAAAAATGAATATGCCTTTCGTCAATGGAGTGCTGATAGGTACGATAGGTATCCTATAACAGCTGACGATATGAATAATTACTATTCGCAGTATAGTGATGATGAATTATATAAATTAACTGCTGTTGCCGGGGACGAAGTTATCGGACATCTTACCATTCGGTTTACTGATGATGCGAAAAAGATTGCACGCCTTGGTTTTGTAATTGTTGATGACACAAAAAGAGGAAACGGCTATGGAAAACAGCTTGTTTCATCTGCATTGAAATATACCTTTGATGAATTAAAGGTTGATAAAGTAACCTTGGGTGTTTTTGAAAATAGTATACCTGCTATTCATTGCTATTTGTCCTGCGGTTTCAAGACAGTAGAAAAAGAATTAACTGAAAGTTATCAATGTATGGGTGAAACATGGAATTGTATTGAAATGGAATTCATAAGAAAAAATTAAAACTGTTTCATTGTATGGATATAAGATTTAATATATCATATTCTCCAAAGGAGGAATAATAATGGCAAATGAACATAAAAAAGACTTCAATGCTATGCTTAAAGATAATAAGGATATGCCTAAGTTTGTAAAAATAACGGATGAGGCAAGCATTAAAAGATATGGCGGAGATAATATGTATTTTGCACCGCCTGTTTTCTATGATGAGGTAATGAAGCAAGTGCCTTTCGGAAAGCTTACAACAGTTGGTAATATCAGAGATTATTTTGCTGAAAAGAATAATGCTGATTTTACTGACCCGATTACAGCAGGAATATTTACTTCTATTGTTGCATGGGCGAGTTATCAAAGAGAGTCAGACGAAACACCCTACTGGAGAACATTGAAAAATAATGGCGAGCTTAATCCCAAATATCCTGAAGGAATAGAACTTCAAAAGAAAAAGCTTGAAGAGGAAGGACACACCATTATTCAAAAAGGCAGAACCAATATCAGATACTATGTAAAGGATTATGAAAAGAGTTTAATTGAATTATAGTTTTACGGAGGCAAGCAAATGGCTGTTACAGTGAATATCTATTACAGCGGCGTTAATGGAAATGCAAAAAAATTTGCAGAAGAAATGGTGTCAAGCGGAATTGTCAGTGACATTCGTGCCCAGGACGGAAATCTGAAATATGAATACTTTTTCCCAATGGATGATCAAGAAACAGTGCTTTTAATTGACAGCTGGAAAGACCAAAATTCAATTGATATTCACCACGCTTCTCCTATGATGGCGAAAATCATTGAGCTTCGTGAAAAATATGATTTGCATATGAAGGTCGAACGCTATGTGTCGGATGAAGCAGGAATTTCAGAAACAGATAAAGCCTTTATAAAGGATTAAGGCGAAATACAGGAGAATACTAATGCGTGATATAATGGAATTTGCCAACAGAGAAGAATTCAGAAAATGGCTTTATGATAATTGCCTGTCGAATGACGGTGTTTGGCTTTTATTCGGTAAATCCGGTGGACCTGCAACATTAAAAGCAAGTGAAGCACTTGAAGAGGCACTATGCTTTGGTTGGATTGATGGACAGATGCAAAGCATCGATGATAAAGCTTATAAGAAATACTTTTCTATGCGTAGGAAAAACAGTAAATGGTCTGAGAAAAATAAGGCATTAGTTAAAAAACTTGAAGAACAGGGCTTAATGACCGATTTTGGCAGAAAGAAAATAGAAGAAGCCAAAAAGAATGGTCAGTGGAACGCTCAAAAGCCTGCTGCGATTACTGATGAACAAATTGCTTGTTTATCTGCTCTGCTGGAAGGCTATGAGCCTGCTTTCACAAATTTTCAGGCTATGTCCTTATCAGTAAAGAAAACCTACACACGAGCATATTTGGATGCAAAAACAGATGCAGGACGTGAAAAGCGAATTGCCTGGATGGTGGATAGGCTCAATAAGAATTTAAAACCTATGTAATGGAGGAAGAATATGAAAACAATATGCGGTGCTGATTGCAGCGAATGCGGTTTCAAAGAGTCCTGCGGAGGTTGCAATGCTGCAGCCGGTCATCCCTTTGGTGGGTCTTGTATGCTTGCAGAGTGTTGCAGCAGCAATGGAGCCGAGCAGTGTGATACATTATGTTCATCAGACTGTAAGCTGAAAGCGCAATTAATTAAAGAATTCAATACTCTGCAAATTGAAGATATGGAAGAGGTAACAAATCTGAATGCACTTAAAGGTTCTTTTGTTAATCTTGAATATGCTCTCCCCGGCGGACAAGTTATTAAATTCTGGGATGACAACAGAATTTATTTAGGTAATCAGATATGCAAAAAGAACAGTGACAGATGTTATGGACTGACTGCCGATGAAAATTATCTTTTAGTTTGTGAGTATGGTGAAAACGGTGCAGAACCTGAAATTATTGTGTTCAAAAAAAGGAAATGATTTTGATAGGCTTTGACAAATAAACTATAACAGAAGGATGAAAAATGAAATCAGAAGAAATATTAAAGTATTGTCTTGAAAATTTAGAGGGCACTGTTTTGGTTAACAGCTGGGGAGAAAAGGGGATATTTTATAATCCTGATAATAAGCTGAAACGCGGAATATATATTCTGACAATCAAAGAAAAAGACGGAGACCATGATAAAAGCTCAAATCTTAACAGAGATGGTATATACCGTGTGAATTTGGGTGTGCGTAAGCAGACTTTTACTGATATGTTCAGAACGGTACCCAAGCGACCTGAAAAAGGCGGTGTTGTGGATATGGATTATGATTTTACCGAAACGGATAAAATTATTCCCCATCCTGTATATGCTTGGATGAGCTGGATATGTTCGCTGAATCCGGGCAAAGAAACCTTTAATGAATTGAAACCGCTTATTACGGAAGCATATGATTATGCAAAAGAAAAATATCAGAAAAAGAATTTATAAAACAAATTACGTTTTAGCTTTGAAAGGTTAAAAGACTATGAAAAAATATGTCAGCTTTATATCCATATTATTATGTTTTGTGCTTCTTTGCTCCTGCTCAAAGGTGCGCACGGATAAGTCCGTGATGAAATTAAGTAATGACAATGCAAATGAAACAACTCAAAAGGTTTATGCATATATATGTGATACATACGAAAACCGTATCATTTCTGCTCAGCAGGAATCCACCTGGATGGGAAGTGCTGAATATGAAATGGATTATATATATGATGCAACAGGCAAGCTGCCTGCAATGCGTGGTCTTGATTTTATGAATGATGATTTTGATGGCGTTACCAAGCGTGCAATAGAGTGGTGGAACAAGGGTGGACTTGTAACAATCTGTTGGCATTGCGGACCGAATTTTACCGGAAATTATGATAACTGTAAAAATGATGAAATTCAAAATTGGGATTTGATTCTTACGGATGGTACTGCTGAACATAAAGCGTTTATAGAAAATATGGACCATGCAGGAAAAGCTTTGCTTGAACTTCAGGATGCAGGTGTAACTGTGTTGTGGAGACCTTTTCACGAGTTTGACGGTCAATGGTTCTGGTGGGGTAAAGGCGAAGCAGAGAATTTCAAAAAGCTCTGGATTATGATGTATGACCATTTTACAAATGATTTGGGTTTAAATAATCTTATATGGGTGCTTGGCTATTCTCATAACGGTACAGATTATAAGGGCAAGCCTGCCGAGTGGTATCCGGGTGATGAATACTGTGATATTGTCGGAGCAGACAGCTATGATGTTGAGGAAAACGGAGCAGAGAAAAGACTCTATAAAATCGTACGCAAAATTACCCAAGGGAAGAAACCGCTGATTTTCCACGAGTGCGGACTTATTCCGACTGAAGAGCAGTTAAAGGATATTCCGTGGTGCTCGTTTATGACCTGGCATACCGAATGGCTGATTGATACAAATTCAAAAGAACATCTGCATGAAATCTATAACAGTGATTATGTGATAACGCTTGATGAGCTGCCAAGCTTTGTTTAACAAAAAATATATAGTCTGATATATACTGAATATCCATAAAAGTATAAATTATTAAGGTGATTGATATGGCAAATAAATATAGAATTATTGATGAAAAGAATTGGGATAGAGCAATGCACTGTGTTGTTTTCAGAAATTGTATTGAGCCTGCATTCTGTGTAACATTTGAGGTTGATGTTACAAAGTTTTTGAAAGAAGTAAGAAATCAAAATTTATCATTTACTCTTTCTATGGTGTACGCTGTATGCAAATGTGCAAATGAAATTGAAGCTTTTAGATACCGTTTCTTAGACGGACAGGTGGTTTTGTTTGATAAAATTGATACTGCATTTACATATCTGAATAAGGATACCGAACTCTTTAAAGTTGTCAATGTACCTATGGCGGATACTCTTGAAGAATATGTAAAGTCAGCTACAAAAATTGCAAATGAACAGAAAGAGTACTTTACAGGACCGCTGGGTAATGATGTTTTTCAGTGCTCACCTATGCCTTTTTTGACATACACTCATATTTCTCATACAAATTCTGGTAAAAAGGATAATGCAACACCGTTGTTTGATTGGGGAAAGTATTATGAGAAAGACGGCAGGATTGTTATGCCAGTGTCAGTTCAGGCTCATCATTCATTTGTTGATGGAATACATGTTGGCAGATTTGCAGAAAAACTACAGGAATATTTGAATGAGCAATGATTATAAGAGTTAAAGATACGTTTATAATAGAATTGATAAGGTGAAAATAATGCATTTTGGATTTTCCTATGTTGGTTTAGTATTTCTTATGATGCTCTTTGTTCCGAATTCATTTTGGACAAAGAACAGACCGAAAGACTATGAAAATTATGTAAAAAATGAAAACAGAATACTGAAAATATTAGAAAATATCGGGCAAGCTCTTGTTACTTGCATTGTGCTTATTTTTAAAGATTTCAATATCCGATTGGGCTCGTGGTGGATTGTCTGGTTATTGCTTTCTGCGACTTTTATGGTGCTTTATGAAATCTATTGGGTCAGATATTTCAAGAGTGAAAAGACAATGAAGGATTTTTACAGGAGCTTTCTTGGTATTCCGGTTGCCGGTGCAACACTGCCTGTTATCTCGTTTTTGCTGTTAGGCGTTTATGGTAAAAATATACTGCTGATTGCTGCCGTCATAATCCTTGGAATAGGTCATATCGGAATACATATGAATCATAAAAAGGAATTATTATGAATTCGTAGAATCACCTCATAAGGACAAACTATTACTGAGGTGATTTTAATGGCAAAGCAAGGTATGAAAAGACCTGAAAGAACACATACGCAGGCACGAAATGAAATGGCATCTGTTCCTGAAATTCAGGGCAAGGCAAAATGCGGCAAAAAACGTGCCCGAGCAATAATAGCGGGTACTGAATCTCCAAGTCAAAAGGTTTATCACACTGTGCCTTATTCAAAAAACAAAACACAGGAAAAGCCTATTTCAGATGCTTATTCTGTCATAGATAATGATTTGGCAAGAGATAATCTTGAAAATGATATTACTGCTGCTGATTTGCAGGATTTATAAATTTATTTAAAGGAACGGTTTCTGCAGCCATTCCTTTTTTATTGCTTGAATATATAAATTATGTTAAAATGATTTTATAGCAAATGAAACTACGGAGGATTAAATGTATGAAAAAATATAAAATAGCGGCAGTGTTAATGATTATTCACGGCGGATTTATGGAAATCGGTGGTTGCTTAGCTGTAATTCCAGCATTTATGTTAGGCAGTGATAAATTTGATATAGGACAGTTTTTTTCATTTAAGCTTCCGTATTTTCAGGAAAATCTCTACTTAATGATTGTTATGGGCGCTATATATGGTGTAATAAGAGTGATCGGTGCAGCAGGTCTTTTAAAAAACAAAATGTGGGGATTAGCACTTTCAGTCATTAATTGCGTTGTAACGATGCTTTTAATGGTGTTTATGTTGCCTGCGGGTGTTATGGACGGAATTTTAGCCTGCAGTGCATTGGTTTTAATTTTGACACAATATTTTGGAAATAGAAAAATAACAGAATAATTATTGTAATAGTTAATTGAGTGATTGAAATGATTAATACATATGAATGGAATTTTCGGAGTGTATTTATGGCAGAACTTACATCATTAAAGAATATCGGAAAAGAGATGGAGAGAAAATTAAAAACAGTTGAAATTAATTCTGCTGAAGATTTGAAACAAATAGGCAGCGAGGAAGCATTTTTTCGATTGAAAATTCGTTATCCTGAAATTTGTTTGGTTCATCTTTATGCACTTCAGGGTGCAATTGATAATGTTGAATTTAATCAGCTGTCAAATGAAATAAAGCAGAAATTAAAGAATTTCAGTGATAGACTCTAAATCATATTGTAGGGAGAATTTTTACAGAAAATCAATACTATGGGTTTATGGGGAATTGAAAGAATTATGAAGTTTATGCAAGCCAAGGCGATTCATTTGCCTTGGCTTTTTTCTGTATAGTATTGGTTATATCCGATTGTGCGAAGTTCTTTCAGCTCATCAATGCTTTTTGGAGTAATATCTGTGATTCTTGCGAAACAGCCGATGCTCTCGAGCTTTTGCAGATATTGTTTTGAAAGTCTTGCAATGGTTTTTAGTTTGTTTGTTGAAAGAACAAAAGGATTTGCTCCTGTTAAAAATAATCGTAATGCATTAGGTGTCAGACCTGATAATTCTTTCAAATCATTTTCAATTTCTTCAATAGTTGACATTTTGAATTTGAAAGGCAGATTTTCATAAAGCGTACAGAATTTGCACTTGTGATGTGTGCAGCCTGCTGTTACTTGTAATAATGCTGACCAAGCCTCATATGGCGGTCTCCATATTGTTTCTGTAAAATTCATATCGTCACTCCTTTTCTTTTCTACGATTATATCAATGTTAAATGTCTTTACAAGTACGATTATTTTTCATATTAAGTATCAAAAAAGATACGGATTGATTAAAAAACAGATTTGATTTATACTTGTTTCAGAGGTGATCATATGGCTGATAACAAACATTCTCAGTATGAACAATATCACCGCTGTGAGTCTATGAGCAAGCTACAGGCAATCATCAGCGGGAAATGGAAAATATTGATTTTATGGTATATATCATTTTACAAAATGCAAAGATTTAACGAATTAAAAAGACGGCTTGATGGTATAACCCATTCAACCTTAACAAAACAGCTAAGAGAGCTTGAGGATGATGGCTTGATTATAAGAACGGTGTATTCTGAAGTACCACCGAGAGTTGAATATACCCTTTCGGATTTGGGAGAAAGCTTTATACCTGTTCTTGAAAATATGCAAAGTTGGAGTAATGAGAATTTATAAAGATTAAAGCACTGTGTATTGTGACATCAGTGCTTTAATCTTTTATAATATGTGTGAGAAAGCTTTCATTAAACAAATTTTTCAAAATTTATTGTAACAAAATGCTGAAGGATTTATACTTACATTATGTGAGAAGGAGGTAGAAGGATGAATGAAAAAGAACTTGTTCTGATGGCTAAAGACGGAAATGTTAAAGCCTTCTGCATGTTGTACGATAAATATAAAAAGAAGCTATATAATTATGCTTATTATAAGCTGGGGAATGCGGAGGATGCAGAGGATGTGGTGCAGGACTGCATTATGACAGCCTTTGAAAGTATTCATCAGCTGAAAAAGGCAGATGCTTTTCAGTCCTGGATTTTCAGAATTTTATACTGCGGCTGCACTGCTGCAATCAAAGAGCAGATACAAAAAAGAAATATAGATGACATTGATGATTACAAAAATATTTCATCATTTGACAACGAAATCGCTATTGAACGTGAGGAGCTTAAAGCAGCACTCCGGATTCTGAGCGAGGATGAGAAAAATATTGTCCTTCTGTCTGTTATTGCAGGGCTCAAAGCAAGGAGATTGCCAAAATCAGCGGATATTCCGCAGGTAATGTTCGTCAGAAGCTCAGCAGAAGTCTTGCCAAAATGAAAAGATATTTATCTTAAAGGAGGGGTGCTAAATGAAAAATAATGATTTTGATTTTATTAAAGATAAATTCGATCTTTGTGAAAACGAATTGCCTGAAGGTCTTGAAACAAAAAGGATTCAGGAAAAATTGCTCACATCAAAAAAACACAGGTTTATTGAGTTTAAACCGAAGAAAAATTACAAGCCGATATTGAGTGCAGCAGCCTGCTTTATTTTGGTTATAGGTATAGCTTTTGCAGCCACTGCAGGTAATATTTTCGGTAATAAGGTAACTGAATTTAAAGACTATAACCAGATTAATGACAGAATAGAAAGCCTTGAAAAAGTAGGTTATCCAAGTCAGTTGGGTGCAGGTGATTCTTATTCGGAGTTTTATCAGGAGGAAGATGGTGTTGAGCAGCCTGATGAAATAAAAACCAACGGCAAATATATCTACTATAGCTACAATAAAATGTATGGTAATGATAAAAATGTTTATATCTACAGTGCCGAAGGTGATTGCTCTGAGCCTGTTGCAGTGATTTATAATGTTGTGCCGGATGGAATGGATTTATGTGGATTGTTCCTTTATGATAATCGACTGATTGTAACTGCAGCAAGTGATAATTATACAGTATTAACTAAAATTTATGATGTTACAGTTCCGTCTGAACCTGTGCTCTTCAGTGAGTTTGAGCAGGAGGGTGAATACGGCAAGGCCTATATGGTTGACAATGTTCTGTATGTTACATCAGACTACAAGGTTACACCTTATAACGATGGTAAAAATGTGCCCGAAATGATGTGTAACAATCAGACTATGCAGATAGATGCAAAGGATGTTGTGTGCTTTGATGATGCTGTGATTGCTCAGTTTGCTGTGATTAACGAGATTGATGTTCAAGAGGGCAAGCAACTTAATTCAAAGGCAGTGCTTGGCGGCTCTGCAGATGTTTACTGTACTAAGGATTATATGTATATCAATGAGTATATCAAGGGTGAGGACTATGATAATCCTGAAAGAGCTGTTGAACTTGCTATGAAAATGAGTTTTGACGAGCATAAGTTTTCATTCGCAAAGGATGAAGAAATAAACAGCTATATGAGTATAGGTGTTGATATTGGCAAGGGTAATACGTATCACAGTGTTCTTTACAAAACAGGTGACTATATTTTAAGTATCGGCAGAAGTTATACAGGTGTAAGCAAGGATGAAATCCTTCTTTTTGATAAAGATTTAAAGTATCTTGACTGTCTTGTTCCTGATGTAGGTTATCTTGATGTTAATAAAGGACATCTTGTAATCAGTGAGGATGGAAACCTTTTTGCAGTTTCTGCTTGCTATGAAGATGTAGGTGAGGGTGTAGTTACCTTTAAAGTTGAGGATGGCAAGCTTGTTTTAGTTGACGAATATGTTAATGAGAATATTAATGATATGTATATGGGCAGGTGTTTGATGATTGATGATTATATTTATAGCCTTGATATTAGTCACGACGAACAGGATGATGAACGACCTCAACTCTTTGTGTATAAGCTTAGATAATGAATAGAAAAACAAAACGGTATGTGTGAGCACATACCGTTTTGTTATTTTTCCATATTTCTGACTTCTGTTGGAGTCTGATTAAAGATTTTTTTGAATTCATTCGAAAAATGATAGGGTGAGCTGAAGCAAAGCATCTCTGCAATCTTATTTATAGGGGCAGATGTCTGTACAAGCAGCTTGTAGCTTTCCTCCATTTTCTTTTTTGTTATGTATTGTTTTGGCGAAATGCCAAGATTGTGTTTAAATATCTGATGAAGTCGTCTTGGTGATATTTTGAAGAAAACCGAAATTTCCGTAATAGATATTTTTGAATAGAGCTTTTGCTGAATGTATGAGCAAATGTCATCAATAATTCTTTTGCTTTCTTTTGACTGAGAGCCTATTTCTTCCAGTTTATTTTCAATAATGATGCTGAAAAGATAGTTTGAAAAGAGGGCGTTAATATAATTTCTGTTCTTTATTTCCTGCCCTGAATAAATCAGCTTGTTAAAGGCGGCTTCTTCATTTTCCGTTATTGGTGCAGTATATTTTTTATTCAGCTCAAAATCTGAAATGCCTTCTGCTGAAAAATTAACCCATGTGTAACCCCATATCGGAGATGCAGCTTTGTACTTAACTATGTCACTGAATTTAATAAAAATATAATCACTTTCACTCAGACTGATTTTTTTATTGGCATAATAGATTTTGCCCTCACCATAGGTGCAGCGGATAAATGCAATTGTATCTTTGGGGTGCTGCTCTTTTTCATTTTCATCACATAGATGATAATAAGAATTATCTGCAAGGATTTTGTATGCACTGGTTATTGAAGGCACAAACTTGGTTTTGCCGTTTTCCGCATCTACAAAAAATGAATCACTTTGATACATAATTAATCCTCTGTTTCCGATTTGTGTATTTATTATACTGTATTTTGAATTTAATTGCAACTTGATATGTTATATAATTAATGTTAGCGAGGTGGATTATGAAACTCTATTTATTTGACAGAAAATATAAATTAATTCATTTTGATGACCTGAGCGTGCTCCGTGACGGAATATGTATAGAGAACAGTGTAAAAGCAAGAATGTCTGAAAATGAAATTTTTGTATTGCAGCTTGCTGTTCTGCCTGAAACGGATGATGTTATAAAACGTATCAGCACGGACAGTAAGCTGAAAATCAGCTGTATAAATACAGATATTGTTGATAAATTCGGCAGAAAAGGTACGAATACTGTTTCGCTTAAAGCAAATACTATTCAGCCGTTATTTTTTACAGTTCAAAAAACGGATGATTGTGCAGAATTTGAAAATGCAGTTATTACAATTGATACAGAGAAGGAAAGCAGAGATTTTACGGTTTGCTTTGAGCTCGCAGATATTCCTGTTATCAATAATGGTTATAATGACTTGTGGCGTCTTTCAAGGCTGAACTGGTTAAACTCTGATCTTGCCGTTGATGAAACACTTGTTAAGCCCTTTATTTCGCCAACAGCTTCCAATGAATGCTTAACGATTCTCGGCAGAGATATTAAGCTTGGTGACAGTGGCTTACCGCAGCAAGTGTATTCTAAATTTGATGAGGCGGTTCAGCTGCGTGATGATGTTCAAAAAGAGCTTTTTTCAAAGCCTGCTGAATTTGTTATCGGCGATTATTCTATTGGCTCAGGCAAAACAGAACGCATCGTGTTTAATAACAGAATTGAAAGCAGTACAATTTGTTCAAATGATGATATGGATGCCGATATTACTTCTGTGTTAAGATATGACGGTCAGATGGAATACTCGGTTAAAATCACACCTAAAAAGGATTTTATAGTCAAAAATACGGCACTTCATTTTTACATAAACAAAGATTGTTCACTGCTTATGCACGGACTTGGTCACAGGGCATCTGCAGCAGAAAATCTAACCTTTAAATGGAATAATGACAAGCAGCAGGATTGCATTTTTGTGGGCACGGTCAACTGTGGTATGCGTGTTAAATTTAAGGCAGAGAATTACAGAAGACCGCTGATTAATATTTTTTATAAAAATCTGCCGCTTAATGTGCCTGTTACCACTTGGGATAATAACGGCAGGGGCGGCATTGCTGTTAAGGTATATGATGACTGCACAAATATCTGTGCTTATACAGGCGAGTTTGCATTCAAGAAGGATGAGGTTAAAGATTTTACCTTTGAACTTCATTTTACACCGTTTAAGCCTATTGATTATAAAAAGGCTTTTTCAGTAAGATATTCGCATAGCAATGACCTTAAGGATGAATATAAGGAAATTGACAGAGCTTATAAGAACGGCTTGAACTATGTTACATTTCATCAGGGCAATATGATTATGCCGTTTATTAACTATCCTTTTTATGAGGTTGACAGACTGAAAAAGGCAGTCAGTTATGCAAAGAAAAAGGGTATCGGCATTAAGCTTTATTATACCGAACGTGAGCACAGTAATCATATGGCTGAAACCTTTGTCTATAAAGCACTGGGTGATGAAATTATTTTAAGAAAGCAGGGGGTCAGCCACTCCTGGCAAAAGGAAAAACCACAGTGGCTTGTGGATAATTTTGGTGAGGATATTATTCCGGGCTGGTTTGTTAAGTATAAGCATGGCAAATATAAAAATGACCACGATATTTCATTTATCGTAAGACCGGATACAAGGCTTGATAATTATTATATCGAAGGTCTTAACTGGCTTGTTGAAAATGTTGGTATTAAGGGAATTTATATTGATGACACCTCCCTCGACCGAACTACTGTTGAAAGAGCCAAAAAGATTTTAGACAGGACAGACGGCTTGATTGATATGCATATGTGGAATCACGAAGAGCCAAGAGCAGGTGATGTGAGCTGTTTGAATCTTTATGCAGAGCTTCTTCCGTTTCTTGACAGCATATGGCTTGGTGAAGGCTTCTTTTATAAAAAATATTCACCTGAATATATGCTTTGTGAGGTGTCCGGAATACCCTATGGTGTTACAGGTCAGATGCTTGAGGGCGGCGGTGATTTTTATGCAGGTATGCTTTACGGAATGAACAACCGCTTTGGCTGGGGCTATACCAACGCTGTGCAGATGTATAAGGTTTGGGATGATTTCGGCATTGCCGACAGCAAAATGCTTGGCTACTGGCACAGCGAAAATCCTGTTAAAACAGATAATAAAAATGTGCTTGCAACCGTGTATTTAAAGGAAAACGAAGCATTGATTTGTTTGTATAATTTTTCTGATAAAAAAGAACGTTTTTCCGTTTCTGTTGATGAGTCACGGATGGGATTTTATCCGTCACAGGCAGAAGAAATCAGATTCGGCAAAAGCAGACACAGAAAAGCTGATATGCACAAACCGATTTCACTTGGTAAGAGAAAAGGAATTGTAGTTAAGGTGAAAAAATAGTATGACGATTGAAGAACAGTTAAAGAAGATTGATGATGTAATTGAAAATGGTAAATATAAGGCGGATTGGAAGTCCTTGTGTAACCACAAAACACCCGAATGGTATCACGGTGCAAAGCTGGGTATTTTCATTCACTGGGGAATTTACAGTGTGCCTGCTTTCGGTAACGAATGGTACTCACGCAATATGTATGATAAATCTAAAAGAGAGTTTAAGCATCACGTTAAAACCTATGGTAATCATAAGGACTTTGGCTATAAGGATTTTATCCCTATGTTCAAGGCAGAAAAATTCAGTGCCGATAATTGGATAGCCCTTTTTAAGCAGAGCGGAGCTAAATATATTATGCCTGTTGCAGAACATCACGATGGCTTTGCAATGTATAATTCTGAATTGAATCGCTGGAACAGCGTTAATATGGGACCGTGCCGTGACGTGGCAGGAGAAATAAAGCAAGCCTGTGAAAAAGAGGGCTTGGTATACTGTGCATCAAGTCACAGGGCAGAGCACTACTTTTTTATGAATATGGGCAGAACAATTGACAGTGATGTTAATGATGCAGAATATGAAGACTTTTATGGACCTGCGCATCACAGCAAAGCCTTTCATTCAAACGCAATGTTTGAAACAGCCGGCAATGTTCGTGCAGAGTCACCCACTGAAGAATTTCTTGAGGATTGGCTGGCAAGAACCTGTGAGCTTATTGACAAATACCGGCCGAAGGTGCTTTATTTTGACTGGTGGATACAGAACAAAGCCTTTAAGCCATATCTTCAGAAGCTTGCGGCTTATTACTACAATCGTGCCGAGGAATGGGGAGAAGAGGTTACCATTAACTATAAATACAATGCTTTCCCGCCTACAGCAGCCACCTTTGATGTGGAGCGCGGAGCGTTAAAGGATATATCACCATTGCCATGGCAAACCTGTACATCAATTGCAAAAAATTCCTGGGGCTATACCGAAAATAATCAGTTCAAGTCAGCAAGGCACGTGGTATGCGATTTGATTGATATTGTCAGCAAAAACGGTATGATGCTTTTGAATGTGGGACCAAGGGCAGACGGCACAATCACTGACGAGGAAACGGCTGTTTTGCTTGATATGGGCAAATGGCTGTCTGTCAATGGCGAAGGTATCTATGATACAGTACCATGGAAGACCTTTGGCGAAGGAAAAACAAATGTAAAGGGCGGCTTTTTCCAGGATAATAAGAATAAGCCGTATACTGAAAAGGATTTCAGATTTACATATAAAGATGCGGTAATCTATGCCTTTCAGATGAAACCGACAAAGGGGAATGTTGTTAAATTAAAAAGCTTTAAAACCGCCGAGGAGGATTTGCTTGTTCAGTCTGTCCGATTACTTGGTGATGACAGGGCGCTTCGTTTTGAAAGAAACAAAAGAGGTATGACCATAAATCTTCCTGACAGGTTAAAAACAGACTTGCCTGTTTGTTTCAAAATAGAGCTTAGGTGATTCAGATGAATGATGACAGAATAGATTTATATACATCCATTGTGCCGAACAAACGGCAGCTGATTATACAGGATATGAAATATTATGCCTTTATTCATTATGGCGTTAATACCTTTACAAATCGTGAATGGGGCAGTGGCAAAGAAAAGGAAAGCATATTTAATCCAAAAAAGCAGAATGCAGAGCAGTGGTGCAAGGCTATCAAGGCGTCAGGAATGAAGGGCGTTATTCTGACCTGCAAGCATCACGATGGCTTTTGCTTATGGCAAACCAAAACAACAGAGCATTCCATTAAAAACAGCCCTTATAAAAACGGCAGGGGTGATGTTGTCCGCGAGGTATCTGATGCCTGCAAGAAATATGGGCTTAAATTCGGTGTTTATCTTTCTCCCTGGGACAGAAATGCAAAATGCTACGGCACTCCCGAATATAATGATTTTTATATTGAACAGTTAACAGAGCTTTTAACAAACTATGGTGAAATCTTTATGCTGTGGCTTGACGGTGCCTGCGGTTCTAAGGCAGATGGTAAGCCTGTTCAGAAATATGATTTTGAAAGAATTTGGAGTACTGCCGTTAAACTGCAGCCCAATATTGTCATGTCAGGCTGTGCACCGGATGTTCGCTGGATTGGTAACGAAAGCGGTAAAACCCGTGAGAGCGAATGGAATGTTGTTCCTAAGTTTCAGTACGATCAGCAGAATTTCGCTGCAAACTGTCAGGACAGCGATGATATGAAAAAGTTCCAAAAGCGGTGTGAAGATGTTATGCTGCCGGATATGGGTTCACGTGAATTTTTAAGCAAATTTGATGAATTTATGTGGTACCCTGCTGAGGTTGATGTTTCAATAAGAACCGGCTGGTTTTATCATCCCTTGCAGTCCATCACACTGAAATCACTCAATCATTTAATGAAAATTTATTATAATTCAGTTGGCAATAATTCATTAATGCTTTTGAATATTCCACCAAATAAAAACGGACTTCTTGGTAAAAAGGATGTTAAACACCTTAATGAAATGGGCAGCTGGATACAAAAAGAGGAAAATCTGATTATAAAAAATGCAAAAACGGAAATTGCAGATAACGGATTTACAATAAACATTACCTTCCCAAGGCAGAGTGTTGACAGAGTTCACCTGGCCGAGGATACCACAAAATCACAGAGAGTTGAAAAATTTTCGATTTATGCAAATGGTAAGAAGATTTTCAGTGGAACGGTAATCGGGTTTTCACGCATTGCCGTTTTCAAGCCTGTTGAAACCGACTCATTAACAGTCAAAATTGAACAGTGCAGAAAAGAACCGTATATCAACAAAGCCTTGCCTGTGGCAACAGGGGCTTACAGAGTTAAATAAGGAGAATAAAATGAATAAGCTATCAAAAATAATTATTTCATCAATCGCTGTAATAGGTGTTGTGGGTGCTTCTTTAGGTGCTTATGTTGCGTCAAATTACAGCAAAGAGAGAACCTTTGGTGCAACGGAAACCTATGTCGTTGAAACAGGTGACAACCCTTTAAGGGTTGCGATAATCAGTGATTTGCAGCTGCCGAGCACAACTGACAAGGACACACATCAGTATGAATCCTTTGAAAATACACTTACTATGCTCAAAAATAAAGGAATGGATGCATTGATAATCGGTGGTGATTTTACCAATGCTGCATCCAAAAAGGCTTGGGGTACATTTAAAGAAATTTATGATTATGTAATGGCTGATGCCGAAAAACCGATACCGATGTATATTATGGGCAATCATGACTATTGGCTGCCAGGCTTTTTTGAGAATTTTGAAATACCTATGCCTGCAAAGCTGCAGGATCGTTTTACTGAATATACAGGTGAGTCTGTTTACAGCCACAAGGTGATTAACGGCTATCATTTTATTTGCTGGAGCTCTTCTGACGGCAGCTATGACAAGTCTTATATGAATAAGGACGTTGTTCGTGCAGAAATTGACAGAGCAGTGACAGATGATCCTTCAAAGCCTGTTTTTGTTATAACCCATCTTAATCCTTTTGATACTGCTTATGGTTCAACAGAGTGGGGTAATGAGGATATTTATGATGTTTTAAAGGATTATCCTCAGGTTGTTTCTCTATCCGGTCACTCTCATTTTTCACTGATTGACGAGCGCTCAATCTGGCAAAAGGAATTTACTGCACTGACAACACAGAGCCTTGATTATATCGAACTTGAAAGCGGAAAGTATAACGGCAGTGTGCCTATGGATGCTTATGGTAATACAATTGCGGATAAGCTGCCGGGCTGTCTTTATATGTCAATTGAGGATGGTAAGGTAACATTTGAGCGTCTTGAAGCAAACAGCACAGGCAATGCACTTAAAGACCCATGGGTGCTTGAAGCACCTTTTGATAAGCCGGTTAAGTATACTGAGGACAGGGCTAAGTCTAATAAAGCGCCTGTGCTTGACAGTAAGCTAACTGTTAAAATGACAGGTATTATGGATGTTAATGATTATACACAAAAAATGATTTCTTTTGCAGCAGGCAGTGATGATGACTTTGTGCATTCCTATAAATTACAGTTTTTGGATGAAAACCAAAATCTGCTTGAGTTTGAGGAAATAGATTACAATAACAATGTTGTTCTTTATAATGATAAGGGCGAAAAGACAAAAAGCGGCGGTAAGCCTAAGATGATAAGTGAGGTTTTATATTTCAGTGATTATGTCCTTGGGCTTGACAATATGTCAGAAACAGCAGAGCTCAGGCTCCCTAATAATCTGCCTGATAACGCAAAATATGTTGTGATTACCGCAGTGGATTCCTGGGGTGCTGAGAGTAATTCTGTAACCTGTGAATTAGGAGAATAATTATGAAAAAATTTGTAACTGTTTTAATTATATCTGTACTGATAGCTGTTATCGGAATTATCTGCGGTTGTTCAAAAGAGGACGACAGCTGGAAAACAAATGAAAACTATGATTTGTCGGTGCCCGTGTTAAATCAGGATGGCTGGTACCTTGTTTTTGAGGATGATTTTGATGGCAGTGCCTTAAATGAAAATATTACCTTTGGTGAAAAATATCATGGTAATAAAGAAATCTGGACCACATCTCCACACGCAATCCGCTGGGAAAGCGACGATAAAGCTAAGCCTGAGCAGGCTTGCTATTGGTGCCCTGAAATGGTGGAGATTAAGGATTCCAATGCAATTATTCATTCACGCTATGAGAATAATCATAGCTGTGATGGTGATTGTCCTAAAGAGGCTCGCTTTACAAGCGGAATCGAAACAAGAAAAATTGTTGGTGACAATAATAACAATAAGGGCACAAATGATGAACTGCTTTTCTCACAGGCATTTGGCTATTTTGAGTGCAGAGTGAAGCTGCCGAAATCGCAGGGCTTATGGTCTGCATTCTGGCTTCAGTCACCTAATATGAGAAAGGTTGGCAATGAGGGTAAGGATGGTACGGAAATTGATGTTTATGAAAGTGCCTTTATTAACAGCAAGCAGTCAAAAATGGGTCACGCTCTTTTATGGGACGGCTATAGCAAGGATGGAAAGGTTTCAGACTATATCGGTAATCTTGAGCAGAATTTGTATGATGGTTACCATACCTTTGCTTTAAAGTGGACACCTGAATATTATGTGTTCTATATTGACGGCACTGCAACCTGGGCAACCTCTGACAGCGATGTTTCAAGAGTTAAGGAGTTCCTTAGATTAACTGTTGAAATTGATGCAGGCAACGGCTGGGGTCCGCACGGTCAGAAAATAGGTGATTTTGACCATAGTGCTGTGGCTGATGACTTTATGATTGATTATGTCAAGGTTTGGCAGAATGAAAATTATGAGCAGTTTATTCAGGATGACAGTGAATTTGAAGGGAATCTTGATTTAGGATAGGGGTAAACATGAGCACCGGAAAGAAAATTATTATTTCACTTTTATGTATAGCCGTTGCTGCTGCGGCAGCTGCAGTGATTGCTTTGACGGCTACAGACAAAGGGACTGTCAGCGGAACAGTGACGGAGAACGGCACAGGCAACCCTGTTGCCGATGTCAGTGTGACTGACGGCAGAAATGTTGTTAAAACAGACGAAAACGGAAAATATGAAATCAATGTGTGGAGAAAAAGTCATTTTATAACCATAACCATTCCTGCAGGCTATGAAACAGACAGCTATTATATTCCCTTTGTTAAAGGAACAAACAGCTATGATTTTGTGCTTGAAATGTCAGATGTGACTGCAAAGGCTGACCACAGCTTTATTCAAATTTCAGATACTGAAATCGGTGAAAATGGCACAGGTGAATGGCTTGATGACATTAAGAAAACGATAAAAGAAAATAACTCTGCATTTCTCATACATACAGGTGACATCTGCTATGAAGCAGGTCTTAAAAAGCATATTGAAGACATGAATACTGACACTATGGGATGCACCGTCAAATATGTTATCGGTAACCACGATTATGTTGACGGAAAATATGGCGAGGAACTTTATGAAAGTCTTTATGGTCCTGTTTGGTATTCCTTTGACGTCGGCAATACGCACTATGTTGTTACATCCTTTCAGACGGGCAGTGATTACAAATCCTTCTACAATAAAAACGACAGGTGGAAGTGGCTTGAAAATGACCTTGCAAATGTGGACAGCAATATGAAGGTGGTTATGTTTAACCACACTAAGTCACCAACAGATGATTATGTTTTGCCTTTGGGAAAAGGCGAGCTTGATTTAAAAAAGCACAATCTTATTGCGTGGGTTTTCGGTCATTATCATTATAACTATGTTTATGAAAATGAGGGTGTCATCAACATCAGTGCACCGCGTCCCGATTGTGGGGGTATTGATTCATCACCTGCCGGTACAAGAATTATAAATGTTACAGCCGACGGCAGTATTTCAACTGAAATGAAGTATTATGATTTACACAAAAACGCACTCCCACAGAATACATTGTGGAGTACAAAGGCAGATGGTAATATTTTGTTCTGTGATACGATTTATGACAACGGCTTGCTTTACACTGCAACTGTGGATGACGATTATCCGCACAGCTGTCATATCTATTGCCTTGATGCTGCAAGCGGTAAAATACAGTGGAGTTTTGAAACAGAAAATTCTGTTAAAAATAATGTGTGTATCGAAAATGACAGGCTTGTTGCTATGGATGTTGACGGAAATGTGTATTGCCTTAACAAAGCAAATGGCAAGCTTATTTGGCAAAAGTCTGTTGCGCTTGGCAATACACTGGGGACAAGCAGCGGAATTTGTATAAATGAAGGTGTTGTTTTTACAGGAACGGCAAGAACAGTTACAGCACTCAGCCTGGATGACGGCTCTGTTAAATGGTCAGATAATCGTGACAGGGGAGAGAATTCGCCGGCTGAATTTACAGTGGTTGGCAATAAGCTTTTAGTCAATTCTCACTGGGACTCATTAGCGGCAATTGACATTGAGAGCGGTAAAGAGTTATGGAATAATAAGGACAGCAATATTCGTTTCAGAAGCTCAACTCCAATTGCACTTGATGATAAAACACTCCTTGTTGCTGATGATAATGCAATAATGCTTGTGAATGTTGAAAATGGTGAAATTACAAGGAAAACGACTTTAGAGGATTATAAGTTTTCATCAAGTGCTCAGCCTGCTTTGCGTGATGGTACAGCATATATTCCGACTGCTGATAATGGTATTATTGCTTTCGATGTTAACAGCGAAAAAATTCTGTGGCATTTTGAAACAGGTGAAGCTATTCTTTTTACTGCCCCCTATGTCGGTAAGGGTGGAAAAACTGTTGAGTCAACACCGATATTTGACGGCGATTATTTAATCTTCGGTGCAAATGACGGATATATCTATACTGTTCATTCCAAAACCGGTAAACGGATTGACAAGCAGTTTACAGGCTCGGCTGTGTTAGGCAAGCCGGCTGATGACGGTGATAAACTTTATGCAGGAACATTTGACGGATATGTTGTTTGCTATGATAAAAAATAGACTCTTTTGAAAGGATTATGTTATGAAATCAACGATTAAAAAGCTGATGGCAATTGTACTTTGTGTAGTGACAATCAGTCTTGTGTTTACCTCCTGCTATTATGTTAAAAGAACACCCAAACTGCCTGTAAATACAATTGCATATAAGAGTGATTACAAGGCACTCGGTGACGGCAGTATGAATAAGACTGTTAAGCTTTCACAGGGTGAATATGCCGACATTGAGTTTGATGGTGAGGTTACTTTTGATACGGTTACTCTTTATGAAAGCGGTGATAACTGCAACGAGTTTAATTTGTATATAGATAAAGACGGAGAATGGGAGCTTGTTTATAAGCAGGACAGAATTATGGCTTACCACCTCTGCTTTATCGGTGAGGTTACAACAAGCAAGCTCAGACTTGAGATTGCAGACTGCAATAAGTCTGTAAAAATTAAAGAGTTATCCGTTTATCTTGCAGATAAGACCGACAGACAGCCAAGGGTTACCCAGTATCTCCGCTTTGATGTTGAAGACTTTGAAACACTGCTTGATGATGAAGGCTTTTCAGGCTACTATGATGTTGCTACTGACCCGATTATCTTTGGTGAGATTTATATGGACGAAAATGCCAATATCTGCTTTTACAATGGCGAGGCATATTTTGCAAAGCAGCTTGAAAATCTCAGAAAGATTATTGGTGACAGGGATATTAATATCTGGTGCTGTATTTTCTTTGACCAGAGTGATGAAAACGGAAATAAAAACCACGATTCAACAATGAATTTTGTGAACTCAAATATTGACAAAATCAATGAAAATATTAAATCCTTTGTTGAAAAATATCAGCTTTATGGCATTGACTATGATTGGGAGTACCCACAAAGCGGAAAGCAGTGGAAGGCATATGATTTGATTGTTGAGGATACGGCCAAATTCACTAAGGTTTCCGTAGCACTTCCGCCGTGGAGAATTAAGTTCAGTGAAAGTGCAAAAAAGTGTATTGAAAATGTAAATGTTATGGCATATGATTTGTTTGACGAACGTGGTGACCATTCCAATTATTACAATGCCGGTTATGAGGCAATACTGAAAGTCAGAGATTTCGGCTTTGAGGATGAACAGATTCTTATTGGTATTCCGACATATGCAAGAACGACGGATAGAAGTGAATTTGCCTGGCCCACAGTCCGTGATGACGGCAAGGATCTTGGCAAGTGGGGAAAGATAGTGAAGGATTATGCTTATACCGACAGCAACACAGGTGAAGAAAAATTCTGTGACGGATACCTTAACAGCTATGCAGAGGTAAGAGATAAAACCGCTACAGCCATTGATGAGGGTATCGGTGGTGTTATGATTTTCAGAGCCTTCTGTGACAGCCCTTATACCGATGCGTATTCACTTCACCGTGGAATTAAGGAAGCAATTGACGAACGCACTGCTGAATAATTAACTGATAATAAAAAATGGAGAGGAATTGAATTTCTCTCCATTTTTTATTGCTCCTAATTTATTAAAATATTGATTAACGCTTTTGTTTCGTGTAAAATAGATATGAGGTGATTTTATGGAAAAATCCAAGGTGTATTTTACTAAACATATTACGCCTGAAAGTGTAGTTAAAATTTATGATGCTCTGGGGATAAAGCTTGATGGCAATGTAGCAGTTAAGCTTCATTCAGGTGAGCAGGGTAACCAGAATTTTATTAAGCCTGACTTTTTAAAAGCAATTGTTGATTATGTGGATGGAACTGTTGTTGAATGTAATACTGCCTACAGCGGTGCTCGCAATAGTACCGACAAGCATAAAAAACTGATGGAGGATCACGGCTGGACGAAATATTTTGATGTTGATATTATGGATGCTGAAGGTCCTGATTTAGTCCTTCCTGTTCCAAATGGTAAAAGAATTAAAGAAAATTATGTTGGCAAAAATCTTGAAAATTATGATTCAATGCTTGTGCTGTCACATTTTAAGGGTCACCCTATGGGCGGCTACGGCGGTGCGCTCAAGCAGCTTTCAATCGGTATTGCATCTTCAGCAGGCAAGTGCTGGATTCACAGCGTTGGCAAGACCTTGAGTCAGGATGAGGTATGGGATATTGCTTTTGAACAGGATGAATTTTTGGAAGCAATGGCAGAAAGTGCAGGCTCAGTTGTAAATTACTTTGGTAATCATATTGTCTATATTAACATAATGTGCAATCTGTCTGTCGACTGTGATTGCTGTTATATTGCTGAAGACCCCTGTATGGCTGACATCGGTATTCTTGCAGGAACAGACCCTGTTGCCATTGATCAGGCTTGTATTGATCTTGTTTATAATTCCAACGATAAGGGCAGAGATCATTTCATAGAAAGAGTTGAAAGCAGACACGGTACGCATACAATTGATGCTGCTGCTTCACTCGGTGTTGGCACAAAGGAATATGAATTGATTTCTATTGATTGATATATAAATAAAAGAATCCCGAAGGTTACTTATGAACCTTCGGGATTTGGTTTTTTAACTGATTAAATCTTCTATTTTGTATTTTCCGAAGCATATGTATGAACTTGGCTCTGCCTCATAAAGCACACCGATATGATCCTCGTCAATCTGGCACAGACAGGAATATGCAAAAAATCCCCGGTTGATTTCAACCTCATTTTTCCACTCAATACCTGCGGTTTTGCCTTTGGCTTTTTTGAATCTGCCTACACTGATAACGCCGTTTGCTCGTTTCTTTTCACTGGCGTGTGAGCAGAAAACATAGTTGCCTATGCTGATAACACTCTTCTGGCATTTGGGGGCAAAAATCTCTGTCTTACCGAATTTATCCCAGTGTGTACCATTATTGGTTGAAATGGATACAGGCGTTTTGCCGTATTTTTTTTGTCTGCCAAAACCGAGAATTGTTTTGTCGGGTGCTTGTATAAGCTGCCATTCATCAATGTTTTTTGAGTATGGCTGGTTGGTCATTCTGTGCCAGGTTTCACCATTATCAATGCTGAATATTGCAGCAGTTTCCTTTCGGTCAACATACAGCGGCATAATGATTTTGCCGTCCTGTGTTGTTAAGCCCACACCCGGAGCAACACCGATAAATGTGCCATCCTCTTTAATAAGGAAATCGCCTGTGATATCAACAGGGTCAGACCATGTTTTGCCGTTGTCACTGCTTCTGAGCATATAAACATAATTTCTTTTTGGTGCTTTAAGGGGCGCACCGAAGGTTGTTACAGCATCCACCTCATTCTTTCCGGTCTTGCCGTTGAGGAAAATGTTGCCCACATATTCGTCACCTTTATAAAGCGAACCCTTCCAGTCGGCAACTCTGTAATCTGTTTCCTGATATTTGTTGTCAAGCACAACACCATTTTCATAAATAAGGTAAAACCTTCCGTCCCTGTCATAAATAACAGGGTACATCTTGTTTTTGTACATTGAATAGGGGACTTTCTTTTTATCAAGCAGTTTTCTGTTGTGAAGTCCCTTACATTCGGGATAAAAGTCAACAATCATAACAACATCACCGTTTGGCGCAATTGCCATACACGGGTCAATAAAAAATGCCGAAGCATAGCAGTCGTCGGTAATTCTTGTTTCTCTTGCAGGGGGACTTGCAATTGTTTCAATATCACTCCAGGTTTCGCCGCCGTCCTCACTTCTTCTGATAGCCAGTTCGATGTAACCCCAGTCAGCACCGCAGGATTGCTTGTCAATTACCGCAATCAGGGTGTTGCCTGACTTTATAAGGCTTGGAATACGAAAAGCAGTTCCGCCGTTTGAGCTGTTGCTTTGTTCAATAAGTTCCTTTTTTAAATATTTTTCACTGTTGCCGCAAAAAATTACCTTTTCATTGTACATTGCTTTTTCTCCCGATTTTATTTTATTAGGCAATGAATAGTAATCCGAACCTGCCCAAAGCCCAGTATTAAAGCGAATTTG
>CAYNGP010000008.1:15730-40355 GCA_964396885.1 uncultured Bacteroides sp. | reverse complement strand
CCATCAATGTGTGGACAAAGCCCACAACAACATCACAAATCAAGAAGGTCAAGGACTTAACCGCCGACGGCAGAAAGAATGCTACAAGCACCAACCTTAACGCAAATGCAGTGCTCAAAGCTGGCACAGTTGTTGATGCACAGGCAGTGTCTACCGACACCGCAGGTAACATCTGGCTCCAAATCCCAAGTGGTTATATTGCCGTATATTACAAAGGTAATAAAAGAGCTAATTGGTATAAGTAAATAACAAAAATTAAATGTACCCCCTCATTCTATTAATTGAATTTGAGGGGGGTGCATTTTTTATACACTAAGAAAAGCGTTATAGTTTTGAAAATATGTAATATTTGTAAATGTGAATCATAAATATGTACTATAAACAAAAATGTATTTCAAAGCTGATGTAACAACTTTGAAATACATTAATGTTTGTTCAAATTATAAATGTTCTTGAACTTGAAACATCCTTCTGCTATAATTAGCAAGCAACTGTAAAATTATAAAAGTTTAAAAGAAACACAATGTAGTGTTTTTTATAAC
Source organism: uncultured Bacteroides sp. (assembly GCA_964396885.1). Classification (GTDB taxonomy): domain Bacteria; phylum Bacillota; class Clostridia; order Oscillospirales; family Acutalibacteraceae; genus Eubacterium_R. The sequence goes on along the minus strand of CAYNGP010000008.1, from coordinate 39,813 downwards.
ATCTATAAATTCTTTGACTGCTTTAGGATTGATCCAAGAACACACAAGAAAGAGTGTGAAGATTATAGCAACAAGCAATAATCGGATTAATACAAGGGCATTTGTATTTATTTTCTGTTTACGTTGTGTAGAATCTTTTTCCTTTCTTGTGTGATTCTCTTCAGACGGATATGTATTGAGATTGATTTCAACTATTGTCTGATTTTTACCAAAGCAATTAAAATCTCCATTCATAGAATCTCAGCTCCTTTCTGCAATGAATTTATAGGCTCTTAATACTTATTTTAATAGACTATTAGAGCTATATACTTAAGGTATATGATGTATATCTTAATTATATTTCATTTGTTACAATTTTTTTATAAATTATTTCAAAAAACGTCTATAATTGCAGAACATTTGAAAATTTTTTAATTGTTAGTAATTTGTTTTTTTATTTGCAAAATATATCTAAATAGTTATCCCCCTCATTCTCTTTTGAGTTTGAGGGGGATTTTTATTTTATCTATTTATCTTGAATTATTCTGGTCTATTAACAAAAATATATGTGTTCAGGAGTGAGTAATGAATAAAGGGAAAAATAAATGGATGAAGGATTTAATTAATATCAAAGACATTTTTGAAAATGAAAAAATTGTTGTAATGGAAGTTTTATTCAGAGAACAGGGAGAAGACAATCTCGAATTATCTGTTGGAATAAAGGATAATAAGGGTGATATAGTTAAAATTATAATATATCACTAAATCTGATATAACTACTATTATCTAAATCAATCCACTCCTGAATGCTTATTTAACATATTAATACTGAGATGTTTTATTGTAATTTTATATAATACGAAAGCAATGTTTTTGTATGATTGTACAAAATATGCGTTTTTTTGACTTTCTTGTGTTACTTTTTTTATTTTTTGACACTAATATTTGAAAATGTTTTTTTGTGGAAAGTGGAGGCAATAGTATGCAAAAAAGACCAAAATCAAATATATCTAGAAAATTCCTAACAAAAAGAAGTAATGTATATGCTCATAGAAAATCTGTAGTAAAACATCATCCCTATCTTAAAGCTCAGTCAAGATTTATTGAGATTGATGTCTCGTCTAAAGACGCACCTACAATTGACCCGGATCCTATCAATTTTGAGGAAGAATAAATGGACAATATTATTAAATTTATTGAGATTTTACCAGAAATCATATCTTATGTAATTTACGGTGCTATTTTTTTATCAATTTATAACTTTATCACATTTAAAAATGAAGTACAGAAAACTAAAAGTTATTTGATTTCTTGTATAACCATTAGTTTTATTATAAAGGTATGTTTTGATGGAATTATAACTTTAATTAATAAGTGGCTAAATACGGAGTTTATTAATAGTGGTATTCGATACTATATTAGTATTTTTTTATTCACCATTTTTATAGCTTATATTTTAGGGGAAATTGTTATATCCAAGTTCTTTAAATCGTTCTTGTTAAAAATAAAAATTGAAAGAACACCAAACGAAAATATTTGGGATGATATTATTCAGAAAAACACTTGGCTTTATGTTCATATAAAAAATAAAGATTATGCATATCTTGGCAAATTACAATATGTTGAAGAAAATTGTCGCAACCCTAAAATTGTGTTATCTAACTATAAACTAATAAAAATGTCAACAGCAGAAACAAAGAAAGATTATTCTAACAACTCAAATAAAAAAATATTGTTAGATACAAATAACATTGAAATTATTGAAATTATATATAAGGAAAATCAAAAAGCAAAAAGAAAGAAAGTTTTCAAAAAAAGAAAGGGAAAAAATGAGTAAACTCAAGGCAATTTTTCTTGTGTAAAATGTTTATAGTGCAAGAAATAAAGATAAAAATATTAGAGTTTTTAGAATAATATATATTCATATAATTATGGCATGTACAGGAGAAAAATTAATGTTTGAAATTATAATAACTGAGAATACATATTCCTTTCTTTTGAATTATAATTTGTCAATGCATCTTATACATATTAGCAAAATAAAAATTAGAGGAAAAGATAGAGAATATATTATGACTTTCGAATTGAATGCTGATAATGTGGATTATATATATCAATTAATTTTATTAATATATGATAACAAGCCAGATGAAAACAATAGGTGGATTTTTGCTGAAAAAGAATATCTAATCTCTGATGAAACATTCATCAGAGATTTCCTGTATGATTTTGAGGGTACAGACAATTATCCTTTAAGGCGCAATATATTGAGTGATGTTATACAAAATGAAAAGATTAACAATGTCCAACAAGTTAGGGAATTGGCACAGAAGCCTTTTACTGGTCTGCTTTTTTTCAATCAATTTGACATATTTAGATTATTAGGCGTATTATCAAATGGTGAATTCTCTCAATGTATAAAAACTGAACATCAGAATGTTCTTATTTCCAATCGATATATTACAAATGCGTTTGAGATTTCTAAAGGAAATGTTTGTTTTAGAAATTGCATATTGGATGGAGATATTGTAATCAGTGGGGATTCAGATGTTCATTTTTCTCAATGTATTATAACTGGGAAAATTACATGTTTTGGAGTTTCACGTGTATATTTAAGCAGTGTCAATGTAAAACAGTTTTTTCTTTACAATTCTTGTTTGGATTTATTGCATTTTGAGTACAGTAAAATATATAGATTTATCTTTCATTCAAGCACAGTAAAACGGTTTGAATTGCATTCTAATAAGTTTATAGAGTCATATATTTCAAATTTGGATTTACCTGACAGCAAAATTAAAATAGATATGTCACAATTTAATATAAAAAATATCAATGAAAGGACGATAAAAAAGATAAATAAGGATTCACAAATAAAAATTAAAAATGAGGATGCTTTTTACCTAACATTTTTATTTAGAAATCAAGTTAATCCTATTTTATCAAAAGATATTGCACTTGATATGATAGATATAATTTTGACTTATGGGAACTTAGACAAAGAACATCATTTGTATAGCGATATGAAGTATAAAAAGGCACTTTATTCCAATATGAAATGGAGTCGTGCATTTGTGCGTTTAACAGGTGCATTTTATATTCCAAGTCGATGGATTATATATTTAGCTCTAAGCACAGTTTTATTTACTGTATTATATATCAGTATTCCTATGATTCAATTTATTAATATTTCAACGAGTATGATAGAAAGATTGGATTTTTGGACTGCACTATATTACTCATTGTGCCAGATTATAGGCTCGAATCCAACAAACTTCTCTCCTATTGGTATTGCACAAATATTGACTACAATTCAATCGATAGTGAACACAGTATTTGTTGCAAATTTCTTTGCTTCCTTAATTAAAAAATTTATGAGAGATGAAATATAACTATGATAATAAAATAATTAAGATGATAAGAACTCCCACTTTGAGTATTGCTCTTAGTGGGAGTTTTGTTGTTTTCCAATACAATGATTATAATTAAGTTATCAAAATTCGAAAAGGTAACATAATTTCTCTGTTATTCACAAAAATGTCGAAACGTGTTGTTTTTATGAAAAGACAATATTATTATAGTATTGTAAGTGTGTTTTGTTTAATATTAGAAAACAGGAGAATTTATATTTGATAATGAAAAATGAGTCTTTAAAAACGAAGAATAAAAACAAAAATTTAGATAAAGAATATCAAAAAGAGTCTTGGATATATGCAAATATTGCTATGCAATATATACCTTATGTTTTTGCTTTATTAATAGGATTATTGATTAATGATTTTGATTTTAAATCAGTATTTGTAAATGGTGATCTTATTATAACGGCGTTTTCTCTTTCTTCTGGTTCAATTCTTTCATTATTTAATGATAAAAAAAGTAATAATAATATTAAACGATTAAGATTGTTTATTGCATCGTTAGTTATATGTTTTTTTGAATTGATTGTATATACAGGAATCAAAATTGAAAATAGAAATTTTTTGCTTACATTAGCACTATCAATAATAGCAAATTTGGCGGGCATTATATTTTCAGTGTCAGCAAATTTTTATATAATTGATCAATCAAGTAATGAAAATAATAAGGGGGAATAATTTATGTTTAATAGAATAATTAATATTATGTTTTCCGATTATTTTATGGTGATACTTTCAGTGCTTACATTAATAGTTGCTAATACATCATTAAGTGTAATGCTGTTAGCTAAAAAAAGAAAAAATAAATATGAAAACTATTTAAATGAAAATTATAATATGATATTCCGCAGAAGGTATGATAAGGATGAGTTTGAAAAAATTTTTAAAGAACTTTTAAATTTTATAATAGGCGATGATGCAAAAATCCAAGTATATAGAACGAAAGCAGATTTAGATTATGATATTGATTTTCATTATGACCTGATTTTATCTAATTACAATAAACCAAAATTTTTGATTTTTACTAAACATTTCCGATATCATATCGAACTTATTAAATATGGAAGAATAAGCTTGAACATAAAAATAGGAGAAAAAAAGGAAAAGGAAGTTGAAAGAAATTTATATATATTGAATATTGAGCATAATTCCGGCAGAGATATACATATAACCATTATTCCTAAAAAAAGATTGTCAATGAATGATATAGATCACATTAAACAGTTAAGTGAAAAGTATTGCGACGAGGTGTTAAATAATACGCGTCGTTATATTAAACGAAATACAGAATATAATGCATATTATAATGACTATTTTGATTAGTAAATAGTATTAATAAAACAGTGATTTGAGATGTTTTATTTTTGATATTTAGTATAATTAAGGTATCTATGTGAAATAATATACACCCCTCAAGATTTAATCAAATGTCTTGAGGGGTGTTTTGGTTATTATTTAATCACAAAGTATGAATTGATATCCTAAATATGCGGAGAAGTAATTGATAATAGAATCGGTATTATTAATATCGTTTCCTTGTTTATAGGGGTTTATCACAGTAGTATCATCATTAAGTAACCTATACTGCCGTGACTATGGCGACAAAAAGCCATTTGCGCAATAACAGACCTGTTGTTATCGGTATTTCGACTAATGATGCACTGGGTGCTGCTGCTAAGAATATCGGTGCACTGCTGAATTATAAAAATTATTATTTTGTACCAAGCGGTATGGATAATTATAAATCCAAGCCAAAATCAATGGTGTGTGATTTTTCACAGGTTGCCGATACAATTGAGCTTGCATATAATGGCAAAGAAATTATGAAAAAAATATATTGACTTTTTATAATATATAACTTATATTAAGTCTATGGCTATATTTTATTATAGCTAAATCGTGTTTAGAAAAAATGAGGATGTGGCAATTGAAAAAGATAATCGATCTTAAGGATATCACCGTAAAGTACGGTGACAATGTTGTACTTGACAAATTAAATCTGTTTATTAACGAAAAAGAGTTTATAACGCTTTTGGGTCCCTCAGGCTGCGGCAAAACAACAACTCTGCGATGTATTGCGGGTTTTATTGAGCCTGACAGCGGTGAAGTTATATTTGAGGGCAAGGTAATCAATGATGTTCCACCGCATAAAAGAAAGGTGAACACCATTTTCCAGCGTTATGCTCTTTTTTCTCATTTAAATGTTTATGAGAATATTGCGTTCGGTCCCGAGCTTCAAAAGAAGTCTAAGGACGAGGTGCGTCAGATTGTAGCTGATATGCTTAGACTTGTTAATCTTAAAGGCTTTGAAAAAAGGAGCATTGATTCGCTTTCAGGCGGTCAGCAGCAAAGGGTTGCAATTGCTCGTGCACTTGCAAATAACCCTCGTGTTTTGCTTCTTGATGAGCCGCTGGGTGCTCTTGATTTAAAGCTTCGTAAGGATATGCAGACTGAGCTGAAAGCAATTCAGAAAAGACTGGGAATAACCTTTATTTATGTTACGCACGATCAGGAGGAGGCACTCTCTATGTCTGATACTGTTGTGGTTATGGATAAGGGTAAAATCCAGCAGATTGGCTCACCGGAGGATATTTATAATGAACCGGTTAATGCCTTTGTTGCCGATTTTATCGGTGAGTCAAATATTGTTGATGCAATTATGCTTAAGGATTATCTTGTTTCCTTTGGCGGTGTTACCTTCAAATGTCTTGATTCAGGCTTTGGGGAAAATGCTTTCGTTGAGGCGGTTGTCAGACCTGAGGATATAAAAATCGTTAATCCCGGTGCAGATGCGTCTTTAACAGGAAAAATCACAAGCGTTACCTTTAAGGGTGTCCATTTTGAAATTCTTGTTGACGTTGGCGGCTTTATCTGGATGATTCAGACTACGGAAGAAAATCATAAGGTTGGTGAAACCATCGGAATGTACATCGAGCCTGATGCTATTCACATTATGAACAGAAGTGAATACAGTGGTGAATTCGGTGACTATTCATCATTCTCGGACGAGATGGACCACATTTCAGATGCTGAGTATAGCTGGGAGGAAAATGATGAAGAATAAGTTTTCCTCTAAGCTCCTTGACAAGCCGTATCTTGTCTGGGCAGTGCTGTTTATTATTGCACCGCTTATTATGGTGGCATATTATGCACTGACTGACAGAACAGGTGCTTTTTCTCTGTCAAGCATATCACAAATACCGTCATATATTCCGACAATTCTGCTGTCCATTCTTTATGGTTTGGCAGCAACAGCAATCTGTCTTGTAATCGGTTATCCCTTTGCATATATCTTTTCAAAGTTCGGCAAACGTCATCAGCAGCTTGTTATGCTTTTGGTTATGCTGCCGATGTGGATGAACTTTTTAATCAGAACCTATAGCTGGATGACCATACTTGGTGACAGTGGTATTATCAATACAATTCTCACAGCAGTGGGATTAGAGCCTGCAAAGCTGATTAATACAAGCGGTGCTGTTATTCTTGGTATGGTTTATAATTTCCTGCCATATATGATTTTACCTATTTATTCCGTTATTTCAAAGATGGATAATTCGCTGATAGAGGCAGCGCAGGATCTTGGCTCAAGCAAGTTCCACATTATGCGCCGAGTTATTTTTCCGTTGTCACTGCCGGGTGTTCTCAGTGGTATCACAATGGTTTTTGTTCCCTGTGTTTCAACCTTCTATATTACCCAAAAGCTTGGCGGCGGTCAGATTGTTCTGATCGGTGATGTGATTGAAACGCAGTTCCAGAGTGCAAATAATTATAACTTAGGTGCGGCACTTTCCTTCGTACTTATGATATTGATTCTTGTCTGCCTTGCAGTTATGAATTATTTTGGTGCTGATGATGATAATGAAGGGGGAGTTCTAATATGAAAAAGAAAACCTCCCTTGTATCAAAGCTTTATGTTGTGTTGATTTTCCTTTTTCTCTATGCACCTATTGGTGTTATGACACTGTTTTCATTCAATTCAACAACAAGCACCTATGTCTTTGGCGGCTTTTCAATTCATTGGTATAAGGAAATGTTCAATGATTCTGCTGCTATGCAGTCTTTGAAAAATACGATTGTTCTTGCAGTGTGTACTGCTGTTATTGCTACTGTTTTAGGTGTGCTTGCAGCTATCGGATTTTTCAATTCAAAAAATAAGCTTTACAAATCAGCAATGATGAATGTTACGAATGTACCGATGATGAATCCTGAAATTGTTACAGGTATTGCAATGATGCTGCTTTTTGTGTTTGCAGGTACACTTGTTAACAAAAGTGATGTGCTGGGCTTTTGGACACTTCTCATTGCTCACGTAACCTTTGCACTGCCATATGTTATTTTAAATGTTCTGCCTAAACTTAAGCAGTTTGATATTCACGTATACGAGGCTGCTGTTGACCTTGGCTGCAAGCCTGCTAAGGCATTTTTCAAGGTGGTGCTTCCTGAAATTGTTACAGGTATTATAACCGGCTGTGTTATGAGCTTTACCATGTCACTTGATGATTTTATCATCAGCTATTTCACCAACGGACCAAGCTTCCAGACACTGCCAATCTATATTTTCTCAATGACGAAAAAAAGAGTTAAGCCTGATATGTTTGCTCTTTCAACATTGATGTTTGTTGTCATTTTAGTGCTGCTTGTTCTTATGAATGTGGCACAAAGCCGTGCAGAAAAAAAGGGTAAGAGTGATGCAAAATGAAAAAATTAGTTTCAATTTTTGCTGCTCTCATTCTTGTGTTCACTGTGTTTCCGTTAACTGCTTTTGCAGAGGATAAATACTTTTCGCAGGAGCAGATAGATTATTATAAAAATCTTGGATTGCAGGGTACAACCGTTAATGTTTACAATTGGGGTGAATATATTTCCGACGGTGAAGAAGGCTCAATGGATGTTGTTTCTGAATTCGAGCGTCTTACAGGTGCAAAGGTTAATTACACCAACTATGAGTCAAACGAAAATATGTATTCAAAGCTTGCAGGCGGCGGTGTTTCCTATGACGTTATTGCTCCGAGTGATTATATGATTGAGCGTCTTATTGAAGAGGATATGCTGCTTCCGCTTGACTTTGATAATATTCCGAATATTGAATTGATTAATGAAGAATTTCAGCACCTTTATTATGACCCTGAGCAGATATACACTGTTTGCTTTAATGTTGGCACAACTGTTTTGATTTATAATACAACAATGGTTGACAAAGAACCGAATAGCTGGGATGTCCTTTGGGATGAGAAATATAACGGCAAGGTGTTGATGTTCAATAATCCGCGTGATTCCTTTGCGATTGCCCAGGCAAGACTGGGTCAGGATTTCAACTCCATTAATGAGCAGGACTGGGTTGATGCAGCAGAGCTTCTTGCGCAGCAGAGAGATGCAGTTAGCCCTGTTTATGTAATGGATGAGGTCTTTAATCTTATGGAAAGCGGCGAATATGCTTTTGCTACCTACTATGCAGGTGATTATCTGCTGATGCTAGAAAATAACGAGGACTTAGCCTATTGCTTCCCTGAAGAAGGTGTGAATGAATTTTATGATGCTTTCTGTATTCCGAATTGCTCACAGAATAAAAAGGGTGCTGAAGCATTTATTAACTTTATGCACGAGCCACAGGTGGCATTTGAAAACAGCGAATATATCTATTATCGTTCCTCAAATATAACTGTTGAAGAAAATGAGGACAGCTCACTTTATGGCGAGGATGTAATTTATCCTGAGGAGGAGCTTGAAACACAGTTCTTCAAAAACCTTCCGCAAAATATTATTGAGCTTGAAAACAATCTTTGGACTCAGGTTAAAAGCGGTAAGCTGTCCGTTGACAGCAAAGCACAGGACAGAAGAATTTATATTGCGTGCGGAATCGTTGCAGGTGTGGCTGCAGTAGTTGTTATTGCTAAGGTGATTGTCACCGCTAAAAAGAAAAAAGAACAGGATTTAAGTGATTTGTATGATTAAGTGTGCTTTGTTTGATCTTGACGGTACATTGGTTGATACCTCTGCTGATTTGGGCAGAGCAACTGCCTATGTGCTTGAACAGTGGGGGAGAGAGCCAAAGTGGGCGGATGCTGATTACCGTTCTTTTGTTGGTAATGGTGCAAGAAAGCTTCTTGAACGTGCTTTTGAGGGTTCTCTCAGTGAAAGTGAGCTTGATGATGCACTTGCGCTTTTTAAGGTAAAATATAATGAAATTCTTCTCGATCATGCTGTTATTTATGACGGAATAGGGGAGGCACTTGATTATTTAAAGTCAAAGGGTATTAAGCTTGCTGTGGTAACAAATAAACCTCACAAATCAGCCGTGCTCATGGTTGAAAGCCTTTTCGGCAAAGGTTACTTTGATTATATTATCGGTGCTGTAGAGGATAAGCCTAAAAAGCCGGATCCGTATTCAGCTGACCTTGCACTTGAAAATCTCGATTGTAAGGGACGTGAAGCCATTTTCTTCGGCGATAGCGATGTTGATGTTTATACTGCTAAAAATATCGGTGCAGAGGCTGTTGCGTGCTCTTGGGGATTCAGAAGCTTTGAAACCCTGTTTGCGGCAGGTCCGTCCGTTATAATAGATAGTCCAAGCTATATCACCAAGCTTGTTTAGGAGTAGTTATGAAAATTTCAAAGAATGTAAAGAGAATTATTTTACTTGTTCTTGCTGTTATTATTATTGCAGGTATAGTCTGTGGCGCAGTATTCGGCAGTAAGGAAGCGAATAAGAGCAGCTATTTTAATATTGACAGAAAGATAGCACAGTTCACTAAAAATGAGGATGTGTTTAATGATAGCCTTTATGCGGTATTTAACGGCAATACCGATGAGCTTGAAATCGTATCAGTTGAAAATGGTGTTGTAGAATATATTCCGAATGATGTCTTGAAAAAACATAATGTAAAGTCCGTATTTGGCAAAAACAGTGTTATTGACTACAGTCTGTCAACATCATTTTACGAATCCGGATATTTATATTCAGCTGACTCTGAAAATGTATTTCCTGTTCAGATTGATGATGCCAATTTGATTGAAGAGGACTATACGCAGCAGGAGGATGGCACACTCGTTAAAGGCAGTTATAATGAACAAGATTCCTACAGCGATAACTGGCTTGTGCTTAAACAGATTAACGATAACTGGTACTATTATGAGTATCATCTTAATTAAAATGTTCAGTAATTCATTTCAGCAGGTGACGTTTGTTGCCTGCTGTTTTTTATTTTATGGTAATTGATGTACGAATTGCAGTAACGCTCATATAATATTGTATAAAATATTTGAGGTGAAATATGGAAAATAATTGCTATCCTTTTGTGAATCTTCCTCTGCCATACGATTATGATTTGTTAGAACCTTTTATTGACGAAAAAACAATGCATCTTCATCACGACAAGCATTTGCAGACCTACATAAATAATCTGAATTCTGTTTTAGAAAATTTCAGTCATTTGCAAAAGCTGTCATTAAATCAGCTTTTAATGCATCCGTCAGTTATTCCGGGTGCCCAAAGAACCAAAGTGTTGAATAATGCAGGCGGTGTCTATAACCACAGATTTTTCTTTGATATGATGACCCCTTCATCAACAAAGAAACCTACAGGAAATCTCGAAATAGCTATTGACACCTGCTTCGGCAGCTTTGAACAATTTAAGAATAAATTTAAGGCTGCAGCAATGTCTGTGTTTGGTTCAGGCTATGCGTGGCTTGTACTTGACAAAGGCAAGCTCAGAATTATAACAACATCCAATCAGAACACACCTGTTCCACTGTGCGTTACCCCATTGCTTTGCATTGATGTCTGGGAGCATGCATATTATCTGAAGCATTATAACCTGCGAACTGATTATATTGACGATTGGTTTGATGTGATTGATTGGTATAAAGCTGAGAATATTTATAATCACTGCAAAAATAACCAAGTCAAGGTATACCCCTGACTTGGTTATTTTTTACGTTTAATAATGAAAAAAGAACAGCTAAATCCAAATGGAAATAGCTGTTCTATGGTGCGAGAGACGGGACTTGAACCCGTACGAGTCGCCCCACACGCCCCTCAAACGTGCGCGTCTGCCGATTCCGCCACTCTCGCTCAACGATATGCATTATAACAAACCTAAATGCATTTGTCAACCCCTTTTTTCAAATTTTTTTATTATTTGACTTTGGTACATTGTCATTATATAATTATTATATAAAAATAATATAGACATAATAAATTTGTAGGAGGAAGTTATGACAAAATATATTATTATTGCTGTTGTAGTTGCTGTGCTTTTGATATTGGTTATCGGCTTTATTTCAGCATACAACTCACTTGTTAAGCTTAGAAATTCCGTTGAAGAGGCTTTCGCCACAATGGATGTTTATCTCAAAAAACGCTGGGATTTAATCCCAAATATTGTTGCGTCTGTTAAAGGCTATGCTAAGCACGAGGCTGAAACGCTGCAAAATGTTATCAATGCAAGAAATGCTCGTTATCAGGATCTGTCTGTTGATGAAAAGCTTGAGGCTAACAAAGAGCTTTCAAGAGGCCTTGCAAGCATCAATGTTGTTGCTGAGCAGTATCCGCAGTTAAAGGCTAATGAGAATTTTATGAATCTCAATAATCAGCTTCAAAGAACGGAGGATGATATTGCCAACGCAAGAAAATATTATAACGCTATAGTTAAAAGCTATAACAATAAAATTCAGATGTTCCCATCAAACATTGTTGCATCCATGTTCAATTTCAAAAGACAATCTATGTATGCAATTGAAAACAATGAGGAACGTGAAAATGTAAAGGTGGAGTTTTAATGAAAAAGCTTAAATCTGTTTTATCTGCACTTTTCATTTTTATTATTGCTCTTATTCCTGCCTTCAATGTATCTGCTGCAGTCAGCGGCAGGTACTATCCTTTTGTAATAGAAAATTATGATGTTAAAATAGATGTGGCAGAGGATAATATCCTTTATGTTACCGAGAACATTGACGTTAATTTCAATGAAGCTCGTCACGGAATTTACCGCAATATCCCACGCAGATTCAATGTTGAAAGAGAAGACGGCAGTACTTCAAATGCAAAAATCAAAATAAAGCATTTTAAATGCAGCGATGATTACAGTATGACCTCAACAGGTGATGAGTACTCAATCCAGATTGGTGATGCTAACAGAACGATTACAGGCAAGCATACTTATCAGCTTTCATATGATTATATTATAGGTGCTGATTTGCTTGATGGTGCTGATGAGTTTTATTTCAACATTATCGGTACTGAGTGGGAAACCACTATTGAAAATGTTACATTTGAAATAAATATGCCAAAGGAGTTTGAACGTTCAAAGCTTGGATTTTCTGCCGGTTTTTATGGTGAATCAGGAACAGAAGCAGTTGATTATTCCGTTGATGGTAATACAATTATGGGTAAAATGACTATGCCGCTCGGCTATCACGAGGGTCTTACCACAAGACTTGAACTGCCTGAAGGGTATTTTCAGCTTGATACAAAAAAGCAGAATATGAGTATAGTAAGCCTTATTACTATGCCAGCAGTGGTGTTGATTGCTGTGCTTATTATATGGGCTAAGTTCGGTAAGGATAAAAAAATAGTTGATGTTGTTGAGTTTTATCCGCCGGAGGGTATGAACTGTGTTGATGTTGCTTATTGGTATAAGGGTACGGTGTCGGGCGAAGATGTTGTTCCGCTTCTTATTGAGCTTGCTAACGAGGGCTATCTTACGATTGAAGATAACCAGGCAGGTAGCTATGTGATAAAAAGAGTTAAAAGCTATGATGGTGATGACCAGTCAAAGAAAACCTTTATGAACGGTTTGTTTAAGCGTGGCGCGACTACTTATAAGAAACGTCTTGAATATGACTTTTATGTTTATGTTGATATGATTAAGCATTCATATAACACAAGTAAAAACAGAAAAAAGGTGTTTCTGAATCATTCTCTTTGGCTTAGGGTTGTCTGCTGGGCACTAATTGCTTGCTTTGTATTTTTCAGCTTTGGTATTTTCTACGATTCATATCAGACAGCTTCTTGTATTTATGCATTTGGCGGCGGCTTTGTTATTTATCTTTGTGCATTTATTCTTTCCTTCTTTGTGAGAAAGCGTACGGATGATGGTCATAGGATGCTGCAGCAGATTAACGGCTTTAAAATTTTTCTTGAAACGGCTGAAAAGGAAAGACTTGAAGCACTTGTTGATGATGACCCACAGTATTTTTATAATATTCTGCCTTATGCTTATGTTTTGGGTGTTTCCAAAAAATGGGTTAACAAGTTTGAATCAATAGCAATGGAACCACCTGTATGGTGTGGCACGGATTACCGTGGCTTGGGATATATCTATTTTATCAACAGTACCTTCAGGGACTGCAACCGTGCAATGCAGCTGCGCCCGGTTGAAAACAATGGAGCAGGAGGTATTGGCGGCGGAAGCGGTGTATCAGGTGGTGGCTTCAGCGGCGGCAGTATTTCAGGAGGCGGCTTCGGCGGCGGTGGCGGTGGAAGCTGGTAAATAAGGAGTGAATTATGGAGTTAATTCAGGTCGGTGAAAAGACTTATTATATTAAAAATCCTACTAACATAGGAATATATAAGATTGATCATGAAAATGTTTATTTAATTGACAGCGGCAACGATAAGGATGCAGGACGTAAAATATTAAAAATAATAAATGAACAGGGCTGGACAGTTAAGGGTATTATCAATACCCATTCAAATGCTGACCATATCGGCGGCAATAAAATAATTGCAGACCGAACTGGCTGTGATATTTATGCTTATGGAATTGAACAAAGCTTTACGCAGCATACCTTACTTGAGCCTTCATTCCTTCACGGCGGCTATCCTTTTAAAGGCTTGAAAAATAAGTTTCTTATGGCTAAGGATACAGAAGCTATGCCGCTTGAAAATAATCTGCCCGTTGGTTTAGAATGGTTTGAGCTTAAAGGCCACTTTTTTGATATGATAGGAATCAAAACCTCAGATGATGTTTTGTTCCTTGCAGACTCTCTTTTCAGTGAAGAAACAATCAGCAAATATCATCTGTTTTTCATTTATGATGTAAGGGAATACCTTGCGACACTGGATAAGCTTGAAAATATGCAGGGTAGGGTGTTCATCCCGTCCCATTGTGAGGCTTGCGAAAATATTGACAGTTTAGTTAAAATTAACCGAGATAAGATTATTGAGGTTGCTGAAGCAATATTTGAATTTTGTGAAAAGCCTGTTACATTTGAAGATATACTCAAACAGATATTTGATAAATATTCACTCGCTATGAACGCGAATCAGTATGTTCTGATAGGGAGCACCATTAAATCATATTTGTCATACCTATGTGATGATAACAAAATAAGCTATGATTTTATTGATAACAGAATGGTTTGGTATCAAATTAAAAATATATAGTCGAAAGAGTTAAAATTATGAATTTATCTAAATTTAAAAAGAGAAGTACATATAATTCCGAAAAGCAGAATAAGGCGGCAAATTTTGCACATCTCAATAAGCATTACTGTGAAAAAGGGCAGACCGTTATAGCAGGTGACTCTATCACCGAGTTATGCAATATGGAGCTTTTTGCACAGTACGAAAAAAGGAATTCCGTTAAGGTTTATAACCGTGGTATCAGTGGTGATACCAGTGACCGACTGCTTGAACGTCTGCAAAGCAATGTTCTCTGCCTTATGCCGAAAAATATTGTTTATTTAATCGGTACAAATGATATTTCTATCGGTGCTGATGAAAATTATGTTTTTTCTAATATTGAAGAAATTATTATGAAAACACGTGATTTTTGCCCTGATTCAAAAATCATTCTTTTAAAGATTTTTCCTGTTGACGGCAAAAACAAAATGTTTATCAAAAAGAAAAATGCCACAATAAAAAGACTTAACGATAAGCTTGATATTCTTGAAAAAAGATATGGCATTACCGTGCTTGATTTAACGGATAAGCTGTCTGATGATTTGGGGCATTTTAACAGCAAATTTACATATGACGGTTTACACCCAAATGTTTTCGGCTTTGAGATTGAGGTAGCAGAGATTATAAAGCGATTTGAAAAAAATTGAATTTACAAAATTATCGGCAGGGCGGATTTTATCCGCCCGTAAAATATCTATTGCCTTTTTTATATTTAATGTGTAAAATAGATTAGATAGATTTTGAGGGGTTGTAATATGGTTTATAATAACGTACTTGATGCTATAGGTCACACACCTATGGTCAGATTAAATAAAATGGTTGACGAGGATTCAGCCGATATATTGGTTAAGTTTGAGGGTCTTAATGTGGGCGGCTCAATCAAAACAAGAACGGCTTATAATATGATTTGTGATGCCGAGGCAAAGGGGCTTATCAATGAAAACACAATTATTGTTGAGCCTACAAGCGGCAATCAGGGTATCGGTCTTGCGTTGGTTGGTGCTGTAAGGGGTTATAAAACTGTAATCATTATGCCAGACTCCGTTTCACGTGAACGCAGAATGCTCGTTGAGCACTATGGTGCAAAGGTTGTTTTAATTCACGATGCAGGCAATATCGGTGACTGCATTGAGGAATGTCTTGCAACTGCTGTCAGAATGAGAGAGGAAGACCCTAATGTCTATATCCCTCAGCAGTTTGAAAATCCTGCAAATCCTATGGTGCACCGTCATCATACAGGGCTCGAAATTTTAGAGCAGGTGGCAGGTCCTATTGATGGCTTTTGCTCCGGTATAGGCACCGGCGGAACCATAACAGGTATCGGTGAGGTGCTTAAGGCACAGAATCCGCAGATTACAATTTGGGCAGTTGAACCTGAAAATGCTGCAATTCTTGCAGGCGGTACGGTTGGTACGCATAATCAGATGGGTATCGGCGACGGTGTTATACCTGATATTTTAAATCAGAATATATATGAGGATATTTGCATCATTACTGATGAGGAGGCTATCCAGACCTCTAAGGATTTAGCAAGGCTTGAGGGTATTATGTGCGGTATCAGCAGCGGAACGAATGTTGCTGCTGCAAAAAAATTGGCTAAAAAGCTTGGCAAAGGTAAAACAGTTGTTACTGTTCTGCCTGATACTGCAGAAAGATATTTTTCTACTCCTCTGTTTGAAAATGATTAATCTCTATTTCATAGGTAAAATAAAATGATTTTAAGAACTCCTTCTTTTTATAAAGATTTTAAATGCATCGCAGGTGCTTGTCCTGATTCCTGTTGTCAGGGATGGGAGGTTGATGCCGATGACCGGTCACTTGAATATTATAAAACCTTAACAGGTGATATCAGAAAAAGAATTGACAGTGTGCTTGATAAGGATGAATTTGGCAATACAATCTTTAAGCTTGCCGATAAAAAACGCTGTCCGTTTTTGAATCATGAAAATCTCTGCGATATGCATATTGCAATAGGTGGTGAGCACACACCCTATACCTGCCGTATGTTCCCAAGGTTTATTAATGATTTTGGCGGTACACGCGAAATGGGCGTTTCTTTCTCCTGCCCGGTGGCAAGTGATATGATGTGGGCTTTAACAGAGCCGATGCACTTTGTTGATGAGCTTAACGATTTACCACCGGAGCTTAATGAAATTGATGCACAGACTTATTTCTATCTGACCAAGGCAAGAAAAAAAGCCTTTGATATTGTGCAGGACAGAAGTCTGCCCATCAATCAAAGACTTATCAATCTGCTTGATTTTGGTGTTGAAATTCAGCAGGATTTGGAAGAGTATAAAGAAGGGGACGACCCTACCTCATTTTTTGATATATTCCGTAACCCAGAGCTTATCAATCCGCAGTGGCTTGAAAGGGTAGATAACGGTTCAGTAAAGCCTGTGTCAAACGAGGTGTTTAACGAAAACATTGCGTCATACTTTATATTCAGATATTTCCTTGCAGCGGTCAATGATTATGATGTGCTTTCAAAAATCAAAATGGCTGTTATCGGTGTGCTGATTGTTACCTGTTTTGGTGAGGACAGCTGGACCATTCACCTTTGGAGCAAGGAAACAGAACATTCACAGTATAATATGGACAGGTATAAAAAATTGCTGAAGGATGCTGAATGTCTTTCAGTTAAGAAACTAAAAAATAAGCTGGAGGGTTAACTATGGCTAAAAGCAAAAAATTAATTATTGCTGTAGTGGTTGTGTTTTTAGCTGTTTTGGGTTTTAATATTTTTACTTTTCTTAGTTCGACTGTGTCAAGCGACAAGATTTCCACTGAAATCGGCAGTACCGCAACATATACTCAGATTATAGATGGAGCAGATTATGGCTGTGATACGCATAAATATAAAATCAAAACCACACCAACTGGTCAATCTTATTTAAATATTTACCATAAAGCTCCATTTGGTATTATTGAATCTACAGATAGATATTACACACCAAGTGATTCTTATCTTCTTAATGATGAAATCTGTTACAGCTTCAGTGCAATGAATAACAAGTACACGGAATATTCATATGCATTCTTTGGCAATAACGTGCAGCAGGCTGCATTATTTGAAATAAGCATAGATAATGTCGGAACCATATCACGAGAAATTGACTCGGCAAACCCCTTTGTTTGTGTGTTCACCGACAGTGATTTCAATAGTTATGAAAGCGTTGTTCATTTAGAAAAAACGGTCAAGCTTATTGACAGTAACGGCAACACTGTCCTTGAACAAGTAATATAAAAAGCATATAAAAAAGAGGAAATCTCATATTTTGAGATTTCCTCTTTTTATGTAATTCCAATTAGAGAAGATAGTAGTACATACTGCCGTTGTATTTTTCATTTAAGGTCTGTTGACTTGTAAAAATACAGGGTGCACCATTTTGAAATAAATTGTATTCATCGTATTTATTTAAAATAGCAGTGAACCTCTTTTTCAGTTCATCACAGTAGCCGTTTTCATTGCTTTCTTTAATTTGCTTATCGGTTTCAAAAAAGATGTGTATTGAATTTAATGCAACTGAAATGTTGTAAATAATACCGCCTTTTGACTGATAATTTCATTTTTTGCGGCATCTAATGTAAGCTTTTTCAATTCATCTTTAAACGTGTCAATACATACAAATACCGCATTCGGATTTTGATATTCATTATAAACACTGTATTTTAATGACAGTTGGGCAAATTTTTCACGTATGAGCTTTTGTTTGCCTTTGTCATAATTATGATTGCTGTCCAAAAAAATCTTCTTATCTTTTTCATCCCAAACCAGGATTTTAATTCTCGGTTGGTTATCTGAAATCATATCAAGAAAAAAGTTAAGAACAGTTAAATTCAACTCATCCTGTGCCCACACAATAAGCTCGTTTAATAAATGTGTACGTTCGATTTTGTCATTAAGCAAATCTAAAGTTGCGTTTATTTGTTCTTTTTCCAAAAACATAAAGTTCCTCGAATTGGTGTTTTATTCGTAAATTCTCTTAATTCTCGGATTTACCATTAACGGTGAAATATCTACTGATGCAATGTCACCGATTTTTACATCACTGCCTGTTATATCAACTGCAGTGTGGCTCAGTCCGATTTCACCTATAACGCTGTACATTCTGCCCTCAATTTTAACATACATCTGTTTTTTGTTAAGATACTTTTTCAGTTGGGACAGCACTGACCTCAGGTCAGCGATTTCTTTTTCTTTTGCCAGTCCAAAGCCGTCATAGTGACCGATAGGAACAATCGCAATCTTAGTTTCTCTTTTCGTTTTGTAAAGTCCGTTGTATCCCACAGAATAGCCTGCAGGTACGGTCTTGGTTTCAATAACCTCAGCCTCAAGCCTGCCAAGTCTGTTCAGCTTTGTTTTACTCTGTGTTATGACTCTTCCTGTGAAGGCTGAACCGACTCTCACACTGTCAAGGCAAACATCACTGACATTGAGCAGTGCAGGGGAGTTTGCAGCGTGAAGAATACCAACCTTCTTGCCTGCCTTTTCAATCTGTGCCATAGTGTCCTTGAATAATTCAAGCTGTGTTTTGGTAAGTGCCGCATTCGTAAATGCTGATGAAAAGTGTGTATATGCTCCGATAAAATCAAGGCTTTCAAAATCATAGCATTTGACAGCATCCTCAATCTCACTCGGCATAAAGCCGTAACGACCCATTCCTGTATCAATTTTAAGATAGCACTTCGTTTTCACACCAAGTTCTTTTGACACCTTGTTCATAACCTCGGCAGAATTAAGTGAGCCGATTGTGGCAATGCAGCCATTTTCGGCAATAATCTTTGCCTCTTCCTCAATACAGGTTGAACGCATAACGAGTATGTCCTCATTGTCAAGAACCTCTTTTAACTCTGTTATATCGTCAACCTCTGTAACAGCAAAGGTTTTAATGCCGTTGTTTTTAAGAACATTGCTGAATTCCTTAACGCCAAAGCCGTAGCCGTTTCCCTTAACAAATGCGATAAGAGGAACGGCTGCCTTGTCTTTAATCAGTTTTATCTTTTCTTCAAGTAGCTTTTTGTTAATTACATATCTGCTCATATTTTTACCTTATCTTTTCAAGCACCTTTGTTGCAAGATTATATAAACTATATACCGGCTTGTTGATTACATAATCAAATTCACCCACGAATTCCTTCATATATCCGCCGAAGCCGTGCTTAAATCTCCACAGTCCGTAGTGCGGATTATCAGGATTCTGGCAGTCACCTGAAATACCGCCGAAATCATAAACCTTGCAGCCGCATTCCATACCCCACTGCATCATAGCCCACTGTAAAGCATAGTTAGGGTAAACATTGCGGTGAGCGTTTGATGATGCACCGTACTGGTATTTCATAACGTTCTGACCCCATTTTATAGCAATTGTTCCTGCAATGGCTTTGCCTTCATAATAAGCCATATAAAGCCTTGCGTCGTCTGTCATACAGTCAAGAATTTTAGCAAAATATTCCTTAGGTCTTGTGGAGAAGCCGTCACGCTCTCCTGTTTCGCTCATAATTCTTACAAAATCATCAAGTGCTTCTTTACCGCAGATTTTAACCTCAACACCCTTTTTCGGTGCTTTTCTGATTCTGTTTCTGTAGTCACTCTTGAAGGTGAGCATAAGCTCGTCCTCACTGAGTCCGTTGTAGTCGAAGCAGTAAACAAATCTTGGCTGAACGTTCTCAAAATCCATACAGCCCGGGTTTAATTCAGTAAAGCCCTTTTTGATTAAATGCTCTTTGAATGCCTTGTTTTCAACAACAATTTCAGGGTCAATCTTCAAACAGTATGCACCGTATTCTTTACCAACCTCAAGCAGTGCATTAAAGAGCTTGTCAAAGGTGTCAAAGTCATTTTCATCACAAACAAAACCACGGCAGCAGTACATCAGTGACTTTTTAATAACAGGAATACTTCTGATTAAAACAGCAGCAGCACCCTTAATTTCACCACTGTCATCCTTAAGCATTACCGCCTCAAATTTCCATGCATCCTTAACACCTGCCCATTTTGACGAGTGTTGAAATAATCCCTTTGGGTGCTTTTTTATAAAGCTTTCATATTCCGCTAAATTGTTGCTGTTAACTCTTTCAATCATCTTTATATCTCCAAAATAAAAATCGTTTTCCAACTATTAATTATAGCAAATAAGCTGACTGTTGTCCATATTGACTTTTTACATTTTTTAGTATACTATAAATATACTATATTATTAATTTTAGGGGTAACATTATGACTAAGTACAGATGGGAGGATCCGTCAGTTTTTAATGTAAACAAAGAAGACGGTCACGCACTTTTTCTGCCTTTTGACAGCGAGGAGGAAGCACTCTCGGGTGAGGATGGAAAGTATAAGCAGTCGCTTAATGGTATGTGGAAATTCCATTGGCAATTGGGAATAAAAAATCAGCCTGATGATTTTATTTCAAGGGATTTTGATGACTCCGCCTGGGGCGAAATTAAGGTGCCTTCTGTATGGCAGACTGAAAGAAAATCAGCTTCTTGTCCTGAAAATAATTCCGTGCCTTATTATTATGCAAGCACCTTCCCGAAGGCAATCAGCAGAAGTAAGCATAAAATTCCGTCCATTAACCATAAAATGCAGGAAATCGGCTTTTACAGAAAAAGGTTTGTTCTTGATGATGCACTTGAGGGCAGAGAGATTTTTCTTCACTTTGGTGCTGCAAAGGCGGCGCTTGAGGTTTATGTTAACGGTGATTTTGTGGGCTATTCACAGGGCTCAATGACACCGCACGAATTTAATGTTACCAAGTATTTAAACAAGGGCGAAAATATTATTTGTGCCAAGGTTTACAGATACTGTGACGGAACATACCTTGAGGATCAGGATATGTGGTGGCTTTGCGGCATTTACCGTGAGGTTTATCTCTATGGTGAGTCCAAGGTTTGTCTTAGAGATTTTTATGTCAAAACAGACTTTGATGTTGATTTTAAGGATTCTGACCTGACACTTGATTTGTTTATAAAGAATTATGATGGTACTAAGGGTAAGCTCACTGCAAAGGCAAAGCTTATTACCGATACAGGCAGGGAGATTGATTTGGGTGACCAGTCTGTCAAGCTTTCTGTCCGTGACGAAAAAATTACCATTCATCAAACTGTCAAAGCACCTAAAAAATGGTCAGCAGAGCATCCGAATCTTTATACTCTTGTTATGACACTTATCGTAAATGGTGAGGTTGCAGTTGTTAAAACTTATCAAATCGGATTTAAAAAGGTTGAAATCGAGGGCGAAAAGATTATTTTCAACGGTATGCCGTTAATGCTTCACGGTGTTAACCGCCATGATTTTGACGGTGACTGCGGTTGGGCTGTTCCGAGGGAGCGTTATGCTCAGGACCTCGATATCATGAAACAGAATAATATCAACTCAATTCGTACATCCCACTATCCAAATGACCCATATTTCTATGAAATGTGTAACAAGTATGGTTTTTATGTAATGGATGAGTGTGATTTGGAAAGCCATGGTGTTCGCCGAAAGGGTGTACCGGGTTCAAATCCTATGTGGACAGGGCAGGCAGTTGACAGAATGGAACGTATGGTGCTTCGTGACCGCAATAACCCTTGTATCTTTATGTGGTCACTGGGTAATGAAGCAGGTGACGGCGATAACTTTATGAAAATGAAGCAGGCTGCTCTTGCTCTTGATGATACTCGTCAGTTCCACTATGAGGGTGATTTTGACCAGACTAAAAGTGATGTTATATCCCGTATGTACCCTACTGGGGATGTTATGGAAAAGCTTGGCAATAAGCAGGAAATTTCCATTTCACTTTATGATAATATTGCCAATCAGCTTGCAGCAGACAGCAAGCCAATTAAGCCTGAAATGTATGAGGGCAAGCCGATTTTACTTTGTGAGTATGCCCATTCTATGGAAAATTCACTGGGTAACTTTGATGAATACATAGCTGATTTTGAAAAGTATGACAATATGTGCGGCGGCTTTATCTGGGATTTTGTTGACCAGGCACTGCATGTCAAGGATGAAAACGGCAATGATAACTGGCTCTATGGTGTTGACTTTGAGGGCGAGGAGCCTAAAAACCTTATTGATATTCCGAACACAACTGCAATGACAGGCTCAAACCGTGCTCTTTGTGCAAATGGTATTATCGGTGCAGACCGTGTTCCGCATCCACAGATTTTGCAGGTTAAAAAAGGCTATCAGTATATCAAGTGCGAAGAATTTGATCTTAAAATCGGCAAGTTCAAGGTTAAAAATAAATATCTCTTTACCGATGTCAGTGCTTTCAGATGTAAGTGGGAGCTTAAGGCAGAGGGTGAGCTGATTGAAAATGGTGAGCTTGATAAATTTGAGTGTGAGCCATTGTCTGAAACCTTTATTACAATCCCTTATTCTTATGACAGTATTCCAAAGGATAAAGAGGTCGTATTAACAATCGGCTTTTTCACTAAGAAAAAAACACCGGGGCTGAAATCAAATTATGAGGTTGCGTGGGATCAGTTTATTATTAACGAAATGCCGCAGCCTGTTGCACCGGATAACAAGGGTGATTTAACCTTTGAGCAAAAGGGTAAAAAGATTACCGCTTATAACGACAAGGTTAAATTTGTTGTTGATAACGGCAGAATTGTAAGCTATCAGCTTGACGGCAGGGAAATGCTCCTTTCACCAATTGAGCCGAACTATTTCAGAGCCCTTACAGATAACGATATTGACTTTTTGAATTTCACACCGCAGTTTACAAAATTACATCCGTTTTATATGTGGCAAAGGGCAACAAAGCATACATCTGCTATTAAAACTGTTGTAAAAGCCGGCAGTGATAACACAGTTGAAATTAATATTGCCTACAGTACACAGGGACTCAAAAATTCAGTGGCAACTTTTAAGCTTTATCCGAACGGCAGAATTTATATCTATCACAGTGCAATCCCTAAATCAAATATGCTCAGATTTGGCTATAAGATGACATTGCCTAAGGAAATGGAATATGTTACCTGGTACGGCAGAGGTCCGCTTCCAAGCTACTGTGACCGTAAAACAGGTTATAAGATTGACAAGTATACATCAACTGTTACGGATATGGAATACCGCTATATGCGTCCGCAGGAGTCATCTAACAGAGCGGATGTGCGTTATTTCACCATAACAAATAAAAAGGGCAAAGGCTTGAAGGTGATTTCCTATTTTGATGACCCAATCAATTTCTCTGCCTATCATTACACAACTGATGGTTTAGATAAGGCAACACATATCAACAATATTCCGTATGAAGATATTACAACAGTTAATATTGACCATATGCAGG
>CAYNGP010000008.1:0-15720 GCA_964396885.1 uncultured Bacteroides sp. | reverse complement strand
TTGTCCGTGAGCCATATATTATGAAAAAAGGAGTGAAGCAGGCATATTCATTTGTTATTGAGCCTGTTGAATAATGTATGAAAAGAGTATTTGCATTTATTGGTTTCACAACTGCAATTACTCTTGTTCTCCTTAATATGATTCCCTATAATTTTGCAGGGCTTATTCTATCCATAGCAGTGGTGCTTTTTGCGGCATCACTGCTTATTAAATTTACAAGGGACGGCAAGGTTGTTTGTGTTGTGCTTGGCAGTATTATCTTTGCCTGTACAATGTTTATCCTTGTGATGGACAGCAGTGTTGAACCTGCCAAAAGTCTTGATTGCAAATCTGCCGATGCTGTTTTTCAGATTGTTGATATACCTGAATATAATGAGGAAAGCAATACCTATACCTATGTGGTTAAAACAGCAAAAATTGACCGCATCAATTCACCGCAGAATATAAAACTTCAGCTGAAAAGTGAAGAAAAGTTAGATGCTGATTATTATGATTACATAACTGCTAATCTGTTTTTCTATTCTATGAGTGACAATCCTTTTAAAACATATGGTCTTTATGGTGACGGTATTTATGTTTGTGCACGGCTTAATGAGATTATTGATGTTCAGCCAAATTCTCATAAAACAGTTAACTATTATATTATTGAGCTAAGAGAATATATCCAGTCAATAATTTTGAATAGTCTTTCAGGTGATAATGCAGGGCTTTCCATCGGTCTTTTAACAGGTGACAAAAGCTACTTGTCAGCTGAGGTACAGAATAATTTCAAAGTCTGCGGTTTAAGTCATTATCTTGCTGTTTCAGGCTTTCATATTTCTCTTATAAGCTTAGGTACTTATTATATATTAAGATTCATTAAAGCCCCAAAGCCGGTTAATACGATTTTGTCAATGGCAGTAATGCTTGTCTACGTAGGTGTTGCCGATTTTTCAAAATCAGCAGTGCGTGCCTGCATTATGCTATCTGTTGTGCTTTTAGCAAAGCTTGTAAATAATAAAGCTGATACACTTAATTCACTGGGTTTAGCAGTGCTGATACTTTGCTTTAATCCTTTTGCAGTTACTGACGCAGGTGCAGTACTTACCGTGTGTGCTGTTCTTGGAATAACTGTAATATATAAAAACATCATTAAAAGTTCAAATATCAAAAATCCTGTTTTATCATATCTGTGCAAGGGCGTAATCCTTTCAGCATCCATTCTTCTTGCTCTTGTGCCGCCTATGTATCTGTTTTTTGGCGGTGTGAGTGTTATAGGAATTATTCTTAACTTATTTGTTGAGCCGATTTTGACTCTGCTGATAGTTGCTGTTATAATCTTCTGCTTTATTTATGGCGTACCATATTTAACGGCATTTCAGGTGTCTGTAATCAACCTGCTGTCAGATTTAATTCTCAAAACCATTGACTTCACCGCAAAGCATTTATCATTTTTATTCTTAAATATATCAGGTGAAATTTTCGGCGTTTCAATGTGTGTCGTCTTTGTGCTTGCGGCAGTGATGCTGTTTGTTAAAAAGCGAGTGTTAATTAAAGAGCTTTCTGTATTTATATGTATAGTTACCGTTATTTCATCCTTGATTTTTTGTTATCAGCTTAATAACACTGTTCATGTTTATATAAGCAGATATGGCGCAGTTATGTTTTATGATAAGTCTTCTGCAGTCATCATTGGTCTTGATAATCGTTATGACAAATATTTTGCCGAAAATCTAATGATTAACAGATCTGTTGTTTTTATTGACAGCGCTTTATATAAGTCAACTCCCTTAAACGAAAACTACAATGAATATATGGTAAGCGATAAAATCACCATAAACTATGATGACGAAATAATAACTGTAAATGCTTTGGATAAGGACTTTAAAATTTCCGATACCTGTGTTATAATAGGTGACAAATATTTCAGCAGAACGCTTAGCGAGAATTTTTATGACGTTTCTTCAACAGAAATATCATTTACCCAAAATTCCCAGTTGGTTGTAAGGAGGGGAACAGATGGCTAAATTGAATGAACAGGGTCTTAAAGAGCAAATTAAAAATTCAGCCTTTTCAAACGCATATTTAATCTATGGCGAGGAGGGCTATCTTAAAGAATTTTATATTTCTCAGATTATAAAAAAAGTAGTTGACCCTTCCTTTGATTCCTTTAATCTGCATCGTTTTGACGGCAAAGGCACAAGCCTTGATGATATTATTAAAGATGCACAGATGCTCCCTATGATGAGTGAATATAATCTTGTCTATGTCCGTGATTATCCTGTTGAAAAAACAAAGGGTGATATGGCTCTGATTAAAGAGTTTTTAGAGGATGTACCTGACACAACCATATTTATTCTCTGTTATGATTCACTTGCAGTGGATGTTAAATCTGCTGCCTTTAAAAAGCTGATAACGTATTTTGACAATGCAGGTGCTGTTGTGAATATGGAAAAAAGGAGCGAGCGTGATGTGGCAAAGCTCCTTGTTTCAGGGGCGAAAAAAAGAAAAGCTACACTCAGCGATACGGATGCACAGTATCTTATTTCTGTTTCCGGCAACGATATGACAACTCTGCTCAATGAACTTGACAAGCTGTGCGGATTTGTTCAAGGCGGAGTTATTACGAAAGATATTATTGATAATATGGCAACCAAATGCCTGCAGGCAAAAATCTATGATTTGTCAAAGGCGGTTGTCAGCGGCAATTCTCAGCTTGCCTATAATGTACTCGACAGCCTTTTTTATATGAAGGAAGACCCTATCCGTATTTCCTCAATTATCATCGGTGTTTATGTTGATATGTACCGTGTTAAATGTGCGAAAACAGCAGGTCAGTCCTATAGTTATGTTGCAAAGTATTTTAATTATAAGGGCAGGGAGTTTGCTCTGCGTAATGCGTCAAGAGATTGTGCCGATTTAACAGAGCATCAGCTCAGAGCTTCTCTGGATGTGATTGCAGATACTGATGTTAAGCTGAAAAGCACTGCCATTGATAAAAGACTTCTTCTTGAGGAGCTTATCGTTAAACTCATTATGATTGCGAGGGAAAACCGATATGCTTAAAATTAAGGAGGCTGTTATTGTTGAGGGCAGGTATGACAAGCTGAAGCTGAGCAATATCCTCGATACCCTTATTGTGGAAACAAACGGCTTTGGTATATATAATGATAAGGCTAAGCTGAAATTTATCAAAAGGCTTGCAAACGAGCGTGGAATAATCATTCTTACCGACAGTGACCATAGCGGCTTTCAGATAAGACACTATCTGTCCTCAGGTGTGCCTAAGGATAAAATAAAACACATTTATATTCCTGATGTTTACGGTAAGGAAAAAAGAAAAAAAGAGCCCTCAAAAGAGGGTAAGCTGGGTGTTGAGGGTATGAGCGAAAAGCTGCTGCTTGACCTGTTCAATAAAGCCAATGTCAATTCCGAGAACGTGACAATTGAAAATCCTGTCACAAATTTTGATCTTTTTGACTTAGGCTTATCAGGTACACCAAATGCAAAGCAGAACAAGAAAAAGCTGTTGAAAGCCCTTGATTTGCCTGAGTTTCTTTCAACAAATTCCTTGCTGTCCTATATTAATTCTTCAATGACCAGAGATGAATTTATTTCTGTGGTCAATGCGCTCTAATATTACAATAATGAAAGCTAATTGTAAGAAAAACTTAAGAAATTCTTCAGAATCATTTGCTATAATTTTGTCAGAGGTGATAAGGTGAATATTTTAGTAGTTGATGATGAAAAGGAAATTGCTGATTTGGTAGCCTTGATTTTAAAGAATCAAGGCTATAATGTATATAAATGCTATAGTTCTGTAAAAGCTCTTGAATGTATTGAAAACACTGTGCTGGATATGGCGATTCTTGATGTAATGCTGCCAGAGATTGACGGTTTTGAACTACTTAAGAAAATAAGAGAAAAGTATACGTACCCTGTTATAATGCTCACCGCAAAGGTTGAAACCAATGATAAAATTGCAGGCCTTTCCTATGGTGCAGATGATTATATAACAAAGCCCTTTGAGCCCATTGAGCTTTTGTACAGGGTTAAGGCACAGCTTAGAAGATATACGGACTATGATGCTGTCAATAATAAGGATACCTATAGCTATGGCGGTCTGTATCTTAATAAAAATGAACACATCTGTACTTTGTATGATGAAAAGATAGATTTGACGCCCACGGAGTTTAAAATACTCTGGCATCTTTGCGAAAATTCAGGCAAGGTTGTATCTGCGGAAGAAATTTTTGAAAAGGTGTGGAAGGAAAAATATCTTGACTGTAACAACACTGTTATGGTGCATGTAAGGCGAATCAGAGAAAAACTCGGTGAGCCTTCCAAAAATCCAAAATATATCAAAACTGTTTGGGGAGTAGGATATAAGGTTGAAAAGGGATAGAACAAATTTTAAAAGCAAATTGTTCATAAAGTTTTTTATTGAAACAGCAGTTTTTACTGCACTGTATGTTATTTTTATTTTAATGGTTAACTCCTATTATCAGGATTATTATGATGAAATGTTGGCTGAAAACAGCACTGCTGCTGACTACATTACATCATACAGTGAGCTGTGGATAATTGTTTTTTATTTCGGCATACTTCTTATTATTGCGTCTGTAAATATTTATAAGGCAGGCAGCTATATTGATAAAAGCTATAAGGCTATTAATAACTTTACACTTGATGAACGTGAAAAGATTAATTATCCCAAAATAATGAACAGCTTTAAGCTGAAGTCGTTAGAGGTCGAGAACGAACTTCTGTTCAAAGAACGTGCCGCCAGAGAAGCTGAGGAAAAGAAAAACGAGCTTGTAGTATATCTGGCACACGATTTAAAAACACCCCTTACTTCAATTATCGGCTATCTTACTCTTATGGAGGAAACGCCTGAACTTCCTGTTGAATACAGGGCAAGATATACCAATATTACGCTTGATAAGGCTTATCGTCTTGAACAGCTGATTAATGAGCTTTTTGATATTACAAGGTTTAATCTGAATGCAGTGGCACTTGAAAATAACAGAATCAATCTGTCCCTTTTGCTTCAGCAGATTGCAGAGGAATTTTATCCGTCATTTAAACAAAAGAACATTTCGGTTGAAACACACATCGCTTCTAAAATTATGCTTATAGGCGATGCGGACAAGCTCGCAAGAGTTTTTGATAATTTAATCAGAAATGCGGTAAGCTACAGCTATGATAATTCTACATTAAAGATTTTTGCCAATGTGGATGAAAAGTATGCCCATATTTGTGTAAGAAATACAGGCGACCAAATCCCCGACGAGAAACTGCAGATTATTTTTGAAAAGTTCTTCAGAGCAGATAATGCAAGAGGAACGCAGAATGGCGGTGCAGGGCTTGGTCTTGCAATAGCCCGTGAAATTGTTGAGCTTCACGGTGGTGTAATCAAAGCATACAGCTGTAAGGACTATACGGATTTTCTTGTTACTCTGCCTTTGAATATTTAAGAAATCTTAAGATGTTTTTAATAATCTCTATATGTGTTCTTTATCCTCCTGGTGTACAATTATTAGTATCAGGAGGATTATTTTATGAAAAGTAAAAAAATAAACAAAGCATCGTTAGTGCTTTGCTTTGTAATTATAATGGTTATAGCTGTGTCGTTGCTTGTTTCAATCAAAGCAATACACAAAAATAACAGAGAGCCTGAAACAGAGGTAAACGCCGCATCAAGTCAGCAGGTTATTGATAAGGTGCAGGATTATGCAGCTGACCACGGATATTTAATGAGCGATTATCCTGCAAGACTTTTACTGCTTCTTGAAAACAGACCTGAAAGTGAAACCTTTGTTCTTGAATATCCTAAGTATAAGGATAAGTCTGCTCATCCGAATATGAAGGAATATAAGAACTGTACCGATGTTCCTCTGTTTATTCAGTGGGATCAGCGTTGGGGCTATGCTCCATATGGCGATGGCATTGTGGGGCTTGACGGCTGCGGACCGACCTGCCTGTCAATGGTGGCAGTGTATTATTTGCAGGATACGAAGCTTTCACCTGACTATGTTGCAGATTTTGCCTATAGAAGAGGGTATTATGAGGATGGTGTAGGCTCAACCTGGGATTTATTTACAAAAGGCGGCAAAAAGCTTGGTTTATCCGTTAATGAATTACCACTTGATGAATCTGTTATGAAAAATGCCTTGCAGCAGGGCAGTGCTATTATCTGTTCAGTCGGACCGGGTGACTTCACATCAAAGGGTCACTTTATTGTGATAACGGATTATACTGACGAGGGCTTTAAGGTCAATGACCCCAATAGCTATAAAAATTCAGAAACTATATGGGGCTATGATCGTCTTTCACCCCAAATTAAAAACCTCTGGTCAGTGAATAAATAGTATTGAATTTTTTATTTTTAGGGTCGATGTCCACATCGACCCTAAAAATAAAAGGAGGTAAAAACCTCCTTTTTATAATATTACAATCTTACTCCTCTGTTCTGTTCCGCAGGGCAGGGGATTTTTATATCCTAAATTATATAAATTTGTACACCTGCACTCAAGTTCAAATAAATCCTTGCCATACTTATCAAGTGTATCAATATCGCCATATCGGCTTATTATAGGCAAATCGGCATTCTTTTTCATTTTGGAAAGAATTTCCCTGCCTTTGTCATTAAAACCTAAAATCCTGATGTAGGGCACACTTTCGGCGTATTTATTTGTTATATCTAAATATGCTTTCAGTATAATTCGTCTTATTCGTGAATGGGTGTATCTTTTTGTTTTGATGTTATCATATAATTCTTCAAGTGATGTGGAAATTTTGACAGCTTCAACAATTCTGTTTTCAAGTCCTTCGGTTACATCCTCAATTTCAAGAAAATCCTCTGCTGTCATTCCTCTCAGTTTAGATAATACAGCTATCTCACAGTTTTTCATTGAGCAGATTTCATCTGCTGACAATCCTTTCCTTATTTCCGACGCACTGTATTCTTTATCATCACTGTCGTGGCCCTTGCCTATTCTTTCAACAGCAATACAGGGAAGGGTTGTTTCCTTTATATATTCAATTGCCAGTATGTTATTCGGTGTGTCAAGCAGCGGCGAATGAATAACCTGTTTTCTTGCAGCAGGATAAGATATACCTTTTTTCAGTTCCTTTCTTATTTCCTGCTCCTTGCTTTTTATTTCATCGGCAGTTCTTTTTAACATATTAACATCCCTGCATTCCGCACCAAAAGCGATTTGGTCAACTGCATTTGTAGCTTCAAGAAGCCTGACCCCGGCTTTTGCAAATCCTTCAGCAGATTTCAGTGAATATGCACAGGGCAGCTCAATAACTAAATCAGCACCGTTTTCAAGTGCAGTTCTTGCACGGTTAAATTTATCAAATACTGCAAATTCACCACGCTGAACGAAATTGCCGCTCATAACACAAATAATGCCGTCATTTTTATTCTTTACATTGTCAATCAAATATTTATGCCCCTGGTGAAAGGGGTTAAACTCGCAAATAATTCCTGTTATCATATTTTTTACCTAAAAGTCCTTGACAATATTATATATAATATATTATTATAATACTAAATTAATATATTAAATTCAATATGCGGAGGAAATATTTTGAAAATTTTAGTTATTAATTGCGGAAGCTCATCACTTAAATATCAGCTTATGGATATGACAGATGAGTCAGTTCTTTGCAAAGGTGCTATTGAGCGTATCGGCCTTGAAATCAAGGGCGGCGAAGAAAATGTTATTGTTAAGGTGAACGACGAAAAGTTCACATATGATAAGGAATTACCAACACATACCGATGCCTTTAATGAGGTTAAGTTTATCCTTTCAGAGGGTGAGCATAAGGTTATCAATTCATTTGAAGAAATTGATGCGATCGGTCATCGTTTTGTACAGGGCGGCGATAAGTACACAAAGAGTGTTCTTATTGATAACGAGGTTGAGAGTGTTGTTGAGGAGCTTTCTCCTCTTGCTCCTCTCCATAATCCTGCTAACCTTCAGGGTTATCGTGCCTGCAAGGAGGTTGTAGGTGATTCTGTACCTCAGGTTGCAGTTTTCGATACAGCATTCCACAGCACAATGCCTGCTAAGGCTTATATGTATGCTGTACCATATGAGTATTATGAAAAGTACGGCGTTCGCCGTTACGGCTTCCATGGTACATCACATAAGTTTGTATCTCACAGAGTTGCAGACAAAATCGGCAAGAACATCAAGGATCTTAAGATTATCACATGTCACCTTGGCAACGGCTCTTCAATTGCTGCTGTTAAGAACGGCAAAGTTGTTGATACATCAATGGGCTTTACTCCTCTTGACGGCTTTATGATGGGTACCCGTTCAGGCGGTGTTGATCCTTCTGTTGTAACCTTCATTATGAAGAAGCTCGGCTTAACCCCTGATGAAATGGATGTAGTGCTTAACAAGAAGTCAGGTGTTAACGCTATTTCAGGTGTTTCATCTGATGACAGAGATATTTGTGCAGCACAGGCAAGAGGTGATTCAAGAGCTATTCTTGCTCACGAGATGCAGGCATATGAAATTGCTAAATACATTGGTTCATACGTTGCTGCAATGAATGGTGTTGATGCCATCGTATTCACCGGCGGTATCGGTGAAAACGGCGTATGGCTTCGTTCAAAGATTTGTTCATATCTTGGTTACCTTGGTGTTGATATTAATGAGGCTGTTAACGAAAAGACACAGAAGGGTGCTGAGGCTGAGCTTACAGAGCCAACCGATAACGTTAGAGTTTTCATTCTTGCTACTGATGAAGAGCTCACAATTGCACGTGATACAGCAGAAATTGTATCAGCATTATAATTTAGTTTTAAGGTATATTTTTTCATACAATTTCAAGAGAAGGAGGAGTTTTCAATGCCTGAGATTAAGTACGAAATCACAGAACATCTTGGTGTTATTTCTGAAACCACAAGAGGTTGGACCAGAGAAGTTAATATGATTTCCTGGAATGGCCGTGAGCCTAAGATTGATGTTCGTGACTGGTCACCGGATCATTCAAAAATGAGTAAGGGTCTTACTTTCACTGTTGAAGAGGTTAAAGAACTTACCAAGCTTGTTGAAAAGCTTTAATAAAAGATTTAAGGGCAACTCACTGTTGTCCTTAAGAATGTCGATAAAGTGGGCTGAACCACGCCGAATTATAGCAAAAGTGTATTTTGTTTATTCGTAGGGTGCGATGCCCACATCGCACCGTAATTCGATAACGGTATAATTAAACACCGCAGAAACATCGAATTTCTGCGGTGTTTGGCGTTTTTCGTATTTTGTTCGGGGGCAGTACTATGTACAGTTCCCACTCGCAAAATAGGAAATTCAGTTCCATTTCTCGACATCTGTAGACTTTTGTTTAAGACAGTTAATTTTTCAGCAATATGAGTTAAATAACGATTTAAAATCGAGGTATATATATTATGGAATGGACTTCATTAAATGATTTAAGAGAGAAATATTTATCTTTTTTTGAAAGCAAGGGTCATTTAAGACTGCCAAGCTTTTCATTAGTTCCAAATGGTGACAAGAGCCTGCTTCTTATCAATTCAGGTATGGCACCGATGAAGAAATATTTCACAGGCGAGGTAACACCGCCGAGAAAGAGAGTTACAACCTGTCAGAAGTGTATCCGTACACCTGATATTGAAAATGTCGGCAAAACTGCACGTCACGGCACTTTCTTTGAAATGCTCGGTAACTTCTCATTCGGTGATTACTTTAAAAAAGAGGCTACTGCCTGGGCTTGGGAATTCTGTACAGAGGTGCTCGAAATGCCTGTGGACAAGCTTTATATCACCATTTATGAAAATGATGATGAAGCTTTTGACATCTGGACAAAGCAGAACGGTGTTGCCCCTGACCATATCGTAAGACTTGGCAAGGCTGATAATTTCTGGGAGCACGGTTCAGGTCCTTGCGGTCCTTGTTCTGAAATTCACTTTGACCGCGGCGAAAAGTACGGCTGCGGAAAGCATGATTGCGGTCCTGGCTGTGAGTGCGACAGATATGTTGAATTCTGGAATAACGTTTTCACTCAGTTTGATAATGACGGTAACAATAACTACACACCTCTTGCACATCCTAATATTGACACAGGTATGGGTCTTGAAAGACTTGCTTGTATTATGCAGGATGTTGACAATATTTTTGAGGTTGATACCGTTCAGAATATTATGAAAAAAATCAGCGAGATTGCCGGTGTTAAGTATCACGATGATGATAAGAATGATGTTTCACTTCGTGTTATCACTGACCATATTCGTTCATCAACCTTTATGATTGGCGATGGTGTTATTCCGTCAAATAACGGCAGAGGTTATGTTCTGCGTCGTTTAATTCGTCGTGCTTGTCGCCACGGCAGACTTTTAGGTGTGAACGAGCCTTTCCTTTATAAGGTTTGTGACACTGTAATTGCAGAAAATGAGGTTGCTTATCCTGAGCTTAAGGATAAGGCAGAGCTTATTAAAAAGGTTATCCTTGCTGAGGAAGAGAGCTTCGGCAAAACAATTGATGCTGGCTTGGCACTCCTTGATGAATATATTTCAAATATGGAAGGCAAGGTGTTCTCAGGTGAGGATGCATTTAAGCTTAATGATACCTATGGATTCCCGCTTGATTTAACTAAGGATATTCTTGAAGAAAAGGGTATCACTGTTGATGAGGATAAGTTTAATGCACTTCTTGCGAATCAGAAGGCTACTGCACGTGCTGCACGTAAGGATGCAGGTGCTGATGCCTGGAAGGGCGAATCTGTTAAGATTGATGCAGAAAAAACTGAATTTGTCGGCTACACAGATTTTGAGTGTGACGCTAAGGTTCTTGCTATTGTTAATGGTGAAGGCGAGCTTGTTCAGATGCTTGGTGCAGATGAGCAGGGTACAGTTGTTCTTGATAAAACGCCGTTTTATGCTTTATCCGGTGGACAGGTTGGCGACAGTGGTGTAATCAAAAATGGTGACGATAATGTGTTCCTTGCTGCTGATACTTCTAAGAATGCTGATGGCATTTATCTTCACAGCGGTAATGTTTCAAAGGGCATTATCACGGTTGGTGACAGTGTAAATGCAAGCATTAATGAAATAAGACGTAAAGCAATTATGAAAAACCATACGGCTGCCCATCTTCTTCAGGCAGCACTTCGTGAGGTGCTTGGTACACACGTTGAGCAGGCAGGTCAGCTTGTTAATGAATATGAGGTTCGTTTTGACTTCACACATTTTAACCCAATGACTGCTGATGAGCTTGTAAAGACAGAAATGCTCGTCAATGAGTTTATTATGAATACACAGACTGTCACAATGCAGGAAATGCCGATTGAAGAAGCTAAGAAAATGGGTGCTATGATGCTCTTCGGCGAAAAGTATGGCGATGTTGTAAGAGTTGTTAAAGCAGGTGATTTCTCTACA
Source organism: uncultured Bacteroides sp. (assembly GCA_964396885.1). Lineage (GTDB taxonomy): Bacteria > Bacillota > Clostridia > Oscillospirales > Acutalibacteraceae > Eubacterium_R. Next base: position 4,328 of record CAYNGP010000008.1, on the reverse strand, counting down.
GAATTCTGCGGCGGTACTCATGTTTCAAACAGCGGTGAGCTTGGTCTGTTTAAAATTATTTCAGAGTCTTCTGTAGCTGCAGGTGTTCGCAGAATTACTGCTGTTACAGGCTTGGGTCTTATGAAATATCTTAATACAAATGAAGCACTTGTTAAGTGTGCTGCGGCTGTTCTTAAGTCAGGCGATAGTGATATTGAAAGCAAGATTTCTTCTATCATTGCTGAAAATAAGGAAAAGGATAAAGAAATTCAGCGCCTTAATGCTGAGCTTACCAAGCTCAAGAGTGCTGATATGTTCTCAAAGCCTGCTGATGTTGATGGTCTTGAGGTTTACACAGCTAAGGTTGAAGGCACTACACCTGATGCCCTTCGTTCAATGGGTGACGACCTCAAAGCAAAGGGTGACAATGTTGTTGCAGTTGTTGCAGGTGTAAATGGTGACAAGGCTAACCTTGTGGCAGTATGCGGTAAGGCTGCTATTGCTAAGGGTGTTAAAGCTGGTGATCTTGTTCGTGAAATTGCAAAGCTTGCCGGCGGCGGCGGCGGTGGACGCCCGGATTCAGCTATGGCAGGTGCTAAGGATTTATCAAAGCTTGACAGCGCCATTTCAGCAGTTGTTGATACAGTTAAATCTTTGATAAAATAACAGAGGTGTAATATGTGCATATTTTGTGAAATAATTGCAGGCAATATCCCATCAACTAAGGTTTATGAGGATGATATGATTTTAGCATTCAAGGATATTAATCCTGTTGCGCCTGTTCATATCATAGTTGTTCCTAAGGAGCATATTGAAAGTGCTGCAGCTATTGATGAAAGCAACAGCAAATTCGTTGCTCATATATTTGAAAAAATGCCCGAGATTGCTAAATCACAGGGCATTGAGTCATACAGAATTATAAATAACTGTGGTGAGGATGCAGGTCAGACTGTTAAACATCTGCATTTTCATCTTGTCGGCGGTGTTAAAATGGGAGAAAAAATAATATGAGTGATGCGTATTATACTTTGAAAATTGCGGGTGTAGAGCGTCAATTAAAGCGTTTTCCTGTGTCTGAAAGTCTTGATATTGCCGCATTCATTTTGTTTGGTGATGTTGAGCTCACAGTTGCCTGTGCAAAGGCTCTGCTTGAAAAAGCACCGGAATTTGACTATATTGTTACACCTGAAGCCAAGTCAATTCCGCTTGCTTATGAAATGAGCAGACAGTCAGGTAAAAAGTATATAGTTGCCCGTAAAGGTGTTAAGGTTTATATGGATAATCCTGTTGAGTATACAGTAAGAAGTATCACGACTCAAAAGGAGCAGACATTATATCTTGGTCATGAGGACGGCGATTTGCTCAAGGGTAAGAGAGTTTTAATTCTTGACGATGTAATTTCTACCGGTGAAAGCTTAAAGGCTGTTATCGGTCTTATAGAAGCCTTTGGCGGTGATATTGTAGCCTCCTGTGCTCCTCTTGCAGAGGGTGATGCAGCAGAGCGTGACGATATTATTTTTCTTGAAAAGCTTCCGCTGTTTTTCAAATAAATAAAATAGGAAAATATTATGAAAAAGCTTGTTATTGTTTGGATTGCAGTTTTCTTGATTATATCTTTTTGTGCTTGTTCCAATAATACTGCAGTGAAAGAATCAGCTTCAGTGTCTGATGTTTTTGATGACGTTAAGGGTTCAGACGAACCTGATACTGACTTGCTTGTTGATTTTGAACCATTTGAATGCAAAGGCGATTACTATTATTTTGATAATATTGAAGTGCAAAATCAAAACGGCATCAAATTTAAGGAAGTACCGTCAAAGAATAATCCGCATTTTAACAGTGATAAATTGGTTTACTGTATTCATAATGAGGAAAAAATTCTTATTCAAAGTGATACCCCGGATGTATATTTTAATATTTGGGCATACATTGACGATGCACTTTACTTTACTGCAAATGAAAAGCTCTATAGAATGGGCTTTGATTATGATGAGTTCGGAGATATAGCTAACAGTAGAATTTCTTTAGTAGCTGATGGTTATTGGGAGCCTGTAAAGGCAGAAAATAACACACTTACTCTTAGAAGCGGTAACTTTGCTTATAGCTTGCTTGATACCCAAACAGGTAAGCTGGATAGCGTTAAATATAATTGTATTGTTACAGATGAATACGATAATCTGAAAGGTTTAATTACCAAGGATAAAGCAATAGATATTGCTCTCAAAGAAATAAAAGATTTAAAATATTATGATGATATAGCTACTGATATGACTGATGAACGTGTTTCAGTTTTTGCAGTTGATTATAATTATCCGCCTGAACTGGTTTATAAACCTGATTATGTGTATGGAATATCTGATTGGACATATGAGCTTTATCCTGAATATGCTTGGCATATTCAGCTGAAAGGCGAATATCGCATTGATGTGTATGTTGATGCTCGGTCCGGAAACGTAGCAAATGTTGCTGTTGAATTTCTTGATTAAGAATTATCACCCAAGAGTTGGCAATAATAACTCTTGGGTGATTTTTTATGTTTATAGATAGTAAAAAGGTTGTAATTGTTGGTGTTGGTATGGTTGGTATGAGCTATGCCTATTCAATGCTGAATCAGAACATCTGTGATGAGCTTGTTTTAATTGATATAAATAAGGAACGTGCACATGGAGAAGCTATGGATTTGGCGCATGGTTTGCCCTTTGCACCAAGCTCAATGAAGATATATGATGGTGAATATAGCGATTGCGGTGATGCAGATTTAGTTGTTATCTGCGCAGGGGCCCCGCAGATGGAAGGGGAGAGCAGACGTGATTTGCTGCAGAAGAATTATAAAGTTTTTAAAACAATTGTTAACCCCATTGTTGCCAGTGGATTTAACGGCGTGTTTCTTGTAGCAACCAATCCTGTTGATATTATGACACAGGTGGTTTATAGCCTTTCAGGCTTTCCGTCAGGCAGAGTTATCGGCTCAGGCACAACGCTTGATTCGGCTCGGCTTCGCCATATGATGAGCGAGTATTTTAAGGTGAATCCAAGAAATGTTCATGCCTATGTTATCGGTGAGCATGGTGACAGTGAGTTTGTTGCCTGGAGCAATGCCTTCGTTTCTGTTAAGCCGTTAAGTACGCTTGCAAGAAGCAATAATCTGCTTATGCAGGATATGGATAAGATAGCAGAGGATGTAAGACTTTCAGCCTATGAAATCATTAAGGCGAAAAAAGCGACCTATTATGGTATTGGCATGGTGCTTGCAAGACTTACAAGAGCAATTCTCTTTGATGAAAATTCAGTGTTCACAGTGTCAACGTATCTAAAAGGAGAATATGGTCATAAAGGTATCTATATAGGTGTTCCTGCAATTGTTAACCGAAGCGGCGTTCGTGAAATTCTTGAACTCAATATGTCAGATGAAGAAAAGGAAAAGCTTGTTAAATCCGTGCAGGTCATTGAAGAAATGAAGCAGGAAATTGAGCTTTAAGGGAATGCCGGACAGATAATAAAAAACAAGCAGTCGATTTCTCGATTGCTTGTTTTTTATTTGTTTATATTTATTCGTTGTTTTCCATTACATATGTGCCGTCAATCATAACAGCCAATGCATAGTTTCCGAATTTATAATATCGTTTAATGTGATTTGTAAAGTTCAGATAATCAGAAACAGTGTAGTTCGTTGCGTCAATTTTTCTGACCTTGTTGTCATCACAGCAAACATAAAACTGACCGTCATCATAGCTTATGTGGCTTGGTTTGATGAAGGTCTGTGCGTCAATTCCGCCTATTCTTAAATCTACCTTCATATTCTGGCATGAATAACGGATAACACAGTTTTCATCAGTGCACACACTCCAAAAGTATTTATCTTCCGGTGCAAGGCACTTTATAGGCTTGTCATGATATTCAAAACTGCCGCTCCAGTCAAGCTCGCCATCACGATTGAATATTCCTGCTTCACCGTTCGGATATATTGCCAGGACCCTTCTGTCATATAAAACCGTTGCATCACACTGCACAAAATTTGGAATTATTTCACTTATACGCTTAAAATTTGCACCAAACTTTTTCAGCAGGTAAGCACTTTTGGTAGAAAGATCAATGCTTTTGTTTACAAAATCAACTACAGAATATTGAACCTTGTATTGATTTGGATTGGTCAGCGGAATTTTTTCAACAATGATTGCAGAGGTGTCGCTGTATTTAACAACATCAACAATCTCTTTTTTGCAAATCAGTTCCATCCTTTAGTCCTCCTTGCTTAAAGACTCGTTGGTTAAATAACCAAGGGTTAGCAAGCTGTCCGTAAGGTGAACATTTTCAACCAGAACATCAGGATGAGCCATTGCAATATCAAA
>CAYNGP010000007.1:0-42059 GCA_964396885.1 uncultured Bacteroides sp. | reverse complement strand
TAGGATCAACCCTTTCAACCTTAGCGGTAACAAGCTCCTGATTCTTTGACTTGAATTCTTCTACCATCAAGCCTCTTTCTACCTCACGAATACCCTGACGGATAACGTGCTTAGCTGTCTGTGCAACAATTCTGCCGAAATCCTTTGTTTTTAATGGAATTTCAATTGTCTTGCCAACCTTGGCAGATTTGCGGTAAAGCTGTGCCTCCTCAAGAGTTAAGTCGGTATCAGGGTCCTCAATTTCTTCAACAACATTTTTTGTTACATAAACCTTGATTTTCTGCTTCTCTTCATCAATATCGCAATGAACAATATCCTTACCGTTGTAATCGTGCTTTGCAGCAACAATGATTGCTGCTGAAATCTTTTCATACAAATAATCTGCAGGGATTCCTTTTTCTGCTTCCAGAAGCTTTACCGCTTCAAAAAATTCTTTACTCATTTTCCTATCATCCTTTCTATTCGACTAAATCAGCCGTTAAAATCATTAATATCAAAATCATCCAGTTTAACAAAAGAAGTTTCCTTTTTGTTAACGCTGATGCTTTCTCCGTTTTCAAGTGTAACGGTAAGCTCACCATTATTATATGAACTGAGCACACCGCTGAAGTCCCTGACCTTATCAATAGGTCTGATTAATCTGAGCATAACAGGACTGCCCACATATTTTTCAAAATGTGCATCTGTAACAAGCTCTCTTTCCACACCGGGCGAGCTGACCTCTAAAGTATAGCTCTGGCTGATTGGGTCAGCCTCATCAAGGGGCTTTGTGATTGCGTGCGTCAAATCAACACAATCGTCGATTGAAATTCCGCCCTCTTTATCAATAAATATTCTGAGGTACCAGTCTGTACCCTCCTTAACAAAACGAACATCCCATAAATCAAGACCAAGTTCCTTTGCATAAGGCTCAACAATTTCCGTAACCCTTGAAACGGTATTACCCTTGCCTGCCAATGAAAAACCCCCTTACAATAATAAGAGAGCGAGCCGTTCGGCTCACTCTCACCTTGAGATTATGAATAATTGTTAATACTATAATAACACTTTATTTTAAAATGTCAATAGTTAATTAAAATTAAAGATCATCGGCATCCTGAACAGGATCTTCTAAATCCTCGCCGTAATAAGTGCCCTCGGTAACACCGGTATAACTGCCGTTAACATCACTGTTAACCATTTCAGGGCTGATATAGGATGTTAAATCAATAATTTCTTTTTTGTTCTGCTTTTTATTTTTCTTTTCCATAAAAAATCACCTCTGCATTATTCTTTGCAGAGGCACGGTAATTTATTATATTTTTTCAACATCAATATTGGAAATTTTGTTCATAAATTGCTTTGGACTTATAATTTCACCCATTTCAAAAAAATCATCCATATTTGAATTAAAATTATTCACATAAATGGGCACATCATTATATTCCACATCAATATGAAGCAAAGCCGCATCTGCCATAACCTGCTTTGGGTCATATGCCTTTAAATCATAATTCTTTTTAACCACTGTTTCGTGATTTCTTACATATTCCAAAACAACACTGCGCTGACTTTTGGAAACAGTAATATATTTTTCATCATCCTTTGAAACAGCAAGAGCCATGGGCATTTGCGCAACTGCCTTACAAGCACCTGAATTCACAAAAAACTCATTGATAAATATAGACTCCAGCTTTGTGGTATCATCAGGAACAATGATAGCTAATATATATTTGCTCAGCTTTTTGCCGTAATTCTCTTTCATAAATTCTTTGAAATAATGTTGGCTTTCGGCAATTTTCTCAGCAAATTCGTGATAAAAAGGAATATTAGGCACGGGATTCAAGGACGGCATATTAAATGGTTTAAAACCATCACTGTCCTTATCCTTAACAAGAATATTGTTATTGGTAACAATCATAGGAATTGTTTTTGCCATTTTCACACCTCTGTGTTTTAAACATCATTTGATATCTATATATTTTACTATAAAAACCTTTTTAAATCAACAATGACAATAAATTTTTAATTTTAGAAAAAATTAATGAAATCTGTTTATATTTGTGGTACAATGTAAACAAGAAAAATTTTCAGTTAGGGAGTGATTAGAATAACTGATTCAGAGGAATTAGATAAAATCTTAAATGAATTAAAACACAAGGATGACAACAGCGACAACACAGCTGATGAAAATCCTGCCGAGGTTCTGCACGAGCAGAAAGAAGAACCTGTTTTGGAAGCAGTCGATAGCGAACCGACTGTGCCAACTGCTGAAACAGAACCAAACAATTTTGAAATTATTAATAAACAGGATACCTCACCGCAGTTTAATATTATCAGCGATGAGCCTGAATACACAGAATACGAGGAAATAAACGTGGCAAATTCAAATAACAAAACAAAAATAATCGCTATTGCTGTTGCAGTGGTAGCAATAATCGCAATAATTGTTGCAGTCGTTCTTGTTAAGGGCAACAGCAAGGAACCTGAAACCACTGCACCTGTCAGCTCCACAGAAGCAACAACAGCAGCTCCTGTGATTGTTAACAACCCACTCACAAACGAGGGCAATTATAACCAAAGCGCTGCACAGGCAAGACCTGCTGCAATCGTAGTTGAAAACGCTGCACAGGCAAGACCTCAGTGGGGCATTAATGACGAAACAAATTCACCTGACATCATCGTTGAAGGCGAGGTAGAAGGCGGAGAAACAAGAATGCTTTGGCTCTATGCTGACTACACAGCACTGCCTGACCAAATCGGTCCTATCCGTAGTGCAAGACCGCCGTTCATCAAATTCAGCGAAATGTTTGACGCAATCTTCATTCACTGGGGTCAGAGCTCAAGCAAGGGCAATTACATAGGTGCGAACACTGTTTTTGAACAGGATGGTGTTGACCATATCAATCAGATGGCATTCAGCGACCAGGTTGGTCTTTTCGGCAGAGATAAGTCAAGAGGTGTATCATCTGAACACACAGGTGTAATTTATGGCGACAAGCTTGCAGATGCAATTGCACAGGAGGGCTTCAGAACAGAAGCTAAGGAAAGCAATTACACGAAGTTCACCTTTAATGATGCCGACAAAACCGTAAGTGAAACCGATTGCAGTACAATTGATGTAACCTTCTCAAATCGTTCAAGAACAAGAAGCTGGGCTTTCAGTGACGAGGATAAAATGTATCACTCAAGTGATTACAAAACAGATGTTGCAAGAAAGAATCTCTTGGTTTTATATGACAACACAGAATATGTTGTTAAAGAAAACTACAAGGGCAGCGGCAAAAATGAAACCTACTGTGATTACAAATTAGCAGGCGGAGCAGGCAAGCTGGCAACAATGGGCACTGTAATGGATATTATATGGTCTGTTGAAAACGGTGTACTTGTTCTTAAGGACAGTCAGGGCAATACAGTAAACCTTAACACAGGCACAACCTGGATTGGCTGGGCATCAGCAAACAACGGCGGCAGCGACGCTATATAAATTAACCAAAAGGCAAACGATATTCAGATTATCGTTTGCCTTTATTTTATGACTTTTTCGGATATGCTTTAATTTCATCAGTAACTTCTAATAAATAATCTATACTTGTACCATAAAATTCTGCTAATTTTATTAATACTTTTGTCGGTATATCATTTCTTCCAATTTCATATTGATTGTAGCCTGTTTGCGACATATTTAACAGTTTTCCAACTTGTTCTTGTGTTAAATCATTATCTTGTCGCAGTTCTCTTAACCTTTTATACATATCTGCACCTCCTCTGTACCTCCATAATTATTTTATCATAACGTAAAACACGTTATTGACTTTCAACGCAAATTACGTTAAAACATTTATAAGGAAGGTGAATTATATGTCGGAAAACAAATATATGATTAAAAACATTTCAGGATTTATGCTTTTATCAGGTATTGAGAATATATGGAATACATATTGTACTGATTCACTCAGTGACGATACAAAAAACAGCTACTATATTTTTATAAAAAATCTGGAAAAGGAAATTGCATTGCCTACTGGTGATATTGACAGATTTCAAATATATGCAGTTTTCAAGAACACTGAATGATAAAAACAAGACCTCAGAAATTTACATTTCTGAGGTCTTGTTTTATCTATTAAAAATATTTTTAACTGTTTTAATCATTTTGCCGTTTTGGTAATAGACACGGGGAACACGTCTTGCAATCTTGCAAGGCAATTCATAATTAAATGAATGAGCGTTATTTGAAATTTCCTCCATTGTGAGCACGGCATCACCGTCTGTACCAACGAGCGTTACCTCATCCTCAACCTTAACATCCGGTATATCGGTAACGTCAATCATAAACTGATCCATACACACTCTGCCGATAATGTTGGCATAATGACCATTAACAATGACCCTGCCAATATTGCTTAAACACCTCGGGTAGCCATCAGCATAGCCAACAGGAACTGTAGCTACAACCGTATCTTTTTCAGTAACATATGTACCGCCATAAGAAATTTCTCTGCCAGCCTCCAGCGTTTTAACAAAGCTGATATGCGTTTTCCATTCCATAGCAGGCTTTAAGGAAAGCCTTGATTTGTCAACATCCTCACTGGGATACAGACCATATGTCACGATGCCTGAACGCACCATATCAAAACAATCATCAATCATCATAATACCCGCGGAATTGTTAAGGTGCTTAATCGGAATATCCACACCCCTGTCACTGAGCATTTTATCAAAGCTTTTGAAACACTCAAGCTGATTATGTGTTTTCGTCAAATCCTTTTCATCAGCAGTTGCAAAGTGAGAGAACAGCCCCTCAGCCTTAATATGCGGCAGCTCAGTAATTCTTTTGCACATATCGGCATTTTCAGCATTAACCTGAAAACCGATTCGGCTCATTCCGGTATCCACACAAAAATGGAAATGAATGACTTTGCCCTGCTTTTCAGCCTCAGCAGAAAGAGCAAGTGCATTTTCATACGTAAAAATCGGTATGCGAATATCGTGCTTAACAACTGTTTCATACTCACTTGGCGAAACATAACCAAGCACAAGTATAGGCTTATCAACACCGGCCTCCACAAGCTCCATAGCCTCATCAACACAGGCAACACCTAAAAAGTCACACTTATCCTGTAAAAACTTACTGACTTCGACTGAACCGTGACCGTAGGAATCTGCTTTAACAACAATTAACAGCTTAGATTTTTTATCTATTCTTTTAAGAATATGATTAACATTATATTCAATTGCATCTAAATCTACTTTAACATAAGTTCTTTGATACATAATTACGCCCCATAATAATTGTATTAGCTATATTTTAATACTATGTGTTAAAAAAGTAAAGAGAATAAAAATAAACAATTGATTAAGTATAAAACATTACAATTCATTATATCAGATTCTTTAATACTGCTTTAAACACAAATATTAAATACACTGCACCAAGGCACCAGCTGAGCGGCTCTGCTATACAGGCACCAAGATAGCCCCACATCGGAATAAAAATAAAGGCGGCACATATTTTTGACGCAAGCTCCATACTGCTTGAAATAAGCGGAGGGATTTTTTTATCAACAGATTGTATTGAAAATCTCAGTATAAATAAAATTCCCAGTACAAAATAAAATGGTGCATTTATTTTCAGGTACAGCTGTGTGCTTTCAAAAACGACCTGACTTTCACTGCCTGTTATCAATTTGGCGAGCTGACCGCCTGCAAAATACAAAATAAAAAACGACAGCACAGACCATACCAATGCATAAATAATGCTGTATTTTATTCCGTCACGTATTCTGCTAATCTTTTTAGCTCCATAATTCTGACTTGTGAATGTGGAGCAGGAAAGTCCTATTGTTACAAGCGGCTGCATAAACATTTCTGCAATTTTTCTTGCACCGAGATGTGCTGCTATAATCTGCTCACCCAGTGCGTTAATTGCACCCTGCATAATGATTGAGCCTATTGAAAAAATAGAATTCATCATTGCCATTGTCATACCGGCAGACAACATATTTGACAGCAATTGCTTGTTCAGGATGAAATCTTCCTTACCAAGCTTCAGGATTTTAAAATTCTTTTTAATTACAAAAAAGCAAAGTATTACCGAGCAAAGCTGTGCAATAATTGTTGCAAGGGCAGCACCCACTACACCCATATGGAAGAATGCTATAAAAACATAATCAAGCACTATATTTAATAAGCTTGCCATAATAAGAAAATACAGTGGGGTTTTGCTGTCACCTATAGATCTTAAAACAGTTGATTCAAGGTTATAAAGCATCGGCACAATAATTAATGCAAGTATAACAATGATGTAGCTATAGGCATCCCTGAACTGGGCTTCAGGTGTGTTCATAAGCCTTAGAATCGGTTTAATAAAGATCATACTCACAAGGCATATAAAAAGTGATAACGCAATATTTATGCACAATGAATTGGCAATTGATTTTTTAAGCCTTTCTTCATCACCTGCACCAAAGCTTTGCGCCATAATAATTCCAAAACCGCCGTTCAGTCCATTTGCAAATGTGAGCACCAGACTGAACACCGATGATGTTGCACCGATTGCAACAAGTGCATTATCGCCAAGAATATGACCGGCTATTGCTGTGTCTGCAAGGTTATAGAATTGTTGAAAAAGATTGCTTAACAATGTGGGGAATGCAAAAAACAAAATCTGCTTTGCTATATTCCCCTTTGTTAAATCCCTGGTACCTGTCATAATTCATCCTTCTAAGTAGTTTCAGGAGAGAACGTCTTCGCCCTCCGATATTGTTATAGATAATAGCACATCAGATTTTATTATTCAACATAATTTAGACCAAAAAGAAAGAAGGTCGCAACTGCACTTGCGACCTTCCCCTCTCTGTTATTACAAACCATGGAGGACCATTTAGAAAGAGATGGTGCGGCCCATCCCTTACTGTATGTTCATTATAGTTAAAAATGCATAGTTTGTCAATAGCTTTGTTAATATTTTTTATTTATTTTGCTAAATTTAATTCGTTAAAGTATTTCACAGTATAGGTAACAAAAATTTTTTTATTAAGTGCAATTTATAGGACACAAATGTGCAAAAAATTGACACCGAACATCCGTTCTATTAATATAGTAATTGTCCACTCAATACATTTTGAAAGAAGGGTAGCAATGACTATTGATGAATTGGCTCGTGAATACGAGGAGCAGCACAAAATCCTGCAGAATAAAATCAAAGGCTTAAGACCTTTACTCTGCATTTATTCAGGCGAGGATTTATTACTGCTTAGAAAAAGAATTTCAGTTTATTACGATATGGCTTGTGAATGCAAAAGAATTTCAGCTTTGCTTTCCCGCTATTATGATGACGAGGAGGCAGCAGTATGATAAGCTTTGTTGAAGAATATATGTCAAACAAAACCGTTAATAATGACGAATGTGAATGCGACAGCCAAAAAATAATGCTTAAAGCGATGTCAAAGGTACTTCCGCTCATAATAAAAAACGAACTCACTGAAAGGCAGAGTATTTGCCTGAGGTTATTTTATGTACACAACAAATCACAGCTTGAAATTGCGAAGGAGCTTAAGCTGTCACAACCGACGGTCAGCAGACACATAAGCACTGCTAAGGACATTGTAATAAAATATTTAAACTACTGCCTTTACACAGTGAACTCGGCAAACGAGCAGTGGCTGAAAATGTAGCTCCAGCCACGCTCTATATAAACAGCGGATACGGTGCAGGCTATTCTATGGCTTGATTCAGCACCCACACTAATCACCGCTGAAAAACAAAGTGCAGACAATCAAAATTAATCTTACACTTTAAAACAACAATGAAAAACGCACCTCTTTATACTATGAGGTGCGTTCCTTTTTTGTTAAAATATTAAACTGTCATAAATTAATATATTATCTGTGCAATAATCAGCATAACACCATAAATAACAGGCTGATGTGCAAGGTAAACCCAAAGACTGTTTCTGCCAACAAGGCTAAGAAACTTACTCCTTTTTTTATACATTGCTGCCGGCAGCTTTTCTTCAACGGCAAGCTTGCCTAAAAATACACCAATGAAAAACATAAATATCCACGGAATTAACGGGAAATAGTCGGCACTGTAAAATTCTGTGTTATGAAGACCCAACGGTGCAAAAAGATTGTTTTGAAGCATAGCACCGGGCAAATCAATCAGTCCGAAACAGATACTGCCGCTGTCTATACCATAGAAGAATAAAAACAACACGATTGATATAACAGTACCGATTCTGAAATCAATCTTTTTAACCAAAGGCATCAGCAGCCCTGCTGCAATCATACAAAAACCAAGACAATGCAGAATACCAAAATAGATTTCACACTCAACAAAACCAAACAGCGGCATGATCAGTGCGGTAACAAGAGTTATAACTCCGCTGCAAATTAAAACAAAAATACCTCTTTTAGCTGCATTTCTTGAAAGCCGTGTGCACATACCTGAAATAATGATAAATATCGCCCAAAATATCGGTTGAACAAGGCACAATGCATTAAAAACTCTGTAGCCCCAGCTAAGCTCAAGCACATCACCAACATCTAAAAATGCGTGGTGAACAATCATACAAAGTATTGCAAAGCCACGAATTTCATCAAGCATATGGATACGTTTTCTCTTTCCCTCCAAAGCTTTGCCTCCTGTCACATAACAGATTTCTATTCATTGTCTATTGTATCACAATTCTTTTATATTGTATATAATAAAAAAATATGTTATACTATACCAAATAAAATTTAAAGGTGATCGTATGAAAGAATTTTCTGTAGCTCCTGTTGGAGTAGCAATCACAACCGTTAACGAAACCAATTGTGCCGATACTGTTAAATCAGGCTCACTCAAGGTATTTGCTACACCGATGATGCTTGCCTTAATGGAAGAAGCAACCTGCAATGCTGTTAAGCCTTTGTTAGAGGGCGACGAAACCACTGTGGGTACAAAAATCACAGTCAGCCACGATAAGGCAAGCGGCATAGGTACAGAAATTACTGCCACCGCAACACTCAATGAGGTTGACGGAAGAAGGCTTGTTTTTGAGGTTTCTGCCAAGGATGACAAAGGCGATATTATCGGCAAGGGTACTGTTGAGCGTTTTATTGTTTACAGTGAAAAATTCATGAATAGGGTAAATGGATAATGAGATATAATACAGTAATTTTTGATTTTGACGGCACGGTTTGTGACACCGGTGAGGGCATACTCAAAAGTGCAAAATTTGCACTTGAACACTTAGGATATGAAACACCTGAGGATTACAGAGAGCTCACCTGCTTTATCGGTCCTCCGTTACTTATCACCTTTCAGGAAAAATTTGGTGCAGACCCTGCAAAGGCAGAGGAGCTTGTTAAAAAATTCCGTGAAAGATATACCAATATCGGACTGTATGAAAGCTGTCTTTATGACGGAGTAATCAGCCTTTTAAAACGCCTTAAAGCGAATAATATCAAGCTGGGCATAGCTTCATCAAAGCCACAGAACTACATTGAAGCACTGCTTGAAAAATTCGGCATCAAATCATTATTTGACTGCATCTGCGGTGTTTCCTTCAAGGCAGACTGCGAATCGAAATCAAGTATCATAGGCAGATGCCTGAATGAGCTTGATGCAAATCCAAAGGAAGCAATTATGGTTGGTGACACGCACTTTGACATTGATGGTGCAAAGCTTAATCAGCTTGACAGCGTGGGTGTTCTGTGGGGCTATGGCACAAAATTTGAACTGATTGAAGCACAGGCTAAATTCATCGCAGAAAAGATTGACGATGTTGAGGCAATTGCTCTTGGCTTTTTTGAGCAGACAGAAAACAGTAAGGAACTTTTTAAAGGCAACATCATTAATGTTCACCTTGACGATGTTACCTTAGTTGACGGCACACCTGCCAAGCGTGAGGTAGTTGATCATCCAGGCGGTGTTGCAATTGTTGGCTTGACAGAAGAAAAAGAAGTTCTGCTTGTAAGGCAGTTCAGATACCCATACAAGGAAACCATTTATGAAATCCCTGCCGGCAAGCTTGAGCCCGGCGAGGATCCAAGAAAAGCAGCAATCCGTGAATTCAGCGAGGAATGCGGAGCAGAAGCCAAGATTTTTGAAAGTCTTGGCGAAATTTATCCGACACCCGGATACTGCGGCGAAATCATCAGGATTTTCTATGCTGCTGACTTAAGCTACGGCGAACAGCACCTTGATGAGGACGAATACCTTGATGTAATTAAAATGCCGCTAAATGAATGTATAGACAGAATTATGAGCGGTGAAATCAAGGACGCTAAAACAATTGTTGGTATACTCAAATTAAAGGAACTCAAAAGATTATGATAGCATATCTTGACAACTCGGCAACAACAAAGCCAAGTACAGCTTGTGTTGATGCTGTAAATAAAATGCTTACAGAAAGCTGGGGAAATCCCTCAAGCTTTCACGCTCTCGGTGTAAGCGCTGCAAAGGAAATCATTCTTGCACGAATGGCAGTTGCCGAAAGCTTGGGTGCTGAGAAAGAGGAAATCGTTTTCACCTCAGGCGGAACAGAAGCAAATAACCTTGCGCTATTCGGAGCAGTAAAGGCTAAAAAAAGGCTTGGCAACAGAATTGTAACAACTGCAATTGAACACGAAAGTGTTTTGCAGTCGGCTGAAGAGCTTGAAAAGCAAGGCTTTGAGGTAATCTATCTTGAGCCGGATGAATACGGCTTTATCAGTGAAGAACAGCTGAAAGAGGCTGTTAATGACAAAACCATTCTTGTTTCAATGATGTATATCAATAACGAGGTTGGCTCTGTTATGCCTGTTGACAAAATCAAACGTATCGTAACTCGAGCAAACAGCCCTGCACTGATACATATTGACTGCGTGCAGGCTTATGGTAAAATACCGATTAACGCAAAAAAGCTTGGTGCTGATTTAATTACTATATCTGCTCACAAAATACACGGACCAAAGGGTGTAGGTGCACTTTACATTAACAAAGCCGCTAACCTTACAAATCAGAATTTTGCAAGGACCTTTGGCGGCGAGCAGGAACGAAAGCTCCGCCCGGGTACGGAATCCGCACCGCTGATAGCAGGCTTTGGTGCAGCTGTTAAAGAGCTTGATTTATCACGAGAACAAAAAAATAAAATCAAAGAGCTTAACGCTTATGCAAAAACAAAGCTTGGTGAAATAGACGGCATCACCTTTAACAGCAGTGAAAATGCGTCACCATATATCATAAATATTTATGTGCCTACATTTATGCGCAGTCAGACAATTCTGCAGGAGCTTTCATCAAACTACAATGTTTATGTCAGCAACGGCTCAGCCTGTGCCAAAGGTAAAAAAAGCCATGTGCTCAGTGCAATGGGGCTTTCAAACGAAGTACTGGACAAAAGCATAAGAATCAGCTTTTCAAGATATAACACAAAGGAAGAGGTTGATTTATTGGTAAATGCTCTTAAGGAGCTTATCGAAAAACACCCTCTGTAAGGATAACATTATGAAAGAAATTATACTTGTTAAAAATGGTGAGCTTGCTCTCAAGGGACTTAACAGAAGCTCATTTGAAGACATTCTCATTAAAAATATGAAAAGAAGGCTCAATGATTTGGGCTCATTTGAATTCACAAAAAGCCAGTCAACAATTATGGTTGACCCTGTTGATGATGACATTGACCTTGACGATGCGGTTGACATTGTTTCAAGAGTATTCGGCATTGCAGCGCTTTCACGTGCCTGTGTTTGTGAAAAGGATTTTGAGGATATCAAATCAACTGCTCTCAGCTATTTAAGTGATGAACTGGAGGATGCGAAAACATTTAAGGTTGAAGCAAAGCGCAGTGACAAAAAATTCCCGATGAAATCCCCTGAAATCTGCAGAGAGCTGGGCGGTTTTCTGCTGTCAAAATTTCACAATCTCAGTGTAGATGTGCACAATCCGGATATAATAGTTACCGTTGAGGTAAGGGATAAATATGCCTTTGTAAGAGGTAACAATATCAAGGGTGCAGGCGGTATGCCGACAGGCACCAGCGGCAGAGCAGGTATATTAATCAGCGGAGGTATCGACTCCCCTGTTGCTGCATATATGATGGCAAAACGTGGTATTGAGCTGTGTGCAATCCACTTTGCATCCCCTCCCTACACCTCTGAGCTTGCTGAAATGAAGGTTATGGAGCTCCTTAAAAAGGTTGCACGCTACTCAGGTGTTATCACAACATATGTCGTGCCGTTCACCAAAATTCAGGAGGCTATACGTGATCTCTGCCCTGAGGAATACTTTACAATTATTATGCGCAGAGTAATGATGATGATTAGCGAAAAGCTTGCTGTGCACCAAAACTGCTCTGCACTGATTACAGGTGAGAGCGTAGGACAGGTTGCAAGCCAGACTATGTATGCACTTGCCTGCACAGACTGTGCGGTAAATATGCCTGTATTCAGACCTTGTATTGGTATGGACAAGGAAGAAATCATTGCAATATCACGCAAAATTGATACATTCCAGACATCCATTCAGCCTTATGAGGACTGCTGTACCGTATTCACACCAAAGCACCCTAAAACAAAACCGCACCTTGATGATGTAATCAAAGCTGAGGCAAATATAGAAAACCTTGAGGAACTGATGAACGAAGCAATTCAAAATGTTAAAAAGGTGATTATAAAATAATGAGTGATAACAACAACACCATTGATGAAATTTTAAGCGAATATAAAAACCAAAAGGCACAAAGGGAAATTCGTGAAATTGAACCCCTTGAGCCACCGAAAAGACGAGAGGAGCTTATTGACTTTTCCGCTCCAAAGGAAGAAGAACCTGCTGAGAAGAAAAAACAAAAAAAGCAGCGTCCTAAGAAAACGCCTGAGGAAAAAGCTGAGCTGAAAGCCAAGAGAACAGAAAAGACTAAAAAAGTCTTTAAAACAATTTTCAGCAAAAAGGTTATGCTCCCCATCTTCGCAGTTATTGTGATAGTTGCAGCCGGATTCGGTATCAAATACTATCTTGACTATTCTGAAACCGCTTATCTTAAGCCTTATACCGAAAAATATCCTGATGTAGAATTTCCGAATGGTATACTTGAAAAATATTGCGATACCTACGGTTCAAATCCAAATGCTGTCGGTCATATTGCAATAAGTGATATTGACATGGATATGCTTGTTGATCAGACTATATCTGCCCCTGTGACAGATGGTGCGACTGTTTCAAATTACGTTGTTTATCTTGATGACAACAAATTAGAAGAGCATTATAAAAATGCTGCTGCCTATAACAGCTCGTCAAAAGCAGTGACATACACCGATTGGCTGCAGGATTATAACTTCCAGGTACTTGGTGCATTTTACACCAATACTAATGAAAATGACGATAACGGTTATATCTTCCCATACGATGTGACCGAAAAAATGACCTTCGACAGCACAAACCAATACCTTGACAGAATTAACAGCAGATTGATTTATAAGGTAGCAAATATGGAAGCACAGAGAAGCGACAAATTTTTAACACTATCCTGCCCTACTGATTACAAAGACGGATACAGATTTGTTGTAATCTGCAAGGCTGTTGAGGAAATTGATACCAACGCCACTGCAACAGACAAAGCAGCAAGGGACATTCGCAAAACTGCTACAGAGTATGAAAACGAAACAGATAACCCCTTCCGTTTTGCAAGTCAATGGTACCCTGAAATTGTAATCACAAATGCAGACGGCACCGAATCAACTGTTCAGAAAACAATTGATGATTATAAAATTTAAACTAAATAATATTTTTAAACCCTCGAAAAGCAGTTTTCGAGGGTTATTTATTTGAAAATCAACAAATGTAAAGTTATTTTTGCACATAAAACGCACTACGTAAAGTAAATTCGCCTTGCATTTTTTCAAGTTTAAGCATACTATTTAAATAAAGGATGGTGATAAACAAGTGAATATTGGATCAAAAATTAAGTCAGCAAGAATTTCAGCCGATATATCGCAAGAGGCACTTGCTGAAAAACTGAATACAACAAGACAAACTATATCAAACTGGGAAAATAATCATTCATACCCCGATATCATCAGTTTGGTTGAAATAAGCAATATTTTCAACATAAGTCTTGATGATTTTATAAAAGAAGATAAAGAACTGCTTGAACACTTCACTAAAGCCACTAATTCAATAAAATATAAAAACCAAATAAAAAAACTCATCGAAATAATCATATATCTATTTATATGGTCAATATGTTTGATAGTATTTTGCTTAACAAAATCATATATCGGTGGTATAAAAGATGATATAATTATGTTTTTTATTATTCCGTTAACAACATTTATTATATCAGTATTCATTGGAAATGACAGCTACTGCAAAAAATCAAATTTTCTTATGCCTATCTTTTTTGGTACAATGCATATATTACTGAATTTATCAGTAACTTTGGTTCAGGCTACAGATTACTCGATAATTTTTCATCATATATCAATGAATTTTGGCACAAGCCTTACATTCTTTTTAATATCAGCATCTGTTTCTGCATTAGGAATATTAATCGGTCATCTTTTTAAAATTAGAAATCAATAATAAAGGAGATTATATTATGAAAAAAACACTTACATTTTTTATCACACTTATTATTACAATAACAATATCATCATTCGTTTGTTATGCATCAGAATATGACAATTATATTGAAGAAACCAATAATAAATATGGGCTAAATCTTGAAAAAAATAAAAATGCAGAAAACGATATTGACTTTGCAAATTTCAAAAAAAGATGTTGATCAAATTGCTTTTATGCACATACAAAACGAACAAAAAATTCAAAACTATGAAACACTTAATTCAATCCCTACACTTGATAAATTAATCATTAATGAAAAACTTGCGACTGCAACATACAAAACAGTTACAAGAAAAAAACACGCTGATAGTATTTTTGACATTAAAGCAACCTATGATTATTGTACGGAAACACCATATCGTGTTTCAAATTTTCGTAATATTTCTTGGCACTGGCAAGGATTATCTATGTTTGAATCTTTTACCCCAAATTCAGGTTATCCAACAATAACGCTAAGAGATAGCAGTAGAAGTGGTTATATTGTATACTTAGGAAAGTATTCTAATGCTTCTGCAACAGATCCAAATTATAAATTTGCAGCAGAGTTCTGTGCCCCGGTTTAATATTTAATTTAAGGATGATATATAAATGAACATTGGATTAAAAATCAAATCAGCAAGAATTAAAGCTAATTTAACACAAGAAGATTTTGCCGAAAAACTATGCACAACAAGACAAACAGTATCAAGCTGGGAAAACAATCACTCTTGTCCTGATATTACAAGTTTGGTTAAAATGAGTGATATTTTCGACATAAGTCTTGATGATTTTATAAAGAATGATAAAGAAATTATTAACCGTTTGGATGACGGCACTAATCTATTGAAATATAAATCCAGGCTAAAAAAACTGATTGAAATTTCTGCACTTTTAATCGTTTGGAGCTTATGCTTACTAACAATATATTTAAATAGATATGCCGAAAGCATATTGCACGAATCAGCAATTCTTTATTATATATTACCTGTAACATTTTTTACACTTTCAATTTCAATCGGCAGTGATAAAACGTGGAGCAAATTCAAGTTGAATATGCCTTTCTTGTTCGGTTTTGTACATTATCTTGTTTTCACATTTAATTATTCAATTACTGCAAGTATTGATATTGATACTTTGCATTTCATTTTAAGAAGCGTAAACGCAGGACTTTCAAATTTCCTTCTAATTCTGGGCATATCTTATTTGGGATTATTAGTAGGCTATCTTTTTACTAAAAATAAAAATGCAGTACAATAATGTACTGCATTTTTTATTGTGACGATATAGACGATATATAAGAATTTCCGTAGGGGTGGATAATATCCGCCCACATTATTATTTTAATGTAACAACAGACTTTGTACCGCTGTTCCAGTTTGAATAGAATGTGCCTGTACCGATTTTCTTATAAGCTCTTACTCTTACATAATATCTTGTATTGGCAGCTCTGCCCTTGATCGTATAGCTTGTTGTGTTTGGATTTGCTATGGTAACAGTTGCTGCATTTGAGAAGTCCCTCTTTGTTGCATACTGAATCTGATAGCCTGTTGTTTGATTGTTTTGCTTATTCCATTTAAGAGTGAATCCCTTTGAAATAGCTTTGAAACCGCCCTTGTTGCTTGGCACAAACTCTGTCGGCTTTGGATTGATATAATAAGGGAATGTCTTTGTTCCGCTGTAGTTACCAATCAGTTTAACTGTTACAGTGTAACGACCTACATTCTTTGAATTGAAGTTTGAATAGCTTACCGTGAAATCCTTATTATATGTTAATGCCTTGCCCTTGCTGTCTGTTACAGTAACAGTAGGTCTTTGAACTGTGCCGTTCATTGTAATTGTGTTTCTATTAAGCTTAATTGTTTTTACACTGTTTACCGTAGTTGTTTTTGAAACATTGCCACATACTGAGCACTTGTTTTCAATCTTTCCATTCTTCGACAAGGTCGCCTTGGTTACAACATTTTTGTAGGTGTGACCTGTTTTTGCTATAGTAGATGTCTTCGTTGTACCGCAGTTTTTACAAGTATAGGTTTTAACACCGGTTGCCTTACAGGTTGCCTTTTTTGTTACCTTGCCGCTATCATAACTATGTGTCGTTTTTGCTATTGTTTCATTATACGAATCTCCGCATAATGAACAGGTATAAGTTTTCACTCCTGTAGCTTTACAGGTTGCCGCCTTTGTTACCTTGCCGCCATCATAATTGTGAGATAATTTTGCTATTGTTTCATCATACGAATCTCCGCATAGTGTGCAGGTATAGGTTTTTGTTCCTGTTTCTTTACAGGTTGCTGCCTTTGTTACCTTGCCGCCATCATAATTGTGGGATAATTTTGCTATTGTTTCATCATACGAATCTCCGCATAGTGAACAGGTATAAGTTTTCACTCCTGTAGTTTTACAGGTTGCTGCCTTTGTTACCTTTACATCGTCAAACTTGTGCATACAGCCTGTGTAAATAGCTTCAAATTTAATACCTAAAGCATTAGCATATTTCTCAGCAGTAGAATTTTCATAGCCGACGATAGTAAGCTTTTCTGTATTATTAACCATTTTTAACTGCTCAGGCAAATATAGTTCGGCATTAAGAATCGTTATTTTCTCCACAACAGCTTTATCACCGGTGAATACCTCTGCACCTAAAACAGTAACACTTTCAGGGATAACAATCTCTTTTAAATTAACACAATTATAGGCAGCCTTGTCCGCAATTGTTTTGACTGTATTTGGAATTTCAAGAACTGCGGTGTTTCCTGCTGCAGGAACAACATAAAGCGTTTCAAACTTCTTGTCGAAAAGCATACCGTTAATATCAGCATAATTTTTATTGTTTTTATCAACAAAAACACCTGTCAGATGAACACCTGTTGTTCTGAAAGCACCTACACCGATTTGATTAACCGAAGCAGGGAGCTGAATTGCTTTAAGATTTTTACAGCTTGAGAATGCATTTGTACCGATACTGATAACAGTATTTGGAATTGAAACATTTTCAAGTCTGAGCATACCTGCAAAAGCACTGTTGCCAATACAAGTAACTCCCTCACTGATTATTATATCTGTGATATTCTTACCGGCCCAAGGTGAAACAACATAATCCTTCATTGCACCGCTGCCTGTTAAAGTCAAGGTGCACTGACTTGAATTATAATTTGCAATAATATTATCACCATCAGCACCGCATGCTACACTGTCATCTGCAAAAGCAACAGCATTCACACTGAAAACTGCACTGATTATCATAAATACTGAAAGTATCAGTGATAAAAATCTTTTCATTACATCATCCCTTTATTAAACTATACATACATTATACAAAATAAGACGGCGAAGGTCAACACCTTCACCGTCTTGCTATAATTTGTTAAATATTATTCAGCATCTTTTCTTCTTGCTGCAAGCTCAGAAGCAATCTTTGCCTTTTTCTCACCAACAACATCATACTTGAAGATTGGGAAGATTGAAAGCAGAGCAAGAATACCCGGAACAACTGTGTAAGCAAAGAATACTAAATCCTTTGTGCCAAGGTCAAAGCCTGTAGCTGTGCCGTTAGCAATCTGAGTTACTGTATCAGAATAGCCTGAAACCTGAATGAATACAAGACCGAGAGCTGTACCAAGTGCAAGACAAACCTTAATTGTTAATGTAAGGATTGAGTAAGCTGCACCCTCCATTCTCTTACCTGTTTCATACTCATAGTAGTCAACACAGTCAGCAGTCATAATCATTGGCATAAGTGTTACTGCACCAAACTGTAAACCAATTAAGAACAGTGACAGATAGAACAGTATCATAAGCACCTTATTCTCAGGGCTGATGAAATAGAAATGACCGATAACAAATGACAATATTGATACTGCAAAGCCGTAAACGGACAGAAGAATATAAGTCTTTTTCTCGCCCATTTTCTTGATGAGAACAGGACAGAGTGCCATACTGATCATTGAACCGACAGCTGTTACAATACCAAGAACTGCAACAAGGTTCTGAGAACCGAGAATAACGTTAGCAGCCTGTACCTGGATACCCATAGCCATCTGTCTGCCGAAGCCAAGGAAATAAGATACGATAACAAGCATAAATGGCTTATTATTCTTTAACGCACCAATCATATCCTTAAATGTGGTCTTTTCGCTTGCAACATAAGCAACACGCTCTTTATTGAGCATTGGAATCAGTCCAAACAGCACACAGCCAAGAACTGCAGTTAAAAGTGCTGTAAAGAAATACTCACTTGAAATCATCGGAGTATCTGTTTCACCGCTTGCAACAAACACCTTTGAACCCTCAGGAATGATTAAGCAAACAATCGGAACAATGACTACGCAAGCTGAAAATCCAACCTGCTTGAATGTGTTTGAAATTGAAACAACGTTTGTTCTTTCAGTAGGATTTGGAGTAAGAACAGATGCAATACCCTGTGACGGAACATCACCCAAGGTCATTGCAAGTGACCAAATCAGATATGTAGCAAAAATCCACACATAAAGTCCAACGCCTGTAAACGGAACCTTCAAAAATACAATTGCTGTCATAATAAGCAGCGGAGCAAGTGAATACATAATCATTGATTTGAACTTGCCTTTTTTGCTTTTTGAACGATCAATCATATTACCAACGATTGGATCAAATACTGCTGATACAATCTTTGCAATTAAAATCAGAACACCAACAACGGCAATATCTGCACCGAGTATTGATGAATCAAATTCTGCCTGATAGGAATTAAGCAAGCCAACGATTGCCTGGAAACCAAAGAGTCCCAGTGAATAGGCTGCTATTTCCTTAAAATTCATATGCTTTTGTTTAGTTATATCCTGTGCCATAAATTTCTCCCAAAATAACATTTAAAGCAAAAGGGCGAAAATGTCCATTAAAAGACATCCTCGTCCCCGCTGGTAAATTCATTAGTCTTTAAATACGTCGTTGAAAAGGTCAATATCTGCAACCTTCATAACAAGTGAGAACAGCTCGCTGCCCTTAACAGGAAGCATTCTGTTGAAAATTGACATTGCGTGAGCATCAAATCCGTGAATCATAAGCGGACGCTTATGCTCGATACCGAACATAATCATCTTAACCATACGGTCGCAATCAGTAGAAATCATATCCATTACCTTCTGACCCTTGCCGCCATCATTTTTCTGGTCACGGAAAATATCTGTCTTAGTAAAGCCAGGGCAAACCAAGCCAACATACATCTTACCCTTGAACTCAACTCTGAGTGCTTCAGTGAAGCCCTTTAATGCAGCCTTTGATGCACTGTACATAGATGTACCTGCTAATGTCATTAATGCTGCTGATGAGTCAATGTTTATGATAGCCGGATTTTCCTGCTGAAGAAGAACAGGTAAAAATGTCTTAACACCATATACACATGAATAGAAATTGATGTTCATAGCTCTTTCAATCTCGTCATATGAATATCTGTCAAATCTCTTAAACTTAGGCAGAATACCTGCATTGTTAACGAGAACTGAAGGTACAATACCTTCCTCCTCTAACTCTTTAGCAAAATTCTCCCAATTTTCTTTAACTGATACGTCAAAAAGCTTATAAGAAAACTGTTCAGCATATGTTGGGCCAAGCTCTTCGATAAAAGCAAGCATCTTAGCCTCGCTTCTTGCAACACCAATTACCTGACAACCATGCTTTTTAATAAGTGTAGCTGCGATTCCTGCACCCATACCACCTGAAGCACCTGTTACAATAACGGTTTTGCCTGAAAGCCAATCTCCATTGCAACAACATTTGCATTCGCTCATTAATATATCCTCCTTAATCGTTAGTATCATATTCCCATATATTATACAATACAGATTTTAAATTTACAATAATTATTTTTTTATTTCACTAAATTTTTCAATGCAATAAATCACAAAGCAAATAAGTGAAAATTTCTTTAGTGTTATTTAACAAAAAATCAATCTCTTTTTTAGGATAATCACCGAATATTGTGCATTTCATTGAAAAGTGTTATTTAATATGCTATTATGTAAATATATGTGATATTTGATGAAAAGAGCTTAGATTATGGACAGACGAATAAAAAGAACTAAGTCAGCAGTGTTTAATGCAATGCTTGACTTAATGGTTGAAAAAGATACAAGCAAAATAACAGTGCTCGAGCTCTGCAAAAGAGCCGACATTAACAAAAGCACATTTTATCTGCACTACAAGAGTATGGAGGATTGTCTTGATAGCTGTTTCAAAATCATTATGAACGGTGTTGTTGATATATCCAAGCTTGTAAATTATGATGAAATCAGAAAAAATCCAAAACCATTTGTTGACAGCGTTATTGATGAGGTTGGAAAAAGCTCTGATTACCTGTGCAAATTCAAGGCAAGCTCAATCTGCGGTCCATCAATTATAATGCTCAAAAATAATCTGGTTGAAAATATTGCCAGCCATAATGGATTCAGCAAAGAAAACAATTATTATGAATATGCAAATATCACTTTTGCTGTAAGCGGATTAATTGATTTATTAATTGCAATGCTCCCGAATTTAAATAAAGAGGTTTTAAGTCGAACCTTGTGTACTATGCTTCGCTCAAATAATATTGAAAACTAAAGCAAAAGCACTCTTTTGAGTGCTTTTTTATTATAAATTAAACACACCAAAGCAAAAACACCCAAGGACTAATCCTTGGGTGTTTTGTTATACTATTTTATTATGCAAGGAACAATGCTGAAATATCAATATTTGTATTATCAACATACCAGCTGTTACCAATCTTAACAACATACAGCTCCTGTGTAGCAACAACTGTACCATCCTCAAGAGTTACATCAACAACTGCCTTTGCAACTGAATCAATATCGTCAGAACAATCAAGCTTTGCAAAAGCATCAATCATTGATGACTTTTTATTGTCCTTCTTGTCAGCATCAACAAGACCAAACTGATCAGCCTTAGCCTCACCGGATTCAGCTACAGGCTTAATTCTTGCTGAATATTCTTCAACATAAGCCTTTGCCTCGTCTGCTGAAAGCTCGTTGCATTCTTTAACAGTTGTAGTGAATTTATAATCATTACCGAATTTTTCCTGGTAAACACCTGTTGATGCTTCCTGAATAACAGTCTTTTCGTCCTGCGCAAGCTTTTCTTCAGTACCTGTTAAAGACTTGCCGTAACGGTCAACATTTGACTCAAATGCACCAAACATAAAGTCGGTATTCATAAACTCATCGCCGTAAACAGCTTTTCTTACCTCACTGAGCTTAGCAAAATAGCTGTTATAGAACTCGTCATAATTATCAAGACCGCATGTGCTGAGAAGCTCAACATAGTAATCGTACATTGTATTGTATACTTCGTCAATTGCAGCAGCCTCAGCCTCAGTACCTGTGCCAACAAAATCTGCCTGCTTAACATCGTCACCATCGTTAACATATGGCAGCATATAAGCATTAATTACAAAGTTACCATATTTCTGATTTTTAGAAACGAGTGTATTTTTATATGCATTATAACCATCACCGGTCTGAACGACTGTGTCAGTATAGAACTGAGCAACCTTTTCAGGTGAAAAAGCAGTGTATCTTATTGTGAAAGCAAAAATTGTCATAACAACAAGAACAACAGCAATTGTAATGCAGGCGATAACTGAATAAGCACCTGCTCTGAAGCCTTTTTTCTCTTTTGTTTCAGCCATTTTTACTTACCCCCTTACTCTGCATTTTCACTGATGGTAACATCTTCTGTTTCATCAGTTGACTCAGCCTCTGCAGCAGCTCTTCTCTCTGCAAGGGCAGCGGTAATTCTATCCTTCTTCTCACCAACCATATCATAGAAGAATACAGGCACCATCTGTAAAAGAACAAATGCTGCAGGAATGATTGTGTAGATAGCAAGGAACTTCATTAATACGTCATTTGTCTGGTCAGCATATGCAATGTTTGCACTCTGAGAGAACTGATAACCACTCCATGTGTAAACAAGCATAGGAGCAAGGTACTTTGTACCTGCAGATGCAATCTTTGAGAACAGACCGTAGCCTGCATAAGCCAGACCTTCCTGACGCTTACCTGTTTTATATTCCATTTCATCAATACAGTCGGCAATCATAATGTTTGGTGTAACGTTTGTGTTACCATGCTGAATACCGCAGAAGAAGTTGAGGATAAGGAATGGAACGATAAGTGTTGAGTTGAAGCCGATTCCTCTTGACATAAAGAACAGAATTGCCATTGCAGAAGCACCGTATACGCAGAAAATAATGAATGTTTTCTTTGTGGAGAACTTCTTAAGAACAAGGTTAACAAGCAGAGTACCAACTGCTGTACCGATACCCATTGGCAGCATAAGAGCAAGCTTTAAGCCCTTTGAACCAAGAAGGTAAACAGCTATGTAAAGTGATACTGTACCATAAACACCACGACCAAAGCCGAAAAGCTTTGTAAGTGAAACCATAAGAAGGTTCTTGTTGGTGAATACAAGCTTAATTGACTCAATCAGAGATACCTTATCAGTTGTGTAAGGTACACGCTCTTTGTTGTTAGCAAAGAAAATCATTACGAAAATCATCATACCAAGAGCACAAACTGCAGTTGAAATGATAAGGTCAATACCCTGACCCTCAGCATTTTTATACTGCTGCTGACCCATTAATGCCTTCATTATTGCAGGCACAACGATAATAACAACCTGACCGCCGCTCTGACCTACAGAACGAAGGAAGGATGCAATTGAAATCGCACTTGATCTTTCCTTCGGATTTGGTGAACAAAGTGCACCAAAGCAGTTTGAAGGTGACTCAACCGCACAGGAAATAGCGGTATAAAGTGCATAAATAACAAACATCCAGATTGTAGCAACTGTGAATGATGTTGTGTTCGGAGCAATGAATACAAGCATTGAAATGATTGCAAGCGGAATTGCACCGAAGCCAACCCAAGGCTTAACCTTACCAAGCTTTGTTCTTGTTCTGTCAACAAGCATACCGATAACAAGCTCGCAGACAGCACCAACTACACCTGCAACACCAAATACTGATGATACAATTGTAGCAAGCTGAGCTGAATCAAAGCCCTGGCCCTTGAATGCGAAGTCAGCAAAGAAAGTCATAGTATAGTCCGGCATCCAACCTGTAAGCAGGGCAACACCGAATAAACCTATACCGAAGGTAACAATCTCTGATGGCTTCATGTACTTTTTCTCTGCAGGTGCAGTAGATGCAGCTGCAGCGGCTTTAGTTTTTGCCATAAGACAACCCCTCTTTGTAAAAATTTTTTCAGTCTATTATATCACTATACATCTAATAAAACAATAGAAATTTTTACTTTTATTTAACATAGATTTAATAATTTATATTTACTTTATAATTTGCTTTGTTACAGGAACAAGTGCAAATTGTATACTTGCAATACTTAAAAGAGCCAGTTACGATAATTCATTTTATAAAAAACAAAACACCGAGAATGCTGTTTGTTCCAGCAAAATCCCGGTGTTCTTTTTTTATTTAATTTTCTTGAATTGCATAGATTACTGTATCACCGTCTTTTTCCTTTTCGCTGATACTTTCACCATCGTTCAAAAGTTCGCCCTCAACCGTAATGGATGCTGAACCATTTTCATCAGGCAATTCAAACTCATACTCTGCAACCTCTGTACCATCATCACGGGTATAGGTCTTATAATTTTTGATATAGTCACCAAGATTAACATCCTCGCCGTTGATTATAAGCTTTACACCCTCATAAAGTGCACCATCTGTTGCCGCATTTGCAGTAAGGGTTCCGCAAAGCAATGCCATAAGGCAGACAATTGCAATA
Source organism: uncultured Bacteroides sp. (assembly GCA_964396885.1). Classification (GTDB taxonomy): domain Bacteria; phylum Bacillota; class Clostridia; order Oscillospirales; family Acutalibacteraceae; genus Eubacterium_R. The sequence goes on along the minus strand of CAYNGP010000007.1, from coordinate 17,733 downwards.
ACCAATCCTCTGTGCTTCATTTTTTTGTTTTTGCTTTCGCTCATCTCAAAAATCCTTTCAATCGTTTCGTCAGATGGACGGATTTGTGAGAACGTCCTCTTATAGTCATTTTTATTCATTTATCCATTCATCTCCTAAAATATTTTTCAATTCTTTTCTGGCACGGTGAAGCCTTGTTTTAACTGCAGACTCTTTAATTTTTAAGAGCTCGGATATATCCTTAACTGGCATATCCTCATAGTAAAACAGGTGAATCACCACACGTTCTTTTTTGGGCAGTGACATAACGGCACTGAATAAATCATAGCTGCAATCCTCTTTAAAGGTATACGATTCCTTTACATCATCAAGTGACGCAATCCTTTTCTTGAATGGAGATTTGATATTATTCTTGCTTTCGTTCACACAAACTGCAGTCAGCCATTTATCCATATGCGTATCATCGTTAAAGGGCTTATTGTACCGCCACAGCTTGAGGAACACATTTTGCAAAATATCCTCTGCATCATCCGGATTTTGTGTAAAAGAAAGCGCAATCAAAAACAACCGCTGGTTATTGCGTTTTACACAGCTTATGAAATTTTCCTCTGTCATCATCTCACCGCCTGCTGAAAGGACCTTTCAATAGTATAACAATTCTAAGCAACAAAAGGTTACATCTATTTTTAAATTTTTCAAAAATAAAAAGGAGAGTCTTTCGACTCTCCTATTGATTGTTTAAATATTAAACTGTAGCTGCAGCAGCAACTGTTTCAGCAATTGAGCTTACTGTGATTGTACAACCAGCTTTAAGATCAGCATCACTTGGCTTGCCGTCCTCACCTACACCAGCTTTGATTTCAGCAGCAGTTTTGCCCTTTGCCCATGTTTCAAAAGCAGCAGCCTGCTCAAACCACTCTTTACCGATACCCATTGCTTCTGAGGTTGATCTCATAGCATAGTTTTCGCCGAGCTCTTTCTTTGACTGATAAGCGCCCTTTTCAACAGTGAACTTGCCGTCAGCAATTGTGCACTTAGCCTGTGAAGCATCAATCAGACAAGATGTGATTTTACCCTCTGCATCAAAGGTAACTGCAGCATAGTTTGAATCATACTGAAGATTTGTTTCGTTGCTCTCATAATACTTCTCTGTAGTAACAGAAAGTCTTAAAGTATCAGTAGCCTTTGCACCCATATCTGTAGCAGAAGCCATAGCCTTAGCAACTACCTCTGTAAAGCCATAAGAATTGATTGTACATCCAGCCTTTAAGTCAGCATCTGTAGGATTACCCTCAGCATCTACACCAGCCTTAATTTCATCAGCAGTCTTACCCTTTGCCCAAGCCTCGAATGCAGCAACCTGCTCAAACCATTCCTTCTGGATTGGAGAAGCAGCTCTCATTGCATAGTCATCCTGCTTAGCAAGCTTTGTTCTGAGGTCAGTAACGTTACCGTTATCCTTTGTAAGGTCAGGCTTTGTCTGTGCCTCGTCAATTTTAACATCTACGATTTTGCCATCTGCATCAACAGTAACTGCAGCTGCAACAGAGTCGATTTCAAGAGCTGTGTCTGCCGGATTGTACTCGTCAGCCTTAATCTCACTGATTACTGCAAGACCTGTCTTAACAGTGTCTGTGTTAGCTGCATCTTTATTGCTGTCATCAGCAGCAGTCTTTGAGCAAGCTGCAAATGAAACTGCAAGAATTGATGCAAGACCAACTGCAAGAATTTTTTTCATTTTTGTCATAAGTCTTTTCTCCTTATATTTTAGTAACCCTATAATATATTAAAATCCAGAGATTGTCAATATTTTATCAAAATATTGTCAAATTTCGACAAGATTATGTTACTTTTTTATCGAAACTCATTTAATTAATATATCTTAATGATATTTCTTGGGCATTTTTCCGCACAAGTGCCGCACTTTGTACACTTATCATAATCAATTCTGGCAATATTATTCTCAAATACAATTGCATCACTTGGACAATTCTTAGCACAAATGCCACAGCCGATACATCCTGCTGTACATGCAGCAGTAACATCCTTACCCTTGGCAAGTGATGAGCACTGAACACGGTAACTGCTGTTTGCAGGAACAAAGTCAATAAGCTTGTGCGGGCAGATTTTCACACATCTGCCGCAGGCGATACATAAGCTTTCATCCACAACAGCTTTATTGTCGATAATTCTGATTGCTCTTACAGGGCAGACCTTTGCACAGGAGCCAAAGCCAAGGCAACCATAGCTGCAGGAATAAGGGCTTGAACCGGGCATCTTAGCCGCATAAACACAGCTGTCAATACCGAAATAATTATAAGTTTCCTGTCTTTTTTCACAAGTTCCGTCACATTTAACATATGCAACCTTGCGTTCGAGCTCACCAAGCTCCTCACCCATAATCTCGGCAATTTTTTCAGCTACAGGCTTTCCGCCGACAGGGCAGCCTGAAACAGGTGCATCGCCCTTGGCAATAGCCTTTGCCAAAGCGTCACAGCCTGCATAACCACAGCCGCCACAGTTGGAACCGGGGAGAGCATCTCTTACCTGCTCCTCCCTTTCATCAACATCAACATGGAAAACCTTTTCGGCAATACCGAGAACCAAACCAATAATAACACTGATTGCACAAACAACACCAACAGCAATTGCTATTTCATTAAAATCCATAACAACACCTCCGTTTACGCAAACACGTTAAAGCCATAAAAGGCAATTGACATAAGGCAAGCAGTCATAAGAACAGCCGGAGTACCTGCAAAAGATTTTGGAAAATCGTTATTTTCTGTTTTTTCACGCACACCTGCCATAATAACAATTGCAACGCAGAAACCGAGAGCTGTACCAAGACCTGTAACAACACTTGTTACAAAATCGTTTGACTGCTGCACGTTTGTAAGTGCAGTACCAAGCACAGCACAGTTTGTTGTGATTAATGGAAGGTAAACGCCAAGGCTCTTGTAAAGTGCAGGCGAAACCTTTTTAAGGAATATTTCAACAAGCTGAACTAAAAATGCAATAACTGCAATAAATACGATTGTTTTTAAATAGGTAAGTCCCAGCTTATCAAGTACATAGGTGTAAAGAAGGCTGGTTACTGCAGATGACAGTGTAATAACAAATACTACTGCACCGCCCATACCTGCTGCAGTTTTCGTGTTTCTTGATACACCGAGGAATGGGCAGATACCAAGGAACTGACTAAGCACAACATTATTGATTAAAGCAGTTGTGATCAGCACAAGAAATAAAGTCTTAGCCATCGTTCTCTACCTCCTCCTTAGCTGATGGGCAGTTTTTGCAATCACCATTGCACTTAACATCACCCTTAGTGTGTCTGTTAGCACCCTTAAGCTTGAATTTATTCTGAATTGCACAAAGAATAGCAAGCACAAAGAATGCACCGGGAGCCATTACAAATATGGATACAGGCTCATAGCTTTCAGGCATAACCTGTAAACCGAATACTGTTCCTGCACCGATTAACTCTCTTACAATACCGATAATTGTTAAACCGATAGTAAAGCCTAAGCCGATACCAATACCGTCAAAGATTGACAAAATCGGATTGTTTTTTGAGGCATACTGTTCAGCTCTGCCAAGAATAATACAGTTAACAACAATAAGAGGAATGAAAATACCCAGACTGCTGTAAAGTGATGTAACATATGCGTGCATAAGCATTTCAACAATTGTAACAAATGACGCAATGATTATGATATACACAGGAACTCTTACACCGTTTGGAATAACCTTACGTAAAAGAGATATGATTAAGTTTGACATAATGAGAACTGCCATTGTGGCAAGACCCATACCCAAACCGTTTTTAGCACTGGTAGTAACAGCAAGAGTGGGACACATACCAAGCATAAGAACTAATACAGGGTTTTCCTTGATAATACCATTATATAGTCTTTCTAATACTTTTTTCATCTATCTCACTCTCCTTTCCCAAATGCTAAAACACCGATTTTACCCGGCTGAGGTGATGCAGTTGCAACTACATCTGCAGTATCCTCGGGTTCGTCAGCTTCATTTGCAAAAGCTTCTGACAAACCGCCGCCATAATTTTCCTGATAATATTTGATTGCCTCGTTTACAGCCATATCAACAGCCCTTGTAGTGAAGGTTGCACCGCTGATTGCGTCAATCTCATTATTATCCTTATTAGCACCTGTGGTAACTGATGCAATCTTGTCAGCCTTTAAGCCAACAAACTGAGCTGCATAGTCAGCCTCCTGTGCCTTAGCTCCGTATCCCGGAGTTTCGTTTGATGAAATAATCTCAAAGTTCTTAAGTGTTGCATCTGTTCCGATTTCAACAGCCAGTGTTATTTTTCCTGCAAAGCCTTTAGTCGTTGTTACGGTAATCTTATAGCCACCGTCAACCTCCTCTGCATTATCAACAACAACGTTTTCTACCTTATCCTTTACACCGCCTGCAAAGTTTTCCTGATAAAATACGATAGCTGCATTAGCCGCTTCTGTCACGGCATTACTTGTAATGGTTGCACCGCTGATTGCATCAATCTGATTATCAGCAGTTGCACCTGTTTTTGTAACCTCAAGTGTTGAGGCAGGCTTGCCTGTGAACTGATTTTTAAATTCAGGCTCAGTACATTTTGAACCAAGACCTGCGGTTTCACTGTTACTGATAACATCAAAGCCTGTGAGCTTGCCGTCCTTTGTAACACCGATAGCAACCTGAATATCACCGCCGTAACCGCTTGGTGATGTGGCAGCGACAACATAACCAACCACACTGCCGCTTGCATCTGTAACAGACAAAACATCGTTTGCAAAGCAGCCGTCATAACCGGCATTGGTCATAACCTCTGCTGAGTTTTCTAACATTGCTGTAGCATTTTCAACCTCTGCAAAAGAATTTGCATCAGGATAAACAACTTTATAAACCTCTGCTCTGGCATTGATTTCAGCCTGTTCAATAGGTGCTTTTGTAATCTGATTAACAACTGCCAGAAGAGCAACACAAATGAGAGTCACTACTACCAATACAACAGTATTAAGTAATATGCTTGATTTTTTCTTAGCCATTATTTATTCTCTCCTTTCGCTTTTTCACAGCCGAAAGGCTTTGGAATTGTAGCTTTTTCAATAATCGGAACAAGCAGGTTGCCGATTATGATTGCATAGGACACACCCTCTGCAGATGAACCGAGAACACGGAAAAGTGCAGTGAGCAGACCAAGGATAATGCCGTAAATAATCTGACCTCTTGCAGTAATCGGACTTGTTACATAGTCAGTAGCCATAAAGAATGCACCAACAAGAAGTCCGCCTGAAAGAACCTGACCCAGCATATAATTCAATGTAACATCATTGCCGCTTGCTATATTAATTACAAATATAAATAAAGCGGTTGAAAGAATGTAAGTAAGCGGAATTCTGACTGAAATAACCTTTTTAACAATCAGATAAAGACCGCCGATTATAATTGCAAGTGCTGATACCTCACCGATACAACCACCATGTAAGCCAAGGAACAGGGTAAGCAAATCAACCTCTTCACCGCCCTTGAGCACTGCAAGAGGCGTTGCACTGGCAGTAACATCGGCTGCTGAAGTCAATACCTTAATGCCGCTTGTCTTTATGATTTCAAACTGATCGGTTAAGGTTCCGCTTGTTGCAAAATCGCTCATTCTGCCTGTAAAGGAAATCAGCAAAAAGCATCTTGCGGCTAAGGCAGGGTTCATAAAGTTCTGACCCAGTCCACCAAAAAGCATTTTAACTGCAACAATTGCAAACACACTGCCGATAACAGGAATCCACCAAGCAACATTTGCCGGCAGGTTAACTGCCAAAATCATACCTGTTACAACTGCACTGTAATCGAAAATTGTAATGGTCTTTTTAGCAAGCAGTTCAAAAATAAGCTCACTCAAAACACAGGTTACAATACAGATTGCAATCACCATTAAAGCCCTTAAGCCAAACTGATAAACACCAAATGCCAATACGGGAAGAAGCGCTATAGCCACATCACGCATTACGGATTTGGTCGTATTCTGTGACCTCACGTGAGGAGATACTGAAACATTATACATTTTTATTCCCCTCCTTATTTCTTCATCTGAACTTCTCTGACCTTAACCTTGCCAAGCTTAAACATCTGGGTAAGCGGTATTTTTGCAGGGCAGACGAAGGTACAGCTGCCGCATTCCATACATTCCATACCGCCAAGGTCAGCGAATTTTTCATAATCGTTTGCTTTTACAGATTTACACATCATCTGCGGAACTAAAATTTCAGGGCAGGCAGCAACGCACTTACCGCAATGAATACAAGCAGATTGAGGAAGTGCCGCAACATCATCCTTTGAGAACGCAAGGATTGATGATGATGTTTTAACAACAGGAACATCCAGAGTACTCATAGCCATACCCATCATCGGTCCGCCGGATATGAACTTAACCACATCATCCTTAGCACCGCCGCAGGCTTCAAGCACCTCGCTGTGGCTCATACCCAAAGGAACATCCACATTGCAAGGACTGTTAACAGCCTCACCTGTGATTGTCATTACTCTGTGAATCAAAGGCATATTCAAATAAACAGCCTCATAAATTGCATAGCAGCTTGCAGTGTTAACAACAATACAGCCCTTATCGGCAGGCAGCATTTTTGAATTGAGCTTTCTGCCTATAACAGCATAAATCAGCTGTCTTTCACCACCCTGCGGATATTTTGTCTTAAGAGGCTGAACACTGATTTTTTCTTCAGCAGAGGTTTTATCCTCTAAAATCTTAATCGCATCAGCCTTATTATTTTCAATACCGATAATAGCCTTTGCGTTAGGCAACAGCTTTAAAATAGTCTTAATGCCCTTGATGATTTCGTCAGACTTTTCAAGCATCAGTCTATAGTCAGATGTAAGATAAGGCTCACACTCAGCACCATTGATAACCAAAGTATCAATATCAAGCGGATTTTTCGGAGAAAGCTTAACACTTGTAGGGAAGCCTGCACCGCCTAATCCGACAATACCGGAATTCTTAATGATTTCCAATAATTCTTCTGATGTCAGCAAATCAACATTTCTTGGCTCGCCGAAATTCGGTACTGTTTCGTCAGTCCCATCATTTTCAACAATAATAGACTCAACCATTGAACCGTTTGTTACAAGCCTTTTTTCAATTTTCTTTACAACGCCCGAAACGCTGCTGTAAATCGGAGCTGAAACAAAGCCGCCTGCCTGGGCAATAAGCTGTCCCTTAAGAACTCTGTCACCCACTTCAACAACAGCCTTTGACGGTGCACCAATGCTTTGTGACAAAGGATATACCATCATAGAGCCTGCAGTTATGCTCTTTATTTCACAATCCTTAGACAGCTCCTTGCCGTCATAAGGATGAACTCCTTTCTTAAAAGATTTCAATTTCATACTAATGCACTCCTTAACGTCAGTATAATCAATTATTTATTATATCACATTGTTTAACTTTTATCAATCTTTATCATTAGTAATTACCTATAAAAACACAGATAATAAACAATCAGCCATAAAAAAACCGATAAACGCCAGAGAAATTGCATTTATCGGTTTAAAATTATTCAAACACCTGCTCAAATTCCGCCATTGCATCGTTGTTAAATTTAACTACATCAAATTTAACAAGTCCACCCAGCTCATTATTTTTAAAGGCTTTAAAGCCGTCAATCAATCCCTGCTCACTGTTATCAACAAGATAGCCGTAACCTGCCTCAAGAAATTCCTTAGGTCCTGTTATGTCAGTTGAAATAACGGGCACATCAAGAATTAATGCCTCAATAATTGTCATCGGCAGTCCCTCATAAAGTGAAGAAAGCACAAAGGCATCACTGTTTTTCAAAATCGGATAAGGATTCATAATCGACTTGATAATAACAATATTCGGCAGAATTGTATTTTCATTTTCGTCCTGCACCATAGCAAGAATATTTTCAAACTCCTTGCCGTAACCGCCGATTACAATAAGCCAAGCATCAGGATCATTTTCTCTACTGTATTTATTAAAGGCAGTAATAAGTCGGTCAATACCCTTTTCCTGTGAAAAGCGTGCAATGTTAACAAACTTGTTAACAGATTTATCAGCGAGTATTTCATTAAGCTTATCAAGCTCAATGTTACAGAAGGTATCATCCTGAAACTCAACATCAAGCATGGATTTTCCGACAATGTTCTCAACATCATTCTGGTTATGCACAACACAAATCTTTTTCTGCTCTGCCTCGCTCATAAACGGCTTAAGCTCTTCACCCATTGTATCTCTTACAACAACAATTTTATCGTAGTTTGCGTAAGCATATTTAACGGAGTTAATGTGAAAATTATTCTTTGTGGTTGACTCCTTATACATATTATTATGCACCCAGATATACTTAGGGCATTTCAACCTGCCAAGCAACTGCATAATATGCTTTTCATATCCGGTAAAGTGAATCGCGTGGTCAAATTCCATTGTTGGGAAGCATCTTTTCAGTTCTCTTTTATAAATACTGTCAAGTGCTTTTTTTGTTGATTTGTTGCTTATATTCATATAGTAAAGCACCTGAAGAATTGCTTCCTTGACTGTTAAGTTTTTAGAGCCCTGCATAGGAATATATTTAACACCCGGCTGAAATTCATTAATGAGCAACTTATTTGGATTCGTTTTTCTCGCATAGAAGGTGAGTGTATAGTTACGCTCGTCAGCATCAAGACTATTGACAAGATTCTTCAATGCTGTAGTCATTCCGTTTTTCTGCAGCACACCTGCATAAATCAGGACATTTTCTTTATCGTTCTTAAAATCAGTACCGTTAATCAGCTTCATTTCAGGTGATTTTCTGCCTGTTACCATAAGATTAACAAGGTTTTTTGCTGCATTGATATTATCATAATTACAGTATTCCCTGACAAAATCACTATAATCATATTTTAATTCATCATCATTGACCGCATCAACAATCTGACGGGCATCGTATGTGGCAAAAAACGGCAGCTTTTCAATATCAAAATACATACTTCTGCCAGCCATATACTCTTCTTTATCATAGGTATAAAGCAAAATTTTTCTGCCTGTATTTGCAAAATCAAACATAACGCTTGAATAGTCAGTAATAAGACAATCAGCAATATTTAAAAAGTCATAGGTTTCATAATTTGAAGGGAATTCACGAACCTTTTCAAAGCCTTCTAAATCTATCTCTCCTGAAGCAAGGTGGTGCAGCTTAACAAAAACTACAGTGTTATCGTCAAGCCTTGATTCCATTTCAACAAGCAAGTGCATAATATAATAAATCTGCTTGTTAACGGCGTCACCCTTAGGCATTTCACGCCAGGTCGGCATATAAATTACAACCTTTTTGCCCTCAATCTCAAATTCCTTTTTAATATCCTCAACTCTGGAATGATCAAAAAGTCTGCCATTACAAGGATAACCGGCTAAAACATACTTGCCTTTATAAAACCAGTCAAGCATATAATCCTCTTTGATATGCTCAAAGGAATAATTGTTTGGATAAAGCAAATAATCAGACATAAGGAAATTTCTCTGAACATTACCTATGCTGTTCGGATTATCCTTAATACTTCTGCCAAGTCCCTTAAGCGGAGTACCATGCCAGGTATTTAAATAAATCTGACCCTCTCGCTTAATGAAATAGGTTGGGAATGCTACGTTATTTATCAGATATTTAGCTGATATTAAAGCCTTGACATATGCAGGGCTGTTTTTTTGAACAAGCTTAACATTATCCTTAAAGCCGTAATTATCAAGAAGTTCTCTCACCTTTGGCACACTTGCCTTATTAACGGATATTACCTTTTTATAATCCTTGAATTTTTTGTCATTATAAACACTTTCAAAAACGTAAAAAGGATTGCCTGAAAAATCATCACCGCTGAAGGCTTCAAAAAGCATCAGCTTATCATCAATATCATATTTTTCAGCATAATTTGTGGCATAAAATTTTGCTCTGAAAAACTGGCTTTTGCCAACCTTTTTAATATTTTTGAAAAACAAATCAAACAAGCGTTTTGCTGTCATTATTATCTCCTACTTTATATACGCAATATTAATTACTTATTATATCAAACCATACTGCGTTTGTCAAAGCAATTAAGTATAGACAATAAAAATGTAATATGATATTATTATGTGGTAGATTTTACATAAAACGAAAGGATTAGAGTAATGAAACAAGGACTCACAAAAAACGACTCATTTGCCATTAAAGGTCTTGCAATCATACTGATGCTTTTTCATCATCTTTTTTGCACAGCTAACCGATTTAAAGGATTTGAGGTTGATTTTACCCCGTTTAATCAAAACTTTGTAGTAAATGTAGCATTTCTTTTTAAAGTATGTGTAAGTATATTTGCATTTATCACAGGCTATGGCTTGTTAAAATCCATTGCAGGGCAAAAATTCAATCGCAAGGATATTGTAAAATGGAATGCAACAAGACTGATTAAAACAATGTCGGGCTTCTGGTTTATTTATGTTATTGCATTTATCGTTACGATGATCATTGACAGATTGCCTTATACCACTTATTTTGAAAAAACGCCGTATGCAGGAACATTTTATGCTGTCAACGACTTTTTAGGCTTGGCAAATCTGCTCAAAACACCTTCACTGTGCGGCACATGGTGGTATATGAGTGCGGCAATTGTGTTCATTCTTATTATTCCTCTTGTGTACGCAATCTCTAAAAAAGTCGGATATTTGCCGATTATTCTTTTAATCACCGCACTGCCGAGGCTGTTAAAGATTGGCTATACGGGTGGCACAAATATATACACATTTATTTTACCGGTGATTTTCGGAATGATGTTTGCCGACTATGACCTGTTCAATAAGATTGAAGCAAAACTGCCAAAAAACAAGGTTATTTCTTATATTGTAAGCTTTGTACTCTTTGGAGGAATCATCGGACTTGGCTATATCATTATGCTGAAATATGACCGCACAGCTGCATGGGAGCTTAACTATGGCGTAATACCGCTTGCATTTATCTGCTTCTTCAGATTCTGCATTATCCGTATCCCCGGTATAGATAAGGCACTTGAATTTTTAGGCAAGCACTCCATGACAATCTTTTTGACGCACACCTTTATGCGATATAACTATTTAACAGATACCATTTACTCCTTCAAGCATTTTATGCTGATATTTGTTATATTCTTTGCAATGTCACTGGCATTGGCATTAGTACTTGACTTCATCAAAAAGCTTTGCAAATATGATACGCTCATCAATAAAATCACAGCAAAAATTCAAAAGGCATAATCGCAATTTAATCCAAAACGCCAAACGACGCAGAAACATTAAATTTCTGCGTCGTTTTAAATTATTGGATTATAGTAGGGACTGATGCCATCATCAGACCGCTTTCGGTGCGATGTAGGCATCGCACCCTACAAATATTTATTATTTCGGTGTGGTTGTGACCGCTTTATCTGCAATTTAAGAGCCGACTGTTAACACAGTCGGCTCTTGAGGTAATTATTACTGATTTAACCTTTTGATTCAATCAGCTTGCAATCAATTTCTTTCGTTTTAATTTCATTATTTTCAATTCTTGCAATTGTTAATTTAACTGTATCGCCCGGCTTTGAATCTGCCAAAACGGATGTCATAATATCGGTTGATGTGAGCGTTTTGCCATTAATCGCAACTATCATATCATACTGCTGAATACCCTTTGATGCCAAATCAGAGTCATTGCTGATTTCACTGATAACCATTGTGCCTTGTGCATCCTTAAAGCCCTGTTCTGCAAGAGCCTGAATAATTGCATTTGAATTATTAAAGCTTGTAATCGGTGAATAGGTGATACCGATTTTTGCTCTGCCCTCAACATAACCAACCTTGATTAAGCTGTTGGCAGTTTCAACTGCAGTCTTTGACGGAACGGCAAAGCCCATACCCTCATATTCTGTTGAAGCAATTTTTGATGAATTAATGCCGACAACCTGACCCTGCATATTAAAGAGTGCACCGCCGCTGTTACCCGGGTTAATCGCTGCATCTGTCTGAATACAATCCGTGTCATAGCCGATTGATGAGGAAACAGGTCTTGCAAGAGCTGAAATATAACCACTTGTTACAGAGTTTTTGAATTCCAGACCACCCGGGCAGCCGATTGCTACAACCTGCTCACCTACAACAAGCTTTTCACTGTTTGCAAAATCAGCAATCTGTAAACCTGTTTTATCAATTGCCAAAACACCAATATCGGTTTGCGCATCAAAGCCAACCATTGTTGCATCTACAACAGTGTCATCATTCAATGTTACCTTAAAGCTGTCACCATCACTGATAACATGGGCACAGGTTAAAATATATGTCTTGCCGTTGCTCTCGCTCATCAGTACACCTGAGCCCTCACCTGATTTTGACGGCTCGCTGTTTGAATTATTATTCTGTCCGTAGCCATAGAAATAGTTGTAAGCATCTGCCTTTTGTGAATATACGGTAATACCCACACAAGAGTCGATTGAATTTTTAGCGACACCTGCTACAGTATAATTATTATCCTTGTCCTTAAGGGGAACCTCTTCACTGTCGCTAAGCTCTTTATCCTCCACATTCTGTGTCTGACTGGTTGTTTTTTTATCATCATTTCCATATCCGACATTTCCTGCCACCGCACTTGCCACAAGCGCAATACCTGCGATAACAAGGCAAACAGCTAATACAATTATAATTATAATACCTGCCTTGCTTTTCTTAGGCGGCTTGTTATCATTATTTTGCTGATTAAATGACTGATTTTGATAATTGTTATAATTCGGCGGTGTGTAGTAGCTTGAATTATTCGGATTCGCACCGTTGGTATTATCTGTACTCTTATTTTGATTTGTATAAGAATAATGATAGGTTGTATTTTCAACAGGAGGCTTTTCACTTTGAGGCGAAGTGTAATAATTTCCGCTTGTATTTGTGCTGTCTGCCTGCTGATTTCCACTGACATTTGGGTTATAATACTCAGGTCTTGCCTGACTGTCAGTGTCATTATTTTTCTTTTCAAAGTCTTCCATTATTTCTTAATCTCCTTCTTATAGATGGGACTGTAGGTTTTAGGCAGTGTAAAGATAAATTCGGCAGATGAATCATCATCGCTCTTTGCCCAAATTTTACCTCCATGCATTTCTACCATCATTTTTACTATATAAAGTCCCAGTCCTGCACCCTTGGCATCAAGACTTCTTGACTTATCAATTTTATAAAACCTTTCAAAAACCTTTGGCAATTCTTCGCTTTGAATACCAATACCGCTGTTTTTGATGTGCACCTCAATTTTATCATTGAGGTCAGCCATTGAAACATTAATATAACCACCCTCGTTGGTGAATTTAACAGCATTGTCAAAAATGTTGTAAATCACTTGGTAAATCATATCGGTATCCGCTACGATATAGGTTTGATTTAAATTTTCAAGCCCCTGAATTTCAATGCTTTTTTCATCAATTTTTTGTTCAAAGGTCAAAAGGATGTGAATAATCTGTTCGCTGATGTCATAATTTGACGGCTTCATTTCAAAGCTGCCTGACTCAATTTTACTCATATTAAGCATAGCAACAACAAGACGTGAAAGTCGTCGGATTTCGCCGCTGACTATGTTAAGATAATAATCCTGCTTATCCCTCGGAATTGTTCCATCCAGTATACCGTCAATAAACCCGCCGATAGAGGTCATAGGTGTTCTGAGCTCGTGCGATACATTTGATACAAAGCTGCGCCTTGAGGACTCCAAGGAGTCAAGCGAATCAGCCATATCGTTAAATGCTCTGCCCAAATCTGCAAGCTCATCATCGCTTGTTATTTTTACTCTGTAGGAAAAGTCACCAATTGCAAATTTCTTTGCCGCAGTGCTCATTTGCTGCAAAGGTCTTACAAAATTCTTCGTCAGCTTCCATATTGCAATAAAGGCTGCCGCAAGACAAAAAAGTGCACTTAAAAAGAACATTTTCATAACCGACATAGTAAGTGAGTCAGCCGTAGTCTGTGTTGTTCCGAAAACGGTACCGATTATCTGTCCGTTGCTATATATAGGCATGCCGACGATATACGATGATATGCCGTTAGCTGTTCCCTTGCCAACAAAACTGCCTTCGTAAACACTTTTTAAAATTTGGTTATCAATAGTATAATTATTATGATAGGTGCAAACCGGCAATCTGCCAAGCAGTGGTGAAGATTCACCCTTTTCTCTGCACATTATAATATTGCCCTCATTATCACAAACGAATACATCAGCATCAATTGAACTGCAGACGATATCAATGGTATTGCAAATCATACCCTTTTCAATAGAGTAGCGGTCATTCATATCCTGATCAATCATTGTTGCGGAAACACTGTTTACAATAGAATTAACATTTTCCTTAAGCAGCTTAGTATTTTCGTTTTGCGTGTAGGCATTAACAAGAATAGTAAGCGTAAAGCCCAGTACGCTAAGCACACCAAGAAAAATTGTTGCAAACAAAATAAAATATTTTGCAAAAATATTATTTTTTATATGTCTGCCGTTAGCTCTGTCAGTAGCTGTCATTTATATTAGTCCTTTGTTTCAAATTTGTAGCCAACACCCCATACGGTTTTAAGTGACCACTTATCTGACACGCCCTCGAGCTTTTCACGCAGTCTTTTAACGTGGACGTCAACAGTTCTTGAGTCGCCGTAGTAGTCAAATCCCCAGACTTCGTCAAGAAGCTGGTCGCGGGTATAAACTCTGTTTGGATTTGAAGCAAAGTGATAAATCAGCTCAAGCTCTTTAGGAGGCGTATCAATCGCCTCACCCTTTACTTTGAGCTCATAGTTAACAATATTGATTTCAAGGTTATCATAGGTAACAACCTTTTTGGTATTGCTTTCTTCCGCAGGGTTTCCGTTTGTTCTTCGCAGAACAGCTTTAACCCTTGCCATTACCTCTTTAGTATCAAAAGGCTTTGTTACATAATCGTCTGCACCAAGCTCAAGACCAAGCACCTTGTCAAAGGTTTCGCCCTTGGCAGTAAGCATAATAATCGGCACAGATGAAACCTTTCTGATTTCTCGGCATACCTGCCAGCCATCCATCTTCGGCAGCATAATATCCAGAAGCACAAGCTCAGGTGACTTTAACTGGAAGGTGTTGACTGCTGCCTGTCCGTCATTGGCAACATAAACGGTGTAACCGTCATTTTCTAAGTAAAGCTTCAAAAGCTCGCAAATATTTTTATCATCATCTACAACAAGAATTTTTGTGCTCATTTCATTTTCTCCTTTTCAGTGTAACACCATAATAACATTACAAATTGATGTTTTTTTGTTATTTTGGTTAACAATTTTTGAAAATTTTTAACATTTTATAAATTGAAGGTTAATGTTCTTTTACCATTCTTTGCACCTGTTCTCACAGCTTTCAACAAAATCAATAAACTGCTTTGCACATCTCGGCGACCTTCCGCCGCGGCGTGTTGCCCATTGCTCGGCCTTAAAGCAAAGCTTGTCCTCGTCAACATGAATTTTTCTGTCAGCAGCAATCTTTTTAACTATATCAAGATATTCAAACTTATTGGGGTTAATAAATGTAATGGACAAACCGAATCTGTCTGAAAGGCTCAACTGCTCCTGCATAATATCATTCAGATTCATTTCATTCTGTCTGTCACTGAAGCTCTCTTTAATAAGATGACGTCTGTTGGATGTAGCGTAAATCAATGTATTAGCCTGTTTACCTGACAATGACCCCTCCAGTGCAGCCTTGAGCTCACTGAATGAACTGTCGTTGGAGTCAAAGCTTAAATCATCAATATATATAATGAATTTCAATGGATCATCGGCAATTGCTTCACGAATTAAAGTAAGCTCGCTGACTGTACTTTTTGGTATTTCAATCATTCTAAGACCCTGATTGTGGTACTCGTTTAACAGTGCGTGAACTGTGGAGCTTTTGCCTGTTCCTCTGTCACCATAAAGCAAAACGTTATTTGCAGGATGACCTGTAACAAAGCTTTCTGTGTTATCAATAACCTTTTGCCTTTGCACCTCGTAGTTCTTTAAATCACTCAGTGTTATCGGGTCAATTGAGGTTACAGGGCATAACGCACCATTTCTCCAGGTAAATGCAATGTGCTTTGCAAATTTGCCGTAGCCATTTGATTTATGAAAATCAATCAAATCATTAACTTGATTTTTCCAATCGGTATCAAGGGGATATATTGCTTCACCGCATTCAAATTTCGGCAGTGTGCAAAGTATTTCCTTAATTTCTTCACTTTCAATATTGTCAATTATATCATCAGCGGTTATGCCTGCAATTTCTTCAAGCATAGCAAGGTCGGTTGAAGCTGAACGGATAATTTTTTCATCAGCAAAACCACCGCAGGCTGATTTTGTAAATATGTTATCGTTCGTTAAAATACATTTTGATATATGACCCTTTACTGAACCTGCACCAAGCACTAATTTATAGAAACTGCTGTATGCACCGATTATGTACTCCTCAGCACTGTTCAGCAATTCAAACAGCCCTGCATAAAGCTCGTCCTCCCACAAATCATAAACACACAGTGCTTCCATATAATATTTGATTTTAGTTATTTTATTCATATTCTTCGCTTCCATATTGAATTTATTTTGAAAAGATTATATTACTCTATTATATATAATAAAACATTATATTCCATTTTACAAGCAGTTAGACTATATTTGTGAAAAATATGGATACAAATTACAGGTTAATCCGAATTATATGTTGTATGATGTCCTACAACATATTGACATTCAGACATCTGTTGTGATATTATGAATAACAAGAGGTGATGCTATGAGCAAGCTTGCAGATAATACCGCTCAGCGTATAGTTGAAATGATAGAAACAGACGGCAGATTTTCAGTAGGCGACAAACTGCCAAACGAGGTTGAGTTATCAGCCGAGCTTGGTGTGAGCCGTTCAACACTCAGAGAAGCAATAAAAATTCTTACCACAAGCGGATTGCTTGAAATACGCCGCGGCAAAGGTACATTTGTCACAGCAAACACCATTGTTGACTATGGTGATATTAATGATATAGCACCGGGGCTTGACGATTTGTTTGAAATGCGTTTGATGTTTGAACCGGACTGTGCCTACCTTGCAGCGCAAAGGGCAACAGACGAGGAAATCGAAATCATCTGTTACTATGGTGAGGAAATTGAAAAGAAGATTTTAAGCGGCGAGGACAGAACCTTTGAGGAACAAAAATTCCACGAAAGCATTGCAAACGCTACCCACAATGCTTTTGTTAAGCAATTTATGCCAATCATTTTTAATGCAATCAAAAAGGGTGTTTTAGTTCTGACAAAGGATCAGGATGTCAGCGAAGATAATATGAAGGATGACCGCCTTATTATGGAATTTCTGAAAAAAAGAAACCCCGAGGGTGCCCGCACTGCAATGCGGCTTCACATAATCCACGCTATTGAAATGCTCAAAAAAAATAACTAAAAATAAAATTGACTATTGACATTAGACAACCAACACTATATAATGAAAATTGTTAAAAATGCAGTAGGGTTGACGGACAACCTGATTGCAAATAAATATTATTTTATTTATGGAGGAAATTAAAATGGCAGAAGCAAAGATTTTTTATGAATCAGACTGTAACCTTGATGTACTTTCAGGCAAAACAGTTGCTATTATCGGTTTTGGCTCACAGGGTCACGCACATGCACTTAACCTGCATGAGAGCGGTGTTAATGTAATCGTTGGTCTTTATGAGGGCTCAAAGTCATGG
>CAYNGP010000006.1:0-42322 GCA_964396885.1 uncultured Bacteroides sp. | reverse complement strand
ACGACCTCCGGGTTATGAGCCCGACGAGCTACCAACTGCTCTACCCCGCGATGTATGTTGTACATATATTATAGCAAAAAAAATTATATTGTCAATAGTTTTATTAAAAAAGTCAATAATATTTATGGTGATTATATGCAGGACAAGGAAATTTTCAGCTTATCCCTTGATATGGGTAAAGAAATTATTCGTGCAGGCGGTGAAATCAGCAGAGCAAAGGACACGATAATAAGAATTAACAAAGCCTATGGAAACAGCTGTGAGGTCTTTGCACTGCCGTCTGTTATCATTGCTCAAAGCGGTGAACACATTCAAATCAGGCACATTGAACCTGAGGAAACAGATTTAGCTGAACTGGCAAGACTGAATGCTCTTTCACGACGATTATGCAAAAGCACCAATGAAGAAATACATGTAACTAAAAAAATTATTTATCACAATATTGAAAACATAATTGCAAATTGTGCTGCCACTGCTTCATTTTGTATTTTTTTTGGCGGAAGCATAATTGATTCGGTTTTTTCAGCAGTTATAGGACTGATAATAACCTACTGCAAAATAGACAAATTAAATCTACCAAGCTTTTCTCTTAATCTGATCAGTGCATTTATTTCAAGCCTGCTTGCAAATATACCTGCTGTAATCGGTTTATCTGTTAACCCTGATAAAATTATAATCGGCACAATTATGCTGCTTGTACCCGGACTCACAATAGTCAACTCTATACGAGATATGATGAAGGGCGATTTGATTGCAGGGCTTTTTGAATTATTCAACGCCATAATGTCTGCGTTAGCGATTGCACTTGGTGTCGCAGGAGGTATTTTTATCATAAAATGGATATAATTATTCAGATTTTAACCTGTGTGCTTGGCACAATAGGATTTGCCGTAACGATGAGGGCACCCAGAAAAACATTACTGTATATTGCGATAGGCGGACTTATATCGGCAGGGATTGAAAGAACGCTTTCACTTTTCTTTAATGATTTTATATCCTGTTTGATCGCAATGATTGTATTAAGCCTTTACTGCGAAATCATAGCAAGAATTATCAAATCACCAACAACTGTAACACTTATGCCGTCAACAATACCCTTGCTGCCCGGTAGTGCAATATATTACACAATGTTCTGGGCAATTAACGGTGACAAAGAACGAATGATAAAATATGCAACATCCACTCTTTTAGCCGGACTTGGGATTGCCTTAGGTGCAGTGATAGCATCAACCATAGTAAAATTCATTTTACTATTTCAAAAAAAGAACAGCAAAGATTAATGGCGGGTATCGTCATCGAAGCACTCACAAAATCTTGCTGCAAAAGCAGGCTCTTCGCCGCCTGCATACAGATGACTGATATCACCAAACTGCTGGCATCTGAAAATCGCTGTCCCCTGCTCCCTTTCCTCTGTTATCAATGTAGTAACCGATGTAGGCAAAGCAACAAAGTTATGCCACAGCACCATTGGTGAACAGGAAAAAATATGGGATAGAATGACGCACTCGACAGCAAAATGACAGAAAAGAACGACTGTATCGTGATTGGAATTATGAACCTTATAAAGCCTGCCCTTATGCTCATAGCCGTGTTCCTTGAGCAACTCATCAATACCATCACAGACTTTTTTATATTCCTTTTCTGCATTAGCTGATTTCATTTGTTTTGTGTTCAGCCATGTTTCATTACGATAATAATTATCTTCTACGGTCCACTGGGAAGGCATTCGATCCCAGCACTGGCTGAATTTAAGACCACTTCTGATTTTGCCCTCAAATTCTCTGAGCCAATCAAGAGTTACTGCACTGCGGTTCATTTTTTTCAAAGTAAAGGATGCAGTATCCTTCGCTCTTCCAAGGGGAGAACAATAAAATTCTTTAACATCGAGTCTGCTTAATCTTTCCGACAAAAGCTCAGCTTCTCTCCAGCCCTTTTTTGTAAGAGAGTCAATAGAATAATTTGGGTCACCATGTCTTACAATAATCAGTTTCATATCATCACCACAATTATTTTAACATATTTGATATGTAATATCAATTGTGTTAAAATAGGTTATGAGGTGAAACCATATGAAGATATTAGTAGTACCGGACAGCTTTAAAGGAACACTCAGTTCCTCACAGGTTTGTGAATGTATCAAACAAGGCTTGATTGAATATGACAAAAATAATGAAATAATTACCCTTCCCTTTGCCGACGGCGGTGAAGGATTCGGTGAATGTTTAAGCAATTTATGTAATGGTGATGTACTTTACACCAATTGCAGTGACATATATGGAAAAGCTATAAAAGGGCATATCTATACATACGACAATACTGCCATTATTGAGAGTGCCACAGCAAGCGGATTGCAGAAAAGAAAGCGTGTTATGGATGCTACCTCATATGGTACAGGTGAGCTCATAAATTTCTCTTATACCAAGGGTTTCAGGAATATTATACTTGGTCTTGGCGGCAGTGGATGCTGTGACGGAGGTGTTGGAGCATTAGCTGCACTCGGCGGCATTTTTAAGGATATTGACGGGGAAATAATAGAGTATCCTAAAGGCAGAGATTTGGAAAACATTTTTGGTATTAATCTCAGAAATATCGTAAAGGGAATCAACTTTACATTTGCTTGTGATGTCACGAATGAGTATTTTGGAAAAAACGGTGCTGCATATGTGTTTGCAAAGCAAAAAGGAGCGAGTGACAGCGATATTATAAGCCTTGATAACGGACTTAAGCTTATTAACGCATTTCTTCCCAAAGACATCAGCAAAATAAAGGGCGGCGGTGCTGCAGGCGGCATTTGCGGTGGATTGTATTCTGTTTACGGTGGTAATATAAAAAGCGGCTTTGATATTTTAGCAGAAGCATGCAGACTTGAGGACAAAATCAAAGCAGCTGATTTAATTGTTACCGGTGAAGGAAAAACAGACAGACAAACATTAATGGGAAAACTCCCCTTCAAAATAAGCAAGCTTTGTAGAAAATTCGACAAAAAATGTGTAATATTGAGCGGTATGATTGAGGATGTAAAACTGGGTGATAAAATGATAAGTCTTGTTGACCAAAACACATCAATTGATGAAGCACTTAACAATGCAGAAAAAATACTTAAATATAAATCAAAATATATATTGCAATAAAATTGTTTTAAATATATAATAACTATAATTATGTTTAATAAAATAATAATTTAGGAGAATGGATATGAAAGTTAGAATTCCAAAACACAGAGAATTTTTGATTAAATTTGAGGACGGATATGCTCAGGAGGCTGAGGCATGGGAGGCACTCAATCAAATTGTTAAGGATTATTCCGTTGACGGCAAAAGCGTTTACACCGAAACCTTTATTGAGGATAATGAGGATAAGGTAAAAGCTCTGCAGGAAAAATACGAATTTACATACGAGATTATTGAAAAGTAAGGATTACTTATGGAAAAGAAAAAAGTTTACGCAGTATCAACAGCTCATCTTGATACAGTATGGAGATGGACACTAAGCAAAACTATTGAAGAGTTCATACCTGACACACTGACCAAGAACTTTGATCTTATTGAAAAATATCCGAATTACAAGTTCAATTTTGAAGGTGCTTTCAGATATGAAATCATTGAACAATTCTACCCTAAGGCATTCAGCCTTGTGAAGGAATATGTCAGTGAGGACAGATGGTGCGTTTCGGGTACAGGATATGAAAACGGCGACGTTAATATTCCCTCACCTGAAGCACTTATCAGAAACCTGCTCATAGGCAATGAATATTTTATGAGAAAGTTCGGCAAAACATCAAAGGATATGTTTTTGCCTGACTGCTTCGGCTTCGGCTGGGCACTTCCGTCTGTGGCAAACCACTGCGGTCTTTTGGGCTTAACCACGCAAAAGCTTAGCTGGGGATCTGCTTATGGTGTTCCTTTTGATTTAGGAAAATGGATTGGTCCTGACGGAAAAGGAATTTACACCAGCCTTAATGCTAAGTCATACAGATATAAATTTATAGGTGATTTAAGAGCTGATTTAAGCGTTATTAACAATATCAGCGACAATGCGAAAAGCAGCGGTCTGCCTTGGGCTAATCACCTTTATGGCACAGGTGACTGGGGCGGCTCTCCTGAAGAAGAAAGTGTAAAGTCTGTTGAAATCAGCACCTCAAAAAATGACAAAAGTGATTTTGAGGTTGTATCTGCCCACACAGATACTGTATTTTGTGATCTGAAAAAGCTCCCTAAAGCAGACAGAGATAAGCTGCCTGTATGGAACAATGAGCTTTTAATGACAAGCCACGGTGCAGGCTGCTATACATCTCGTGCTATGAGCAAGCGCTTGAACAGACAATGCGAGCAAATGGCAATGGCTACTGAGAAAGCCTGTGTTCTCGCATATTCATTTGGCGGCTATGACTATCCTGTTTCAACATTAACAAATGCTTGGAAGAGAGTGATTCAGCATCAGTTCCACGATGATATAACCGGTACATCCTGGATGGAGGTTTATAATCACAGCTGGAATGATTATTATGTTTCACTGTCACAGTTCAAGAATGAATTTCTCGGTGCAAGCAAAGGCATTGTTCATCAGCTTAATACCAGTTGGATTGATAAAAAAGCGGTTGCAGTTATGATCAGCAACACCACACAGTTTAAAAGGGATGACGTTGTTGAATGTGTGGTTAAAACACCTGTTAACTGCACAAATCTTCGTGCATATGATATGGACGGAACAGAACTCCCCTGTCAGGTAATTAACAAAAACGGCAAGCAGCTCACAGTTGTTTTCAAAACAAATATTGAGCCAATGTCATTTAAGGTATTCAGCCTTGTGCCTGCAAACGAGGCTACTGCTCTGACAAGTGATGTTAAGGCTACAAACCACTCTCTTGAAAACTGCAAATATAAGCTTATATTCAATAAAAACGGCGACATTGCATATCTTTATGATAAAGAGCTCGGCAGACAGGTTATTGATAAGCCTATCAAAATGGCTCTGCTTCACGATACAGGTTCACTGGCTTACCCAAGCTGGGAAATCAGAAAAGAAGACATTGACAAAGAGCCTTACTGCTATGCCAACACACCTGAGTTCACTGTGCTTGAAAACGGTCCTGCACGCGCAGCAATTAAAGTAACAAGAACTGCCGGCAGTTCAACAATATCACAGGTAGTTTCTCTTGACAGCGGTTCAAAATATGTTAACGTTACAAACTATGTTGACTGGAAATCAAGAAGAACAATGCTCAAGGCAGTATTCCCTACTGCCGCACATAATGAAAAGGCAACCTATGATCTTGGTCTGGGTGTTATTCAAAGAGGTAACAACACTGAAAATCTGTACGAGGTACCTGCTCAGAAATGGGCTGATATAACCGATAAAAACGGTGAATTCGGTGTCTCAATCCTTTCTGACTGTAAATTAGGATGGGATAAGCCAAATGATAATACACTTCGCCTCACCTGCATTCACACACCTGCAGGTGCTTTCACAAAGGAAACAAGACAGGATTTACAGGATTTAGGAAGGAACATATTCAGCTTCGCAATCTACAGCCATAAAAACGGTTTTGAGGAAGGTACTCAAAAGCAGGCTGAAATATACAACAGTCAGCTTCTTGCTGTTCAGACAGATGAACGTGCAAACCCTGATGCTGCTGACAATGTTTCATTTGCAAAAATCAGCAGTGATGATGTATTAATCAGAACTGTCAAGATGTCAGAAAAGGGCGACGGAATCATAATTCGTGTTTATGAGTTAAACGGTAAATCTCATAACAAGGTTAAGCTTAGCATATCTAATGAAATCGGCAGTGCCTACACTGCCAACGGCTTAGAAGAGATTTTGAGAGAAATCAAGCACGATGACAAAAGCATCACATTCAGTATTAAACCTTTTGAGGTTAAATCATTTAAGATTGTTTATAAAAACAGACCTGAAAGGGTGCCAAGAGGTCACTATATTCCATTAACATTGTTCTTTAATGCGAAGGGATTTTCTCGCGGCTATCAAGATGAAATGAAGCACGTTATTCTGAACGGTGCAGGATTTTCTCTCCCCTATGAGGATCTGCCGCGCAAGGTTGATGCGGGCGGAATAAGATTTAAATTCTTCCAAAAGCAGGAAGAAAGATATGACGTTATGATTTGCCGTGGCCAGCAATTTAATGTTGAAGGCTTTGAAAACAGAATTTATTTTCTTGCAGGCTCGACAACGGGTAAACAGGAAATAAAAATGAAGGTCGATAACAAGCTTGTACCGCTGACAATAAAGCCGATTACGGAAGACCTAAGTCAATGGGACATGGCAGGTTTAAATCAAGTGGCAAATGTAAACAGCAACGAAAAAGTCGGTTATCAGTTCCGTTACTTAAATCATCCTGAAGGACTGCTTCCGCAAAAGGCAACCTTCTATGTTTACAGTCTGAATACAGCCAATGCAAAAACCATTGAGTTCCCTGACAATAACAAGGTAATTGTTTTAGCAATGACTGCAATCAAAGAATATTCAAGATGCGCCTTAGTCAGCAAGATTGAGGATACAACAAACAAAGATTATTCTTTTTATGATGATGTTGCACCGATTGAAAAAATGATTGACAAAGCTGATTTCCTTACAATCAGAGCCGGTAAAATTCAAGATCAGAAAAACGGCGGCAAAGGCAAAGGCTTTAAGCGTGACAACATTGTTACAAATATTATACGTTCATACACAAAAAGTGAATGGTAATTGAAAAAATATACATAAGTCCATATGCAATTCTTGCATATGGACTTAATTTTATATGTAAATGCAAATCACTTTACATAAAAGACTTTTGTTTAAGAGTTGTGGAAAACTATGTTGAAAATGTTGAAAACTCATTATTTTTATAAAATTTCTGCTGAAAAGTATGTTGAAAGTGTTGAAAATGTAAAGCATTTAACTTGACTTTAACAAAGTTTTCAACATTTTCTAATTATTACCATTCCAATATACATATTGACAAAAGAATAAACAATTGAATAAAAAAACACCTTTGGCATAACACCAAAGATGTTTTTTTAAGGAAGAATTTCTATTAATTATTTCTTAAAGAAATTTACGATATCTGTGAAAGCATCATCGTCGTTATCATTAAAGCTTGATGGTGCAGCAGCTGCAGCAACAGGAGCAATAGGAGTTGGTGGAGCAACCTCTTTGTGAGCTGTTGTTGACTTAATCTGACCGGTTGGTCCATCCTCGCCGAAACGAGTAGCAATAACTG
The DNA here is from genome assembly GCA_964396885.1 of uncultured Bacteroides sp. Classification (GTDB taxonomy): domain Bacteria; phylum Bacillota; class Clostridia; order Oscillospirales; family Acutalibacteraceae; genus Eubacterium_R. The sequence goes on along the minus strand of CAYNGP010000006.1, from coordinate 35,100 downwards.
TGATAACCATTTCATCCTCAAGATTTTCATCGAAGTTTGCACCCCAGATGATTTCACAATCAGGATGAACTGCCTCTGTTACGATTGATGAAGCAACATCAATTTCTTCGAGTCCGATGTCAGTTGATGCGGTGATGTTAAGAAGAATACCATGAGCACCGTCAATAGATGTGTTAAGAAGAGGTGATGAGATTGCAGCACGAGCAGCAAGTTCAGCCTTATCCTTACCTTTACCACGGCCAACACCCATATGAGCAAAGCCGGCATCCTTCATAATCTCTGTTACATCGGCAAAGTCTGAGTTAACAAGACCGGTTGCATTAACAAGATCAGAAATGGACTGAACACCCTGACGAAGAACGTCATTTGCAATTTCAAATGCGTTGAGGAGTGTAATTTTCTCAGTAGCAACCTCTTTAAGTCTTTCGTTAGGAATAACCATAAGTGAATCAACACTCTTAGCGAGTTCTTCAATACCGCCTGTAGCCTGTGCCATACGACGCTTACCCTCAAAAGCGAATGGAGTTGTAACAACACCAACAGTAAGGATACCCATATCCTTAGCAATTTTTGCAACGTAAGGAGCAGCACCTGTTCCTGTTCCGCCGCCCATACCTGCAGTAATGAATACCATATCAGCACCGGTAAGAACATCTGTTAAAGCTTCCTTGCTTTCCTCAGCAGCACGAGCACCGATTTCAGGCTTTGCACCTGCGCCCATACCCTTTGTTACCTTTTCACCAATAAGAATTTTATGTGTTGCTGTTGACTTTGCAAGAGCAGGCTTATCTGAGTTAACTGCTACAAATTCAACATCCTGAATATTACAATGAACCATACGGTTAACGGCATTTCCACCGCCGCCGCCAACGCCGACAACTTTAATCTGTACTACCTTTGAATCATCAGTATCTATTTCATAACGACCCATATTTTAAATCTCCTTTATGTATTTTATCTTAAATCGCTTTCGATTCGTTACATATCACATTGTAACAGTTTTGTAATTAATTTGCAATACTTTTTTTTGAATATTTCTCAAGAGTTTTGACAAAGTTTAGCTATTTATTATTTCAACACTTTGTATAATTTGCACAATTGCGAAAATTACTAACAAATTACGACAAGTTATTCCCTTTACTGCTATTTTTCTGTAAAGTATATTTGCTTGCCGCCATTTATGGTCATTATGCCCTTAGCATTCGGACTGCTTTCGTTAAGCTGTTCGCAGGAAGCCAACCCCTGATAAATTTTCTGTTCAAGGTTATCACAGGTTCCAAGCTTAAACTCAATCCTGTTATCATACACAACATAATTATCACTTATATTGTTACTGTATATTGCCGTTATTTCATCAATATTATTCTCTTTAACGGCTTCAGAAAGCTTTTTCAGACAGTCACCAACATCTGTATTGTCAAACTCAACAGGTCTGCCTATAGCGGCTGTTACAACCTTTGCTTTCTTAACAGCTATTCCGCTGCCCTTCTCTGCCTCAGTTTCAAGCACCTTAAAATTATCATCAAGCAAAATATAAGTTTTGTCTTTATTCTGAATATAGTACGCAGGCTCTGCTTCCGTAATGATAAGTTCTATTGTAGAAGGTAATTTTCTTTTAATCTCGGCAGTATATATATATGGGAGATTAAGCTCAAGCATATCGGATGCACTCTTGGTGTCTGCCAAAAATAAATTCTCGCCAGTATTGATTGAACACTGATTCAGGATTTCATCCTCAGTATAACGTTCGTTACCACTGACTGTTATATTTTCAATACCAAAAAATGCTGTCAGCGAAAGCACAACACCTACTGCAATAATAACAATTACCACTAAAAACCAGATTAGAAACTTTCTGAATTTGTTTCTTTTCTTTCTGCGCTTGGTATCCTTCTGACGCTTTTCGTTTCTGCTGAGCTGTTTTTTTCCCGGTGTTCTGCGGTCATTTGCGGTTATTCTTTTTTGTGAATCACGATAAATCTTTGGAGGCTCTAAGCCTAAATCTCCAAGATTGGTATTATCATTCGGTATTCTTTTTTTAGGCTTTTCCTTCTTCTTCATTTTTAATCCTCTTAATATCCGCACCTAAAAGTGACAGATTTTTTTCAAGACATTCATAGCCTCTGTCAATATGCTCAAGCTGATTAATAGTTGACTCGCCCTCTGCCTTTAGAGCAGCCACTACGAGAGCAGCACCGCCTCTTAAATCAGTAGCATAAACATTTGCACATTTTAAATTTTTAACGCCGTTAATTACTGCCATTCTGTCGTTAATATCAATATCGCAGCCAAAACGGTTAAGCTCGCTTATATATCTGAATCTGTTTTCAAATATATTTTCTTTTATCACAGATGTACCCTTTGCTACAGAAAGTGCAGCAGCTATAGGTGACTGAGAATCTGTAGGGAAACCGGGATAAGGCATTGTTTTAATCATTTTTACTCGCCTTAATCGGTTAGGAGCCGCTATTTCAAGATAGTCTTCTCTTAAATACAATCTGCAGCCCATTTCATTAAATATGGGAAAAATCGGTGTTAAGGCACTGGGTTTTACATCGTGAATTATAATATTGCCGCCTGTTATTGCACAGGCACTCATATAGGTGGATGCAAGTATCCTGTCAGGAATAATTTTATGCTCCGCAGGATGAAGTACGCTCACACCCTCGATTTCAATAGTCCCCTCGCCTGCACCATATATTCTTGCACCACAGCTGTTCAGGAACTGGACTAAATCGCATATCTCCGGCTCTCGGGCTGCATTTACAATGGTTGTTCTGCCCTTGGAAATTGCCGAGGCAATAATTATATTTTCAGTAGCACCAACACTTGGAAAAGGTAGAATAATTTTTGCTCCTGTCATTCCCCTGCAGCTGCAGTGGATTGAAGAGCCATTCTCTGTAATCTCTGCACCGAGTGCCCTTAATGATTTTATATGAAGATCAATAGGTCTTGAGCCGATGTCACATCCGCCGGGCAAATAAATGGAAGCCTCATGATTGCGTGACAAAAGAGCTCCCAAAAACAGAATTGATGAACGCATTAATCTCATAACGCATTCGTCAATTTCGCATCCGTCAACCACAGATGCATCAATTAAAATCGTATTTTCATTCTGCTCTGTTTTACAGCCAAAGCTTTCAAGTATTCCCAGTGTTTCCCTGACATCACTTAAATCAGGGCAATTATGTATTACTGTAACACCTTTAATCAGAAGAGCTGCCGCTAATATCGGCAATGCTGAATTTTTAGCACCGTGGAGTGTTACCTCCCCCTTCAAGGTGTTTTTGCCGTTAATTTTAAAAACATCCATTAAATCACCTCTGCAAGAGTTTTCTAAAACATACTATGTTTTACCTTTGCAAAGGTGAATTTTATTATTTTACAAGTGAAAGAATGATTGAAGCAATACGTTCTCTTGAATCCGTTATCGACATTGCTTTTGCATTCTTTTCTACAGAATTAAGCTTTGCTCTGTCACTGAGAAGGTCATCAATCATTTCACTGAGCTTCTCAGTTGTTAAATCCTTTTCCTCAAGTATAAAGCCAGCCTGTCTGTTAACCAGTGCCATTGCATTGTGGAACTGATGATTTTCAGCAACGTAAGGTGACGGAATAAGGATAGATGCCTTGCCCAGTGCTTCGATTTCAGAAAGTGATGACGCACCTGCTCTGCCGATTACAAGGTCAGCAGCTGCCATACAAATATCCATATTATCTATGTACTGTCTTACATCAACCGTACCTTTTTTACCGCCATTAAATCCTGCTTTTTCAAATTTATCAAGAAATTCTCCGCCATTTGTACCTACTGAGTGGATGTGGCAATACTTACCGCTTTCGGCACTGGAAAGGAGAATGTCAAACATTGCATCATTCAGCGGCTTTGCACCCAGTGAGCCGCCAAAGGACAGAACTAAATATTTATCTGCCGGAATACCGAGCTGGGCTCTTGCAAAGTCACGGTCTGCTTTAAGCAGTTCACCACGAACAGGAAGACCTGTAACGGCAACCTCATTCTTTGGTTCAAGGTGCTTTTTTGCATCCTCAACAGTAAGCATTACACGGTCAACCTCTTTGGCAAGCGTTTTATTTGTAATACCCGGGAAAGCATTTTGCTCGTGAATACAGGTTGGTATACCCATTTTTACAGCTGTCTGTAAAACCGGACCTGAAACATAACCGCCAAAACCAACAACCACATCAGGGTTAAATTCTTTAATAATTTTTTTACTTTCACCTGATGACTTAACTAAACGCATAACTGTTTTAACATTATGAACTATTGCTTTAGGTGCCAATGAACGCTTGAAGCCTGATATTTCAATGGTTTTGAAATCAAACCCGGCATTTGGTACAAGCCTTGACTCCATATGGTCGCTTGTACCGATGAACATAATTTCACAATCTTTTTGTGTTTCTCTGATATATGATGCTACGGCAAGTGCAGGGTTGATGTGACCTGCTGTGCCGCCTGTTGCAAATAATATTCTCATTCTTATCACCTATAATTAAACTTTCTTCTGACTGGCCTTTCGTGATACCGAAAGCACTACACCAATCTGGAAAAGCAGCATTAATATTGACGTACCGCCATAAGAGAAAAACGGAAGTGCTATACCTGTGTTAGGCAGTGTATCGGTAACAACTAAAATGTTAAGACCAACCTGTATACCAATCTGTGCAACAATACCGATAACAAGCAGTGCGCCAAAACGGTCATGACAACGTGAGGCAATAACAAAGCCTCTGATAACAAGTGCTGCAAATAAAACAATAACAAGTGCTGCACCTATAAAACCAAGTTCTTCACATACGATAGAAAAAATAAAGTCATTCTGTGGCTCGGAAACATAGAGGTATTTTTGCTTTGAATTACCAAGACCCACACCAAACAGTCCGCCTGAACCGATAGCGTAAAGAGAGTTATTGGTCTGCCAACGTGCTCCTCTTGGGTCAAAGTCTTTATCAAGCCATGCTTTAACTCGGTCACCTGCATAGTTTTCAAGCATATCAGGTGCTGTTATTACAACGAATATAACGAGTACCAATACAGCCATACCAAATGCAAACAGCTTCCAGTCACTGCCGCCAACCCACATCATTGTTGCACCGATAAGGAACATCAATATTGTACAGGACATATGGTGCTCTAAGAAAATCAGTCCGCAGAAAATAACAATAATCCCAAGCGGATACATAACACCATACTTGATGTTTTTCATTTTGCCATAATAATCACTGATATATGATGCAAAGGTCAATATTATAGTGAACTTTGCAAGGTCAGACGGCTGAAAGGTCAACCCACCGGGCAACGGAATCCAGCGTTTAAAATCACTGTCATCAGCACCGCCGACATTTGTATGATAAAAAAGTACAATGATCAGCATTAAAATCGTTACCGCCAAAAGTGGAACAACGACAACTTTGAGCCATTTGTAATTTACCTTTGACACGACACCCATAGCTATAAGTCCGGCTACTACAAAAACAAACTGTCTTGTAAAGAAGTAATAGGAATCGTGATTATATCTATAATACGCTAATGGATATGATGCAGAAAAAAGCATAATAAGACCTATTGTAACGAGTGCAATCGTCAATGCCAGAAACGGAATATCAATACTGCCTGTTACAAAAAAATGATCTTTAGAAATGCCTGTTCTGTTTTTTGCTTTTATTATTTTTTGCCCGCCGCTGCGAGCCATTTCATCAGGCATACTATGCTCCTTTCAAAAATTTTTATCTGTTATAAACTCCAAAATACAAAATGAATACGCCAACTGCACAGCCGATTGCATTCACTAATGAAAAGATAATACAGATTTTCTTTTCTTTCCAGCCGCACATTTCAAAATGGTGATGAATCGGCGCCATTTTAAATACACGCTTGCCGTGAGTAATTTTGAAATAACCAATCTGAATAATATCACTCATGGTTTCACAAACGTAAACAATACCGATAGGAAGAAGAATAAGCGGACATTTGCAAAGATAACCAAGAGCAACAACCATACCGCCTAAGAACAGTGAACCTGTATCGCCCATAAAGGTTTTAGCAGGATTCCAGTTCCAGCAAAGAAAACCAAGCACACCGCCAAGGAGTGCACCTGCAAATATTTTAAGACCGGTGAATGCCATCAACTGACCGATAATGATAAAAGAAACGGCAACTGTTACCGTAACTGATGAGCAAAGACCATCAATACCATCGGTAAGGTTAACAGAATTAACACAGCCATAAATGATAAAGAATGAAATCACCCAGAACACAATAGCTGTGAATATATTTTTTTCAAAATTAACTGTTCCGATAAAAGGAATGTTCCAGCTTGTGTTATGTGACAGCCATTGCGTTAAAATAAATCCAAAGGTCATAACAAGCTGACCCACAGTTTTCTGCTTTGCGGTCAAGCCCTCATTTCTCTTAAGCTTGATTTTGATGAAATCGTCAGTAAAACCAACAATGCCAAAGCCGAGAGCAAGAACCATTCCGCTAATGAGAAGTACTAAATCCCTGTGTGTCATTGCATTCATAATATCGGTCGTTTCAACATCCGTTTTCAATGCAAAAACCGTTAAAAGTATTGTTGCGGCAAACGAAAGAATGATACCGATAATAAACATTAATCCGCCCATATTCGGTGTGCCCTGCTTTGACTTATGCCATGACGGACCAATCTCTAAAATAGTCTGTCCAAACTTCAGCTTTCTAAGCCAAGGGATAATAATAAATCCGAGTCCGGCAGTAATTCCAAATGCAATTACAACACTTATGATAGTACTAATCATCTTTTTTTACCTCATATACTTTATTTATGACGTCCTCAAGCTTCATACCTCTTGACGCCTTAAAAATAATTGTGTCACCTTTACGAATAAGCTCTATGAGTTTTTCGCTGAGCTCAGCCTTATTTTCAAAATGGTAAGCATTTTTCATACCCAGCTCTTTAGCGGTATCAACAATGTTCTGTGCCATTTCACCATAGGCAAACAGGTAATCAATTTTATTTTGAACAACCATTTCACCAACAGACATATGTGCCTGCTTTGAATACGCACCAAGCTCCAACATATCAGCAAGAACAGCAATTTTTCTGTTACCCTCAGTATTCGCAAGGGTTGTAAGTGCCGCTCTCATTGAGTCCGGGCTTGCGTTATAGCAATCCTCAATGCAGGTCATTCCGTTAAAGTTAACACTTTTCTGCCTCATTCCCTCAGGAACATATGCAGCGAGAGCATCGGCAGCAGCCTGATAATCCACATGAAGAACATAGCCAACTGCAAAAGCAGCCAACGCATTATATACATTATGTATGCCGATTGTGGGAATCGTGATTTCCTGCTGAACAGTATGATTGCAAAATGAAACAGTAAAGGTTGTTTTACCGTCAGCTTCAATAATATTATCTGCTATAAAATCAGCATTTGGGGTGTTCTTTACTGCATATGTGATAATCGGATAATCATCACCCAAATCAACAGTTTGAAGCATATCGTCATCACCGTTTAAAATGAGTGGACATCCGTGCTTCATACCTGCAAGTATCTCTGTCTTGGCTTTGAGTATTCCCTCACGTGAGCCAAGATTTTCAATATGAGAAACACCGATATTGGTTATCAGTGCTACTGTAGGCTCAACTGCCTTTGAAAGTCTGTCGATTTCACCAAAATGGTTCATACCCATTTCAATGACTGCTGCCTCTGTCTGATAATCAAGACGAAACAGCATTTGAGGAACACCGATTTCATTATTCAGATTACCCTGCGTTTTAAGAGTTTTATACTTTGCACCCAACACAAGAGCAATAAATTCCTTTGTTGTTGTTTTACCAACAGAACCGGTTAATCCTACTACAGGAAGCACAAACTTTCTGCGGTACCAGTTGCTGAGTGACAGCATTGCCGCACTTGTATCATCAACAATAACCTGAGGTATATCAACATCAAGCTGATGATCAACCATAAGTGCCGCTACACCCTTTTCTTTTGCTTCGTCGGCAAAATTATGTGCATCAAAGCGTTCTCCGCGAATACAGATGAACAGACAGCCCTTTGTTATTTTTCTGGTATCAATACAAATTTCCGTTATATCTGCTTCACCGACAGCCTTTGCACCTAAAGCATATGCAATTTCTTTTAAAGTAATTTTTTCCATATTAATTCAATGTACCGAGAATTTCGGCAACTACTTCTCTTTCGTCAAAATGGATTGTGCCTGTAGGCAAAATCTGATAGGTTTCGTGACTCTTGCCTGTAAGAAGGATAATATCATTCTTCTGTGCATTTTTAATCGCATAGGCAATAGCATCACGTCTTTGTTCAACAACCTCATAAGGCGTATCAATACCGACCATACCCTCAAGAATATCTTTGATGATTTCACCGGGATTTTCACTTCTTGGATTATCAGAGGTTACTACACAGAAATCTGAAAGCTCTGCAGCAATCTTACCCATCTTTGGTCTTTTAGTTCTATCCCTGTCACCGCCGCAGCCGAAAACTGTAACAACTCTGCCTGTGGCAATTTCTTTAAGTGATGTGATTATATTTTCAAGTCCATCAGGTGAGTGTGCATAGTCAATAATTATGGTAAAATCTCTGTCGCAAGGCACAACCTCAATTCTGCCCTTAACACCATTTGACTTTCTGATTGCACCGAGCACCTGCTCAAATTTAACACCGAGTGCCAGAGCAACTGCACCTGCACAAAGTGAATTATAAACTGAAAATCTGCCCGGAATCGGACAATAGCATCTGCCGATTGTATCGCCGACAAGCTCATACTCAACGCCGTTTGCTTTAAAGCTTACATTCTTAGCAACATAGCTTGCGTTATTTGTATCAACCGCATAGGTAACAAGCTTATCAAAATCAAGACCCTCAACAATTTTAAGTCCGTTTTTATCGTCGGCATTTGTAACTGCAATATCGCAGTTTTCAAAAAGAATACGCTTTGCGTTAAAATAGTTTTCCCATGTTTTATGGTAATCAAGGTGATCCTGCGTCAGATTTGTGAATGCACCCACTGCAAAACGGAGTCCGTTAACCCTGCCCTGTGCCAGTGCCTGAGATGAAACCTCCATAACACAGTATTCACACTCAGCTTCAACCATCATTGCAAACAGCTTTTGCAGCTCATAGGGGTCCGGTGTTGTGTACTTGGCCGGATAAACCTCGTCACCAATCATATTTTGAACTGTACCGATAAGGCCAACCTTTTTGCCCACATTTTCCAAAATCTGTTTAATAAGGAATGTGGTTGTTGTTTTTCCGTTTGTACCTGTTAAACCAATAAGCTTCAGCTTTTGTGCAGGATTACCATAAAAGTTTGCACAAATCGGTGAAAAGCTTGCTCTTGAATTTTCAACAAGAATTTGTCTGTCTAATCCAAGGTCACGCTCAACAACTACTGCAGCAGCACCATTTTTGAGCATTTCCTCTGCAACTGAATGTCCGTCAAAGGCAGCACCCTTAACACAGACAAACAGTGAACCCTCTTTAACAAGTCTTGAATCCTGTGTAACATCAGCTGCATCAACGTCATTATAAGTGTTTAATACCTTAACACCATTTAAAATCTGTGACAGTTTCATTTTTAATCCCCTTTGCTAATCTGCAAATATTATCAGTCAAGTACTGACTCGGTATTCTTAAAGGTTACTGTAATAACAGTACCCTGTTCAACCTCTTTATCCTTCTCTTCGCTCTGACGTGATGCAATCACATTTCCGCTTGTTAAATCATTGCCTGAAATTTCAATATTAAGCTTATTGCTTTCGGCAAGACTCTTTGCCTCACTTACTGTCAAGCCAGTGAAATCAGGAACCTTAACAGTCTGACGTGTATCATCATCCGTATAAATATAAATCGTACCGCCATTGGGTATTGTTTCAGCACTGGTAGGACACTGTCTTACGACCTTGTCACCCTTACCGATAACAGTATAATTAAGTGAATATTCATCAATTTCTTTCTTTGCATCATCAAGTGACTTGCCTGTAACATTTGGTGTATAGCTTGATAGATTTTTAAGCTCACCATCGTCATACTTAGGTTCAATACCTAAAACACTCATGGATTCTTCAATGATTTGTGCAGCAATTGGTGCACACAAAGCACCGCCGCCTAAATCCTGATTCGGCTCGTCAACAATGATAATCATTGCAATTTCAGGGTCATCACTTGGAGCAATAGCGCCAAAGGAAACAATGTACTTGTCTCCCTCGCCTTCCTTAGACTCACCAAGCTTGGTTGACGTACCTGTTTTACCGCCGACTCTATAGCCTGCAACATAACCGTTTTTACCTGTACCATTATCAACAACAGACTTCATCATTTCACAAACTGTCTTTGAGGTTTCCTCGCTGATGACCTGTCTTACAACTTTAGGCTCAGTCTTTTGAACTGTTTTTCCGTCTGCATCAATAATTGAAGAAACAAGGTAAGGGGCAACAAGCTTTCCGCCGTTGGCAATAGCACAAAGTCCTGTGCAAACCTGAATCGGTGTAAGTGAGTTTGTCTGACCGAAAGAAGCAGACGAAAGCTCAACTATACCATACTGTTCTTCTCTGTAAAACTGAGGTGATGCCTCACCCGGTAGATCAATACCTGTGGTTTGTGTAAAGCCGTAAGCATCGAAGTATTTAAAATAGTTATGTACACCAAGCTTCTGACCGACTGTAATAAAGAATGGGTTACAGGAATTTTCAAGTCCCTGCGTAAAGTTTTCATGTCCGTGACCGGGATGATAATGACATTTCATAATATACTGGTCAACCTTGATTGCACCTGTGCAGTTAAATGTAGTGTTCAGTGAAACAACATTCTCTTCAAGTGCAGCTGAAGCAATAAAGGTTTTGAAAACAGAACCGGGTACATATGTATCACTAACATTAAAGTTTCTCCACTGATTCTGCACAGCAGCACTTTCAGCAGCTTCCTTTTCTTTTTTGTCGGTAATCTCTTCAATCGCCTTGATATTTTTGTCATATGTGAGCGTGTAAGGATCATTGCAGTCGAAATCTGGAAGTGATGACATTGCATAAACAGCACCTGTTTTACAGTTCATTACAACACCGTATGCACCCTTTGCCTGATATTCCTCCAATGTTTCTCTAAGACCCTTTTCAAGATAATACTGCATTGTCTGGTTGATTGTTGTGACAATTGACATACCGTCTGTTGCTTCAACAGTCGTTTCATACTCACTGGCAATATTGTTTGAATAAGCATCCTTAGCAGTAATCACTCTGCCGTTCGTTCCTGTTAAGCTTTCATCGTAATATGCCTCAAGTCCCGAAAGACCCTGATCATCGGCACCAGTAAATCCGATTACTGATGAAGCTACTGAACCATAAGGATAATATCTTTTTGTGGTCTGCTCCATACCTATACAGTTGAGCTTGTTTTCGGAAATGAATTCTGAAATTTCTTCCTTAATGTTATTTTCGACCTTTTTCTCAATGATAGCGTAGTGATTTTCCTGTTTTGTTTTTTCAATAAGCTCCTGTTTTTGTTTTTCGTCATATTCAAAAAGCTCAGTAAATTTGTCAACAATCAAATTTCTGCGTTTCTCGGTTTCCTGCTCTTTTTTTGCAATTTCTTCTTTAGTGGCATCCTCGGCAGGCTCAAGCACAATTGCAAGCGGGTCGATATAAATATTCCATACAGTTGCCGACTGTGCAAGCACATTGCCCTCGCTGTCATAAATTGTACCGCGCATTGCTGATATTTCACTATCACGCATCTGCTGGCTTTCAGCCTTCTGTGACAGCTCCTCACCTCTGACAATCTGCAGATAAAAAATTCTTGCAACATTTGTTGACAGGAGAAAAATCATTACAGCCGTTAAAATAAGCAGTCTTTTCAGCATATTTTTGCCTGTATTGATTCGCATAGCTTTTTCCTCCTCGCAATTGATAACTTATTATAATAAAACTATATGAGAGTTAGATATATTTCTAACCCTCAATATTTTACGCAATTCATATTTATAATATTACTGATTCTCCACTTGTTCCAGCAGCATCAGGGCAGCAGCCTTTCGTTCCTCCTTAAACTGAGAAACATCAATATATCTTATTTGGTTAGACTGTACCTTAGACATACCAAGCTTGTCCACTGCATATTTGTCAATCATACTCATTGACACCAGTGAATTAAGCTCGCTGTTTATTCTGGTATTTTCACTTTCAGCTACAGAAAGCTCTGTCTGAAGATTGGAAATTTCGTGAGTCAGTTCATTTTTAACTGCATATGTATGAAGCACTCCGAAAAACATTCCAAGAAAGGCAAGAGCCGTGCATATTATTCCTGTTGCTTTTACCAGAGCTGCTCTTTGCTCTTTAACAAGCTGAGCCTTACTTTTTCTTGTATTATTATTTCTGACCTTTAAGTCACGTTGTCTTTTAGGCTCATAAGCAGGTGCAGCAGATGACCTGTTGACATCAAATGCCTTCAGTGCATAAGCCGCATCGGACTGATATGAATATCTTCTGAAATCGCCTGAATTAGTCATCCTCTCACCTCTTTCTAAATTTATTATCAATGCTTTTCAAACACTCTAAGTCGTGATGACCTGGCACGTGGATTAACCTCAAGCTCCTGTGCTGACGGTGACAATGGCTTGAAAGCCTTGCCCTTGGGCTTATTGCCGCATACACACACCGGGAACTCTTTAGGGCAGATACACCCCTTGCTCCACGCATTAAACTTTTCTTTAACAATTCTGTCTTCCAGTGAATGGAAGGTAATTATTGCAATTCTGCCACCCGGATTCAAGCAATCAAGCGCATTGTCAAGTGCTGTTTTAAGCACATCAAGCTCACCGTTAACCTCTATTCTGATTGCCTGAAAGGTTCGCCTTGCAGGGTGTGCATCTCTCATTGCCTTCTGCGGCATTGAGGATTTGATAATATCAACAAGCTCAAAGGTCGTTTCAATGGGCTTGTTCTCCCTGGCTTTAACAATATTGGCAGCGATTCGGCGTGAAAATTTTTCCTCACCGTACTTAAATATTATGTCGGCAAGCTCCTTCTCACCATAAGTATTGACAACATCCTTTGCACTGATACCGCTTTTGCTCATTCGCATATCAAGCGGTGCATCCTGATGAAAGGAAAAGCCACGCTCGCCGTTATCAAGCTGATATGAGCTGACACCCAAATCAAGGAGCATACCGTCAATTTTATCAATATTAAGACGATTTAATATTGATTTTATATTAGAAAAATTGTCATTAACAATCGTTACATTATCCCTGCTGCCAAGTCTTTCATTTAAAACTGCAATGGCATCGGGATCCTGATCAACGGCTATAAGCTGTTTGGCGGTTTTTGCAATTTCGCCTGAATGACCTCCGCCCCCTGCAGTGCCGTCAAGTATAATCTTTTCACCGTTTAAATTCAGTGCAGCAATGGCTTCATCAAAAAGCACACTTTTATGAACAAACTCCATATTACTCATTACCCTTCAGCTTGTCCATTAAATCATACATACCCTGTGAATGGTCATAGGTATTATAGATTTTATCGTATTCCTCAGTATTCCAGATTTCAATAACCTTACCCTTGCCCTTGAACACAACAGTAGATGCATTTTCAAGCACTGCAGCCTCTTTCAGTCTTTGATTAACAGTAAAGCGACCCTGCGCGTCAAGTGTAGCTTCCTCTGCATTATCAAGGAATGAGGTTGTTGCATCATACTTCTGATTTTCTGTACCGATCTGCATAGATTCATAGGTTTCCTCAAAATGCTCAACAGGATAGAGAGTCAAGCACTTACAGCCTCTTACAGTAACAGCAACCATATAAAATTCCTTACCAAGTCTTTCACGCCACTTTGTAGGGATAGAAAGACGACCCTTGGAATCAAGCTTATAACCATCAAGTGTGCCGACAAACAAGCGCATATCTTTCTCTCCTTTCATCATTTTGTGGGAATTGTTTTGGGAATTTAGTGAAATCTTTGGGATTTTATTGGATTTTCTCCCTCTACTACATTATAGTTAGGCAAATAATGTTTGTCAAGGAATAATTAAAAGTCGAGCGAATTGTAACTAAATTGTAATTTTTAGATTTTTCAGACTGTTGTTTAATTAAATACAATATGGTATAATTTTTATATCAAAATTAAGGAGAATACTATGGACGGTTATAAATCAACCTGGCGTGAGAAGCTGGGATATGGCGTAGGTGCAATAGGTCTTGATTTAAGCTACGGCTTATTCTACTCTTATTTATCCTATTATTTATCAAGTGTGCTCGGTCTTAAAGAGGGATTTTTGCTTTTGCTGACTCCCCTTGCAAGAATATGGGATGGTATCAATGACCCGATGATGGGCACAATTGTCGACAACACAAAAACAAAAATGGGCAAATACAGACCGTGGATTGTTATCGGTGCAATATCAAATGCGGTAGTGCTTTCGCTGTTATTCACCAGCTTTGGTATGAGCGGAACAAAGCTTTATATCTACATAGCAGTTATGTACATACTATGGGGGATGACCAACACTATGGCTGATATTCCCTACTGGTCAATGGTGCCAAGCTTCACTACCGACCCAAGCGACAGAAATCTTGTGGCAACAGTTGCAAGAACCTTTTCAGGCTTAGGTCAAGGCATAATCACAGTTGCAACTCCGATTGTTCTGCCAATGCTTTCAAGCGGTATGACTACCGACAAGGGTTACTCGGCTGGCGGATTTTCAAAATGGGCAATCATATGTGCCGGACTGCTGATTCTCTTTTCAACAATCTGTGTGCTTTCAACAAAAGAAAAGCACGTTGTATACAGCAACAACGAAAAATTCTCATTCAAAAAGATGTTTCAGGTTATTGCGAAGAATGACCAATTAGTTGTTTTCATTATTTTTGCAATGGTATCAAATTCAGGCTGGTATCTCACAAGCGGAACTGCTGTTTATTATTTCACTGACGTACTCGGCAAGCCGGAGGCACAAAGTCTGTTTGCGACAATCGGTGCTGTGGGCTCCGTTCTCGGTCTGCTTGTCATACCTGTTCTTTCAAAAAAAATGAGCAAAAGGAGCATTTATCAATTCTCCCTGATTATGACAATTGTGGGCTATGCATTAATGTTCTTGTTTGGTCCTATTCTTAAAATAACAATTGCAATGGACATCAGTTACATTTTAGCGTCAATCGGTATCGGCTCAATGTTTGTTGCACAGACCATTTTCCTTGCCGACATCGTTGACTACGGCGAATATAAAAATGGTGAAAGAAACGAGTCAATCACCTTCTCTATGAAAGGCTTTTTGCAAAAGCTTGCATACACAGTTCAGACCATTATCCTGTTCGGTGGATTAAAGGTAATGGGTTACAATCAGCAGATTACAAGCGGTGCAGTTAACGAGTCAACAAAAACTGCAATCGGCATTATTGCTTTTGCAATACCACCTGTACTTGTGCTGATTTCGCTTATTGTGTTCTCAGCAAAATTCAAAATTCACGGCGAGCTTGCAGATAAGGTGCATAACTTTATTGTTGAAAAGCGTTCGGCAGAAGATAATGCATAATTAACAGAAACAAAAAGGCACACGAAAACATAATGTTTTCGTGTGCCTTTTTTATTTTATAAGAGTCGATGCCACATCGAACCAAAGGCTGACCGATGTGGACATCGGTCCCTGCGATTTTTATATCATTTTATCTTTTCCAATATGCATCCGCCTGCAACATCTTCATCTAACGTAATCAAAACACTTGCATAATAGCTGTTATTTTTAAGCTGTACTTTCCAGCCGTAATTTGGTCTTGGGAATACAAAGTATGCATCATCAATATCAAAATAGCCATACATATCAGGTCTTGCAATCAATTCACAGCTTAAAACCTCTGTGAACGGATCAGGATTATCCGGAAAATCAGATTCAATGTAAATATAATTATTTATATCCACTGCCATTGTTTTGGCTTTTTCAATTGCTTCGTCCTTCCCTATGCCAGCATAAGAAACAGTACCCTCTGCTGAAACAATGCGATTGAAATCGGATTTTGAAATTGCTCCGCTTTTTGTATTAATATCATAATAGTTATCGCCGTCACAGATGGTGATAACATCATCGCCTGCATCGCAAATTCTTGTGTAGCCTATATCACATACAGGCACCGGCTCTTCAGCCTTCATACCGCCTGCACCGTAAAATTTAATCGGCATTCTATAGAGCACATTCGTTTCAATATTTCTGAAAAAAAGCTGATTTTCAATAAAAGCACATAAGGACATATCAGAATCAGATTTATATAAATCAAAATATCTGCCCAAATATGAGCAATCTATTTCATCATCACAGCGAAATTCTGTTGCATCATCAAACTTAAGAACATCACCATATTTACTTAATATAAACAATTCTCCTTTTATGCTGAATGGCTCAAATCCGTCAACAACAGTCATTGTGCGGTAGTTTGTATAATACCAGTAGCTATAAGGTAACGTGTACTTCATTATCGCCACATCCTCGGCACTGCTTTGTGAGAATACACGAACTGTATACTTTGCCCATGAATCAAAATATTCCTGCCCGGTTTCTGCATAAAGCTTAAGCGCTTCACCGCCGATAATTTTATCCATAACATTCCGCATTATATGACCCTTTAAGCCTGTCTGATTACCCTTGGAAAATTCTTCAACAATATATTGCATTGTATAAATTCCGCCCTCTGCCAAGGTATCACGAGATTCTTTATTGTAAGCGATATAATCACCCGGGGTTGATGATGCGTTAATCAATGGGTCATCCGGATTTTCAATTGCCTTAAACAAGCTGTCAATATACTCACGCTGTGAAGCATTGAGCGTTGCCAGTGATGAAAGATAATTTTCATCATCAAGCTTTTTATTTTCCTCTTCATCAAATCGAAGCGAAAAATATCTTCCTGAAAAATTCATCATAACAGGCACATCATCAAGCACATAAACAGAGTAGCTTATCGTTGATGAATATTCTGTGTCATAGTAATGAATCACTTTACCTTTTGAGAAATCGAGCACGCCCTCCATACTGCCATCATATATCTCAGTAATATAATTTGATTCCAATTCCTCATTCAGTTCCTTAGGCGTTATATCCGCACTGATTGATTTACCTGATTTATACAGTTCATTAAAATGCTCATTGGCAGTGGGTCTTCTTACAACAATATCCTCGTTAGAAATATAGGCATAACCGCCGCCTGAAAAAACTGCACTCAGATTGCCGGGCATTCCTATACAATCACCTATGGCATAAGCCTTGTAATCTGCAGAAATATCGGCATCAACATTGCTCGTTAAATCTTTTGGGGCAATTTTTGGATTTGCCGCACAGGACACAAGCACTAAACCGCAAAGCAGCACTGCAATAATCGAAACAGCAAGCTTAGGCTTTTTAAATTTAAGCACATTTTTAATTCTGCTTTTTACTGAGCCTTCGCCAAAGCAAAGCGGACTTGGTGCAGGGAAGCTTTTTTCTGCAGCAAAGGACAAAAGTGCATAAGAATAATTTTTCTTAATTTCACTATTACTGCTGAGTACCTTTTCATCACAGCTCATTTCCATATCCTTATTCATAAGATAAAAAGCAAGATAACAAATCGGATTGTACCAATGCACTGCTAAAAGCATAAATGCAAATATTTTAACCAAATAATCTTTTCTTTTAATATGATACCTTTCGTGTGCAATAACATAGCTGAAATACTCGTTATCAGCATCAAAGGGAATATAAATTTTCGGCTTGATTATTCCGAAAATAAACGGTGAACCGATTCGGTCACTCTGATAAATATTATCAATATATTTGACAGAGGTTGAAAGTATTTTGCTAAGCCTGATATAAGAAATCATTCCGTATATCACAAACAAAACAACGCCAACAAGCCACACGTAAGGCAAAACATCCGTTATTGTTACAGTGTGATGAACCTCTGTCATAGCAAGCACATTCGCAGTGTTCTGAACAGGCGCAATCGTCTGTGGTGATGTCACTGTTATTTCAGGCATAGGCACATAGGGCATTACCCCACTGTCGGGCGTGATATTGCTTGGATGAGCCTGCAACGGTTTGAATTGAAAAATACTGACTATTGATTCAAAAGAAACAGGCACACAAAGCCTGAATGCCACAACACTCCACAGGAGATATGAATATTTTTTAGGCAGCTTTTTCAAAAGAAATCTTATGATTATAACTGCCGCAATTACAATTGAGCCTGTTATGCTCATATTGACAATTGTATTGAATAAGGCGTTCATACTCACTCCTCCTTGCACTGGTCAATCAATCGCTTTAACTCCTCTGCCTCGCTATTGCTGATTTTTTTGCTGCCTAAAAAAGACACCAAAAAGTTTGGTAAAGAGCCGCCGAAAGAGCTTTCAATAAAATGCTCGCTTGCATAGGACTGCACCTTTTCCTTTTCTACAAGCGAAGATACAATGGTATCAACATTCTGTGCAAAGCCCTTGTCGCAGAGCTTTTTAAGGGTTGTATATGTAGTTGACTTTTTCCAGCCAAGCTTGGCATTGCAGAGTTTAACAAGCTCACCTGAGCTAAGGGGCTCATGATCCCACACAACACACATAAATCTGAAATCACTTTCGCAAAGCTTAAGTTCCATAAAAAAATGCACCTCCAAATACGGTCTATTGTTACCAACCTTTAGTTTTAGTCTATAACAATAAACCACATTTGTCAAGTGCATTTTAATATTTAAATTATTCTAATGTCCAACTCCAAAAAAATATAACGAACATAAAGAACGCTGAAATTGCTACTGCTAAAGTAAGTGAAATCACTAAAGCAATCAGGACCTTTTTTACAATTCTTTTGCTTTTACATCTGATTTCTTCATCTGCTTCTCGGTTTCTTTCTGTTATAATGATGAAAAATAGTTGAAGCAAAAATGTAATAGCAAAGATAATTATTGGATATAGTAGTAATTTCATTATACTTTTCCTCTAATTCACTATTTTTCTGGCATCTATAAAATCTTCTCTTTCAAAAACAAAACGTTCGTGAAGCTCTTTTCTTATAATGTATCTATTTCTTTCACTGCCTCGAGCACTGTAATAACAAGCAAATAAACCATACTTAATACACCTGCCGGATTTAATTGTGTTATTACCGCCCATAGTCCATCCTACACATTTATAGGTGTGAAATTTGTAATAAACTCTCTGCTCATATACCTCGGCAGTACCAACATCAAGCTGCCTTGGACCTATCGCAATATGCCAGATACTTGGCAGCAAAATCAGAACAAGTAATACTGCAATTATTCTTTTAGATTTCGTTTTCATAACTCTTCTTCACTATCATCAACAGTACCAACATATTCGTAACATCCACTTTTTTCATTATAGCTGTATTGATTATTGTAACTATAACCATTGCTGTCATAATCATACTTAAAATATGAATCACAGTCGCTTTCATAGTAATAATCGTCATCCTCATCCATAGTATACTGATGAACAAGATTTTTTCTGCCTTCGCTGTCAAGTGCGTTATAATAATCAACAACAGCTTTAACAGATTTTTGCTCTGCCATATTAAATTCACGAAAATCCTTGAATGGGTACATTATAATTTGTGAAGTATAATTATCTACAAACACAAGATTTGAGTAATCGGCATAATTATCATAAAGCATTCTGCCCACAGCGTGCTTAACCTCTTTCGTCACCTTATGATCTTCACTGTCAGCAAGCTTTATGATATATGGGTATGCACTGTCACTGAGTGAATAGAGATAATCAACATCAACTGTTTTAATCTCGCCTGCAAGATATTTTTCGGTATTATACTTTGCGATACCGCCGTCGATATTGCAGAAAGCAAGTGAAATAAATATAACACTGCAAATGATAACAACACCCTGCATATAGCTGAATTTTGGTGCAAAGATGTGAATGACATAAAAGACAATTGCCACAATCATCATAATCATAAATATTGAAACCATAACACGATTTTTGCTAAGACCGAAGATTTCTATATTCAGCTTCATTTTAGCCATAGCGGTTACAAGCAGAAGCGTTGAAAACAGAATGATGAATACTGACAAGCCTTTTATCGAGCCAGCGATTTTACCCTTTTCGTTTCGTTTTGAAAGCATACCTGCAAGGGTAATAATAACAATATTAATTACGCAGATTGCAAACATTTCAAAAAATCCACGCCTTGCATATTCACTGGCACTGAACTGATAACCCTCAGGCAGAAAGCCTGAAAATGCAGAAAAGAAATAAGCAAGCTGTGAGAAAAGATAAACCACATAGGTAACTGAAATCACACTTAAAAATGTTGTGGTAACGGATGGAGCAATAACACCCTTTCTACCTGACTGCTTTACCTCATACACATCAAGCCTTTTGTTCTTTGCAATGAAGTATGAAGTCATATAAATGGCAACAATAATTCCAACGGCAAACTCGGCAACATAAATACCTATGTTTTTCAGTGTCATACTGATGAGTCCGCTGAATGCCGCATCACTGCTTGCAAGAAGCGGAATAACCACAATAAGAACAGGAATTGAAACAACCAAACCAAGTGCAACGCTCTTAATATTCTTATTTTTAGAATAAGAGGATGTAGCCGCTCTTGAAATGTTACCCATGTTACCAAAGGGCTTAACAAACACACCGTCGAGCATATTAATCAGAATTTTTGCACTACCCTCTCTATAGGTAAAGGTGTTACTCAAACCGCACACATAAATTGTGAAAAGACCAAGCACCAATAAAAGCATACAGGCATTAACAAAATAATCGTGATAAAGCGTAAAGGTTACTGAACCTGCCAGTGAAAGCACACCACAAGAAAGGCTGAATAAGGACGGCTTATTTTCTTTTTTGATAAGATAAGCTGTTGAAATGATAAACATCAAAACAAATGAAATGGTAAAGCCTAAATTCAGACCATGAAGCATTACAAAATCAACCATTATAACACTTAAAATAAAAAACAGTATAGTGAAAACCGTATCCTTTTTAGTGAATTTGAAGGGTGCTTTTATTTCAGGTTTCACTGCAACCGCAGGGGTAACAGGTAACTGCATAGCATCATGAACCGGTGAAGGATTCACTCCCTGTGAAGGGTTATAAAAATATTTATTATCGTTATCCATAAAATTTACTCCTCAATAAATTCAAGAATGTCACCGGGCTGGCAGTCAAGCTCCTTGCATATTGCTTCAAGGGTTGAAAAGCGGATAGCCTTTGCCTTGCCCGTTTTAAGTATTGATAAATTCGCCTGAGTAATGCCGATTTTATTTGCCAGCTCCAGCGAGGACATTTTTCTTTTAGCCAGCATTACATCAAGATTAACTACAATTGCCATATGCCCTCCTATATTGTCAATTCATTTTCTTCTTTAATGGCGATTGCCTTTTTAAACACCTGCTTGATTACCTGCAAAACAAGTGCCATAAAAAGCTCACCCATTGCAAGAGCGCTGAACACGATCAGAAAATTATAAACATCTGAAACCAAACTAATCACAACGGAAATAACACCGACTGCAGCAGCATAAACACAGGCATAGCTTATTATGTTTAAATATTTCAGTGTTATATTTTCAAAAACCAAATCTTTTTTTATGTTGGTTAACAGCTTGTCGATACACACAAGTGCCACATAGCCTGCAGGAACTACGGCATAAAACGGAAAGGACAGCAATCTTATTTCATAAGCCTCTAACAGCATAAATACATCACCATCCCAGCTCATTGTGCCTGTTATCAGAAACAGCATACCCAAAGCAACAACACCAAGCATTACATAACATATTTTTATAATCACTTTAAGAACATCAACTGATTTGTTTTTATACATAATCACCACTCCTTTGACTACAATTATATTCAATAATTATCGTTTGTCAATAATTATTTATTATTTTTCATAAATTTTTACAATTTTCCTAAAAAAATAAAAGCACCCTTACGGGTGCTTTTCTGCAGAAAGAAATTAAATATTATCCATTGATATACTGCACTGCAATAATAATATCAACCACAAACATTACAAGTGAAATGATACCGAGGATAAGAGCAGTCTTAAGACGTTTCGTATTATCAGCCCCAAGCTGAACGCCCTTATATTTAAAAACAAGACCAACGGTTATGCCCATAACACCGAAAGCAGGATTAATCCCCAGGGTACAGACGCCAAGAATTGACATTATTTTTGCAAGCTTTGACAGCTTGGTGAAAATATCGTTATTCATACTTATCCTCCAGAATACCATACTTCGTAACTATACGATTCATTTTTTTTGCAAGCTGCTCACCGAACAACAAAAGGAAAACAGCAGTTGATATACCGAATGCTAAATCAAAAAATGAACCTGCTGCGTATATTGACAAAACAGATGCAATACTGTAATCATTCGTCATCATAAGCACAGAGCTTAAATCAACAATCAAACCATAAACGACAAAGCAAAGAACAAAGCCTGCTATTGCCAGTGGTACTCGCTTTGCTGTTTTGTTAAATATCAGACCTGACACAAAACCTACAACACCAAGTGCAACCATTTGAAATGGTGTCCATATGCCTTGCCCAAAAATAAAGTTTGACAGAAAAGCAGACATTGCACCGATAAAATATCCACGCTTTGCACCAAGACACGCACCGCAGACAACTACAACTGCGCCTATCGGCTTAACCTGCGGCACAAGATAAAACACGGCCCTGCTGACAACCGCAATGGCAATCAGTCCTGCAATCAGCGAAAGCTCACGTGCTGATGGCTTGCTCTTTTCAAAGGATACAAAAAACGGCAGCATAGACAAAATCAAAACAATAACCGCAACCAGATAATAATTTGTATCTGTAAAAAGAAGCTGCCAGATGATAATGAAAATCAGCCCTGCCACTGCACAAATTAGAGAAAACAGCTTTTTCATAGCAAATCCCCCATTGAAACGGCAGAGGTTAAATGGGCGGCGGTCATTCGCCTTACCTGTGTTGTATAATAGCTGAGGCTTGAAAGCACTTGACGTCTTTCCCCTGCTATTGTTATAACTCCATCAGAAAGAAAAGAAACATAATCAGCAATATCACCCACAAAATCCAAATCGTGCGAAACGATTATAATCGTTTTATTCAGTGATTTCAAATATGAAATCAGCTCTTTTTTATAAAACACATCAAGAGCCTTTGATGGTTCATCCAGCAGCAAAATATCAAACTGCTGCTTTGAAAGAATTGCCAAAGCCAACTTTTGAGCCTGTCCGCCGCTTAAATCATAAGGGTGCATATTCAGCTTATCACACAAACCGAATTGTTCGGTAGTTTCTCGGTCAATCTCTTCCCCAACAGTATCCTTAGTAAAAAGGTAATTCGGATTTTGCGGCAGATAGGCAACTCTGCCGTTAACCTTAACCTTACCGCTATAGGGCTTTTTAATACCTGCAATCACCTTAAGCAGTGTTGTTTTGCCACTGCCATTAGCACCTATAATACAATGAATTTTGCCCTCATAGGCTTTAAAGTCAAGACGATTAAGAATATCCCTGCCCTTCTTTTCATAGGCAAAGGTTATGTTTTTCAAATGAACTATTTCCGAGGAAATGGAATGATTATCTATTGGCTTTTCATTCAAAGTCCCTGCAAAAGGTATTGCCTTCTTGACTGTCAATGGTCTGCTGTCAAAAAGCTGAGCCGACAGCGGATAAAAGGGCAGCACCATAGAATTAACCTTATCGGGCTTATCATCAAAAATTACACTACCCTTATCAAGAACAATCAGCCTGTCACATTTATCAATCAGTCCGTCACTTAGGTGCGTTGTAATAATTACAGTCACACCAAGCTCATCGTTGACTCTTTTCAGCAGATTAATAAGCTCATAGGATGATTTGCTGTCAAGCTGTGCAGTTGGCTCGTCAAGAATAATTGCATCCGCTTTATTTATCATAGCGGCAGCTATGGCGACAGTCGCCTTTTCCCCACCTGAAAGTGTGCTTATATTTCTATCGAGCAAATGTGAAAGATTAAAAAACGAAGCAATTTCACCAAGTCTTAGTGCAATATCGTTATTGTTTAGTTTTTGATTTTCCAGTGCAAAAACCAGCTCAGAGCGGACATTCTCGCTTACAAAGGTAACATCAGGATTCTGACCTACATAGCCGATAAGCTTTGTGTTAACAGTAAGAACACCCTTCTTATCACCAAAGGGTGCCAGAACAGGGTTTAAAAGCTTCAGCAGTGTGGATTTGCCGCTGCCTGTTTTACCCATTATCATAACAAAGTCACCCTTGTTAATTTCAATATCAATATCACTTAATGCATTATCACTTGTATCAGGATATGCAAATGTTAAATTTTCTGCTTTAAATAAGACCATTTCATATCCTCCAACAAATCAATTATCACAGGCAACAGTGACATAACCGCAAAAACAACAATTGCCCAAATCGGAAGTCTGCCCATTTTTATCACAGGGTCAAAAAGAAAATCAAGCTGACCTAAGCCCTTCGTCACAATCAGAGCAGTACTTGATAAAACGATAAATAAAATCAAAATAAAATCCTTAAGTGAAAAACAATATTTACTATAAATGCTTCTGCCCTTATTATAACCTCTTGCCTTCATTGAGTCGGCAGTTTCAATGCTTTCCTCAAGGGTCATTGTTATCAGTGCAGAAAAATTGCTGATGCTTTTTTTCTGCTTGCTTTCACTGCCGATAAGCTGTCTGGCATCGTTTATTTCACAAGCATTTTTCCTGAGTCTTGGTATAAATGACAGCACCATAGAAAAGATAAGTGCCGTATTTGGCATAATTCTTCCGAAAACTGCAATAAATCTTTCAGCTGTGATTACCCTGCTGTAGCAGGAAAACCACATAATAACACTGCCCAAAAGCACACCTTGATTAAAGCCATAAAACAAGCTTTCAGCAGTGAAATGCATATCACGCCAAATAAACAAAATACTCATTCCATAGTGCGAAAAAGCAAAGTTAAACACTGTTACAAGTAAAACAAGGGGCAAAATAAACTTAAAAAGATAGGACACTGCTCCCCTGCCGTCTAACTTTAGCTTATATGCAAATGCTGACACGAAGGACACTGCAAGCATAACAGGATTAAAAATAACAATTGTCAGAATGATTTCAAGCAAAAAAAATGAGAAGGCAGCCTTTGGATTATATTTTGAAAATCTATCCACAGTGCCACCTCCCTATTTATTATTATCTTGTTTTTACCTCTTCCTTCGTTTTAAAGGTATAACCATACCGGTCAAGAAGACCCATTTTTTTCAGTGCAACCTCACATCCCTTTGACACGCACAAATCAGGATGAACAGGTACAGTAACCTGCACCTTTAATTTTTCACTGATTAGCTTATCAAGTCCGTAAAGCTGTGAGCAACCACCTGTCAGCAGAACACCGCCGTTCGTAATATCACTGACAAGCTGTGGTGATGTGCGTTCAAAAAGCTCTTTAGCTGTATTTACAATTTTATCAAGCTGCGGCTTTAAGCAGTCGCAGATTTCATTACCTGTAATTTCTACTGTTTCAGGCAGACCGGTAGTCTGATTTCTGCCCTTTGCAAGCATTGTAACATTACTGTCACGATAAACGGCACAGCCAATATTCATCTTAATATCCTCTGCCGTTCTTAAACCAATTAAAACATCATATTTATCACGCATATATTTAACAATAGCTTCATCAAAGCTGTCACCTGCAACCTTGATTGTTTCATTCTGACTGATTGAGCCCTGTGAAACAACGGCCATATCTGTTGTGCCTGCACCCACATCAATAACAAAAACACCACCCGGATTAAGCGGATCAATACCGAAACCAAAGGCAGCACAAAGGCTTTCCTCAATAAGGCAGACAGACTTTGCACCTGCATTGATGATAACAGAAATTAAAATTCTTCTTTCAACATCGGTGCTGATGGACGGAATACTGGCAACAACACGGGGTCTGAAAATATTTCTTTTAATGACTCTGTTAATAAAATGCCTAACCATCTGGCAAGCCAGTGAATAATTGCTGACTGCACCATTGACAATAGGCTGAATAACCTCAATGCCCTTTGGCTCTCTGCCCTGCAGAAAATAAGCCCTTTTGCCTGCATATATAACCTTTTCACTTTCAGTATCATAGGCAACATAGGACGGTTCATCAAGCACAACACCCTTGCCCACAACCGATATAACAATACTGCCGGTACCTAAATCTATACCTAAATCATAACCGAACATAATAACATTCCTTAAATAATTAATATATTAATGTTACTTTAAAAAGCACATAATGTCAAGATTCAAAAGGATTTGAATCATCCTTATAAAGAAAATGAATTAGAGCACTGTAGCGTCTGCTCTTTTTATCGTTATCAACCATAGCTTTGATAGAGCCCTGATTACCTACAATAACCAATAAATTTTTTGCCCTTGTTAAAGCAGTATAAAACAAATTCCGATAAGCAAGTTTTGGCGGAGTATTAATAGTTGGCATAACAACCACGTCAAACTCACTGCCCTGGCTTTTATGCACTGTCATTGCATATGCAAGCTCAATTTCCTTTGCATTTTCAATGCTGTACATTGCCTCTCTGTCATCAAACTGAACATTGATAATATCATTTGCTTTATCAATGCGTGTTAATATTCCTATATCACCATTGAACACACCTGTTCCATTTTCATCACTTTTGAACCAAGGGACATCATAGTTGTTTTTTATCTGCATAACCTTGTCCCCTTCACGGAGTATGTAACCACGATTTCTGATTTCAGCCTTTCCTCTTGAAGGAGGATTTAACTTTTCCTGTAAAAGAGCATTTAAATTTTCAGTTCCAACCTCACCCTTTCTGCTGGGGCAAAGCACTTGAATATCAGAAAGCGGATTATAGCCATAGCCTGCAGGTATTCTGTTAATCACCAAATTAACAAGCTTTCTCGGTGCATTGTAGCGTGAATCCTCATTAAGCAGGAAGAAATCTGAGCTTGAATCATTGCAGAACTCAGGCATTTCACCCTTAACTACACGGTGCGCATTTGAAACGATTCTGCTTTCCATAGCCTGTCGGAATATTTTATCAAGGCTTACAACCCCGATTAAACCGCTCTTTATTAAATCTGCAAGCACATTACCTGCGCCCACAGGGGGGAGCTGATCCTTATCACCAACCATAATCAGTCGGCAGGAAAGTGGAAGTGCATCAAGTAATGCCGCAAAGATTGTAACATCCACCATTGAAAGCTCGTCAACAATAACAGCATCACACTCAAGCGGATTCCTCAGATTATGGCAAAAGCTCGGCTCCGTTGCACCATCCTTGTACTCAACCTCAAGCAAACGGTGAATGGTCTTGGCTTCATATCCTGTGAGCTCACTCATTCTTTTTGCGGCTCTTCCTGTAGGTGCAGCCAATGCCACATCAAGCCCTCTGTTTTTCATAAGGCTGATGATACCCTTAACAGTTGTGGTTTTACCTGTACCGGGTCCACCTGTTAAAATAAGCATACCTTTATTAACAGCAATTTCAATTGCCCTTCTCTGCTTTTCATCAAAAGTTATATTGTTAAGCTCTTCAAAAGCTAAAATTTCATCAGTCGTAATATCCTTTTGCTGCGGAGGGAAGTTCAGCATAACCTGAATACGCTCTGCTATAGCAGACTCCGCACGGTAAATCTCAGGCAAAAACAAAAATTCTCTGCCGTCAATCACCTCACTGACAAGCTGTTTAACATCAATCGCATTGTCAATAGCAATCTCAACCTCGTCCTCACTGCAGTCAAGCAGTGACATAGCAGGCTTAATCATACTGTTTCTCGGCAGGCAGGTATGTCCATTATTCAGATTATGCCTTACAACATAAACAACACCTGCCTGTGAGCGATAGTCAAATAACGGTGGCTCATCAAGATTGAATGCAATTTCGTCTGCCCTTTCAAAGGTAAATGCCCCTGCCTCACCTACAAAGGCATAAGGATTTTCTTTGATAATATCAAGGGCATTTGATTTATAAAGATTATACGCATCAAATGCTTCCTGTTGGCTTAAGCCTAATTCTGCAAGACCATTCATAACATCTCTTGCAGCAAACTGCATTTTAAAATCCTGACTGATTTTTTTAGCCTTTGACCTGGTAATTCCTTTGATTTCAGCCAAACGCTCGGGCTCATTTTCAATAACATTAAAGGTATCTGCACCAAAATGCTCAACAATTTTAGTTGCTGTAGCCTCACGCACACCCTTAACAATACCTGCAGAAAGAAAACGGAGCATACCTGACGCATCAGCAGGCAGAGTTCGCTGAAGACGCACGGCTTTAAACTGTCTGCCAAAGGTTGGATGCATTACCCATTCGCCCTGGAACACAGCCTCCTCACCTACCATAACATTGCCGAGCACACCAACAACAGTGACAAATTCCTCCTTGGCATCAACCTCAATAACACCAAAGCCTGTTGACTCGTTCCGGTAAGTTATATCTTCAATTATACCTGTTAAATTTTCCAATTCTTCAGCCATAACTGCTCCAATAAAAATAAAAAATTCAAAATAAACTGTAAAATTAATTATAGCATAAACTCATCAAAAGTTACAGAGAAAAATAATTTCTTTACAAAACTTTGATAATAAAGTAATATTAAATTATAAAACAAAATCAGGAGGTTAAGCAATGTCAATTCAAAATGAAATCACACAAAAAACACCGCTCCTTAATCCTGACGGCTCACTGAATACTCCCGGATGGTGCAGGCACAACCTTTATGAGTACAACAGAGAATGTATTTCACCATCAATTATGCGACTTAAGGAATGGGATTTTTATCAAATCTGTAACGGCAGTAAAATGGTGCAGATTAATTTCTTTAACATTTCACTTGCATCCTGCGCGACATTCGGCTATGTTGATTTAAAAACAGGCGAAAAGTTTGACTGTATGGGGCTTGAGCTTAACACACCACATAAGAACAGGCTTAACATTAATGGTGACACTGCAAATTATTTCACCTTCCAAAAGGGTGACACAAAGTTAATCTTTGATATTAAAGCCAATGGCGGAACACTGTTCTTTGAGGGAAAGTGCAAGGGCAAAAAGCTTAAAGCAGAATTTTTTATTGAAAGACTTCCCGAGCACGAAAGCATTACAATTGCAACCCCATTTGATAAACAGGGGCACTTTTTCTACACAAACAAAATCAACTGTATGAAAACCAAGGGTGTAGTTAAACTGGGTAACAGAAGCATTGACTTTTCAGACAAAGACACCTTTACCGTCCTTGACTGGGGCAGAGGTGTTTGGCCATATTCAAATATGTGGTACTGGGCAAACGGCAGTACATATATCAATGATAAAATATTTGGCTTTGAATTAACCTGGGGGTTTGGCAACACAGAAAAAGCTACAGAAACAGCATTGTTTTATGACGGCAAATGCCACAAGCTTGGCGAGGTTTATCTGGTTGATGATCCTGAAATAAACGACAACTGGATGAAACCTTGGCACTTTAAGGATAAGGAGGGTCGCCTCGATTTGGTAATGACCCCATTCTATGATAATTACAGCAATATGATGCCGCTGAATGTTTTTGGTATGAAAACACATCAGGTGCACGGACTGTTTAACGGAACAGCAACACTTGATGACGGCACAATGCTTGAAATCAAGGATATGTATGCCTTCTGCGAAAAGGTTTATAATAAATGGTAATAAACGAATTAACGGTATAGTTTGCTATACCGTTTTTTTATTGAAGATATTTTACAAGATTTTTTATTTAATGCTGATTATAATATAAATATTGGAGGTGACAAATTGAAAAAAGAAACACGAACGATTTGCTATGATGAGGATTTAAAGCTGGAGGCTTATCAATTAAAAGGCATCATTCAGTCCTTTCCGAATCACTTTCACGATTATTATGTAATAGGTTTTGTTGAAGCCGGCACACGACTGATGTCCTGCAAAAATAAAGAATACAGAATTACCAAGAGAAACATATTAATTTTCAATCCAAAGGATAGTCACGGCTGTATTCACGCAGACGGAGAAACATTTAACTACAGAGGAATAAACATTTCAAAAGATACTATGCGGTCATTGACTAAGGAAGTTACAGGTAAAACAGAATTACCTGAATTCACAGAAAATGTAATAATCAACAATGAATTGGGAAGCTATCTTCGTTCATTACACACAATGATAATGAACGGCTCAAAAGAATTTGAAAAAGAGGAATTGCTATTATTACTGATTTCGCTATTGATAGAGCAATACGCCCAGCCCTTTTCACAAAGTCTGCCGATATGCCGTGAAGAAATACGCAAAGCCTGTGATTTTATGGAAAAGAATTATAATAAACACATTACACTGAACGACTTATGCAGTTGCAGCAATCTCAGCAAATCAACCTTGCTCAGAGCATTCACCAAAACAAATGGAGTTACACCCTACAGATATTTGCAGACAATCAGAATTAACAAAGCAAAAGAGCTTTTAGAGCAAGGTGCAACACCTGTTGATGCTGCAATACAGACAGGATTTTCCGACCAAAGCCATTTTTCAAACTTTTTCAATATGTTCATAGGGCTTTCCCCAGCCGCCTACAGACGCATATTTAAGGAGAAGGTGCATGAAAAATAAAAGTGCAAATGGTCATTTGTCGGCATTCATTACAATCATAATATGGGGAACCACCTTCATATCTACAAAGGTTTTGCTGACGGATTTCACGCCTATTGAAATACTATTTATTCGCTTTGCTTTGGGTTTGGCGGCACTTACAATAATCTCACCAAAGCTATTTAAGTTAAAAAGCTTAAAGGAGGAATTAACCTTTGCAGGGGCAGGATTAAGCGGAATATGTCTTTATTACCTGCTTGAGAATATTGCACTGACCCATACAATGGCATCAAATGTTGGGGTAATCATTTCAACTGCACCTTTTTTCACAGCCATTCTTTCTCATATATTTACTAAAAATGATGAAAAACTAAAAACAAATTTTTTCATTGGTTTTGGAATTGCGATGATTGGAATTTGTTTGATTAGCTTTAACGGTGCAAAAACACAGCTTAATCCCCTTGGTGATATTTTAGCTATGATTGCCGCATTTATATGGGCAGTTTATTCACTGCTCACCAAGAAAATCAGCAGCTTTGGTTACAACACAATACACACCACAAGAAGAGTGTTTACATATGGAATTATCTTTATGCTGCCACTGATATTTATATTTGATTTCAAGCTGAATATAAAAGAAATATTCGATACGAAACATATTTTAAATCTTTTATATTTAGGATTGGGTGCATCGGCACTGTGCTTTGTTACATGGAACTACGCAGTCAAATCCTTGGGCGCAATAAAAACAAGTGTTTATATTTACCTTGTTCCTGTTATTACAGTATTGACCTCTACGATTTTTTTGAAAGAAAGACTCAGCATAATTTCTGCAATTGGCACTGTTTTTACATTAATAGGACTTTTGGTTTCAGAAAGCAAATTCAATAGAAAAAGGAGAGAATAAATGAACTTAAATAATGAAAAATGTGTTATAGTCATTGATGAAGATATGCCAATGGGCATAATCGCAAACACTGCAGCAATTCTCGGAATAACACTTGGAATGAAAAATCCATCTGTTGTTGGCTGTGATATTAAGGATGCAGATAATAATATTCATAGCGGAATAATTGAATTCCCTGTTCCCATATTGAAAAGTAACAGAAATTCATTGAACAAACTCAGCGAAACACTAAAAAAAGAAAATTACAATGATTTAACTGTTGTTGATTTTACAGACTTAGCACAAAGCTGTAAAACTTATGATGAATATATCTCCAAAATGGCTGATACACCTGCACAATCCTTAAATTATATGGGACTACTGATATGCGGAAATAAAAAGAAAATTAATAAACTGACAGGTAATCTGCCACTGCTAAGATAAACAAAAAAGCAACTAACTCTAATCTGGTTAGTTGCTTTTTACATGTAATATTAATTAAAGTAAAACATATCTTCAAATTTTACATCAAGTGCAATACAAAGAACTAATGCCAATTTTGCTGTTGGACTATACTGACCTGTTTCTATTGAGCTAATTGTATTTCGTGAAACACCGACAATTTCTGCAAGCTGAGCCTGAGAAAGATTTCGGCTTGCTCTAATTTCCTTTAATCGATTATACAGTATTAATTTATCTTCCATTTTATCCTACCAACTGAATAATATAATTTGCAGTATCAATCACGGTTACAACTGACCATAAAATACCAGCAATAATAAAAGCTTTGTCTTTCAATTTTATACCTTTATAAAGATTTATAACAGCATTAACAACAGTTATGATTACAATGTATCCGGTATCAATATTTCCGTAAACAGTATACTCAACGATCATTAAGGCAAAACATACGATTACAACAGATAACATTCCAACTCTAAGACCTGATTTGTTTACCTCAGCATAATATTCATCCTGTTTTTTGTTTTCATTTCTGCTCATTGCAAGAATTTCATCCTTATCCATAAACCTTTCCTTTCAATATAAACACACATTCAACAAAACTCAAAATTCAAATAAAGAATACACTTTTAATAATATTCTACAAAACACCTTTGACATAATTATAAACCCATACTGCACAAAATAACACATCAAAAATAACTAAAACAATATCAACCTTTCTTCTCATTCTGATTGCACCATAAATATCACGGCACAAGCTCATAATAATTATAACAATCAAAAAGATAATATCTTGTCTTGCAATGCATAAAATACCAAGCAAAATGGCAGTGACAATCGTTGCAAATCTATACCCTTTAAGCATAATGCTTTTTTGCCACTCGTCACAATTACGGTTATCTCTTCTACTCTTTTTGAGAATTTCATTTTTATCCATAGATAGTCCTCCTTGCCAAGTTTGCTTTGCATAATTATTATAACATTGCCAAGTTTACTTGTCAATAATTATGAAAAAAGAGCAAGTCTTTCGACTTGCTCTTAATGATTTAAGGTAATTGATTACTCGTTGATAGCTGTAACAACGCCTGAACCAACTGTTCTACCACCCTCACGGATAGCGAAACGAAGACCCTCTTCGATAGCGATTGGAGTGATGAGCTCAACGTTCATTACTACGTTATCGCCAGGCATACACATCTCTGTGCCTTCTGGAAGAGTGATAACACCTGTTACGTCAGTTGTTCTGAAATAGAACTGAGGTCTGTAGTTGTTGAAGAATGGAGTATGACGTCCACCCTCGTCCTTAGAAAGAACGTAAACCTGACCTGAGAACTTTGTGTGTGGCTTGATTGAGCCAGGAGCAGCAAGAACCTGACCTCTTTCAATATCAGATCTCTGAACACCACGAAGAAGACAACCGATGTTGTCACCAGCCTCAGCATAGTCAAGGATCTTACGGAACATCTCGATACCAGTACATACTGTTGAAGAAGTCTCCTCGTGAAGACCTACCATCTCAACTGTATCGTTAGTCTTTAACTGACCACGCTCTACTCTACCTGTAGCAACTGTACCACGACCTGTGATTGTGAATACGTCCTCAACAGGCATAAGGAAAGGAAGGTCTGCCTTACGGTCTGGAGTTGGGATATACTCATCAACAGCGTCCATGAGTTCCTGAATGCAAGCGCAAGCAGGATCGTCGTTTGAAGCAGCCTGTAAAGCCTTAAGAGCTGAACCCTTAACGATTGGGCACTCATCATCAAACTCATACTCAGCAAGAGTCTCACGGATTTCCATCTCTACTAACTCAAGAAGCTCTTCGTCGTCAACTTGGTCAGTCTTGTTCATGAATACGATGATTGCTGGAACGCCTACCTGACGAGCAAGAAGCAAATGCTCCTTAGTCTGAGCCATAGGACCATCAGTTGAAGCGATAACAAGGATAGCACCGTCCATCTGAGCAGCACCAGTGATCATGTTCTTAACATAGTCAGCGTGACCTGGGCAGTCAACGTGTGCATAGTGACGAGCTTCTGTCTCGTACTCTACGTGAGCAGTGTTGATTGTAATACCACGCTCTTTCTCTTCAGGAGCCTTATCGATGTCTGCATAGTCCTCAAACTTTGCAAAGCCCTTGTTAGCAAGATATTTTGTGATAGCAGCAGTAAGAGTTGTCTTACCATGGTCAACGTGACCGATTGTACCAATGTTTACGTGTGGTTTGGTACGGTTAAATTTTTCCTTTGCCATTGGAATTTCCTCCTTAAAATTTACAATAGTAAAATTGTCAAAGATATTTTATCAAATACACATAAAAATATCAAGACTTTTTTAATAATTTATATTAGTTATTAGTCTTTCTTAGCTCTTTCGCTGATAATTGACTCACTAATTGATTTTGGAACTGGCTCATAGCCGTCCGGTTCCATTGTGTACTGACCACGGCCCTGAGTCTTAGAACGAAGGTCATTTACATAACCGAACATCTCTGAAAGCGGAACTCTTGAGTTAACCTGCTTAGCACCGGCTCTGTCTTCCATACCCTGGATCTGACCACGGCGTGAGTTAAGGTCACCGATAACATCGCCCATATATTCTTCAGGAACGATAACAACAACCTTCATCATAGGCTCAAGGATGATTGGGTTAGCACCCTTAGCAGCATCCTTAAATGCCATAGAACCTGCAATCTTAA
Source organism: uncultured Bacteroides sp. (assembly GCA_964396885.1). GTDB lineage: Bacteria > Bacillota > Clostridia > Oscillospirales > Acutalibacteraceae > Eubacterium_R. The sequence continues at coordinate 436 of CAYNGP010000006.1, read as the reverse complement.
ATGCCATTTCAGATGAGTCAACCTCGTGGTAAGAACCATCGTAAAGCTCAACTCTAACGTCAACAACATTGTAACCGGCAAGAATACCGCTCTTCATAGCGCCCTGGATACCGGCATCAACAGCAGGAATGTATTCCTTAGGAATAGCACCACCGACAATCTGGTTAACAAATTCGTAACCCTTGCCGATTCCGTTTTCATCAAGGTTAGGCATAATTCTGATTTTAACGTGACCGTACTGACCAGAACCACCTGACTGTCTCTTATACTTAAGGTCTGACTGACCGTTGCCCTGAATTGTTTCTTTGTAAGCAACCTGAGGAGCACCAACGTTAGCCTCTACCTTAAATTCACGAAGAAGACGGTCAACAATAATCTCAAGGTGAAGCTCACCCATACCAGCGATGATTGTTTGTCCTGTTTCTTCATCTGTATA